>JBAYHQ010000011.1:0-24471 GCA_041666065.1 Minisyncoccota bacterium | reverse complement strand
TTGCCACCGACGACGGTCGCACGACACACGCTCCCGAAGAGGTGCTCCTCTATCACCAATTCACGAGCTATCTCTTGTGCGAGATCGTAGGCGGTGCGCAGTTCTGCGAGTGTCCCGATGCGGGTTGTCGTGTGCCGGCCACGCGACCCTCGGCGAGGCTTCACGATGACGGGCTTCGTCATGGTGTGGAAGGCCTCCTCCGCATCGCCCCATGAGGTAACGCATCGTGCGTGTGGTGTGGGTAGTCCGTGCTCGTGAAGTCGCTTTGCCAACAGTAGTTTGTCGTCTATCCACGAAGTGTCTTCTCGCATGAGGCGCGGCGGCACAGGGATGCTGTCAAAATAAAACCAGCGATCGTCAACCTGCGCACGATATTGTTCCAAGTGCTTCCCGCGGAAGACGAGTTGCTCCATGCGGATGCCGCGCCGGTTCGCTTCGTGCCAGACGAGTTCTGAGCGCCCGCTTGCCGCCCGCGAGGGGTCAGTGTTAAACGTCACGAGACCGAATGCGTGGAACAGGGAGGTTAGCCATCCGTAGAGTGTGTGTGCCACCGCCTGTTCATGGGGGCTGTTGAGGACAGCAGAGAGTCTGCCGAGCGTCTTTGCGAGTACCTCGTCAAAGACGCTAAGGGCGCGGAAGAGGCGGTGGTTCACCGGACTTGTGCCGCACGCACTGCAGGTAGAACGAGAGGGAATTACGTTCATGAAATACGTCCTACGAAGCCACGCGCTCTATTTCCTGCTTCAGCTTCTCGTTGAGCTCTATGAAATCCTCGCGGCTTATCTTCGGGTGCTTCCAGCCCTCCATCTTGATACCGTCGCCTTCTCTGCGAGGGATTATGTGGAAGTGAGTGTGTATCATGTACTGCCCAGCGTCTAAGCCGTTGTTGAGGAGGATATTGTAGCCGCCGTGCGTCGTGTTGATCGCGTCGCCTATCTTCTTGATTGACGCGAAGATGTCCTTCAGTGTCTCGTCCGGTATGAGCGAGAGGTTGGGGTAGCGTGTCTTCGGTATGACGAGCACATGTCCGTCTTCGTTTTGAGGGATATCTACCGACATGAACGCGATTGAATGCGGCGTCTCGTGGAGCGTAATGAGCGGGTAGCCGTTCCGATGGGTCACGCGTCCCTCAACAAAATCGCTGAAGAGGTAGAACCGCTCGGAAACATTTTGAAAGAGGGCAGGCGTCTTCTCGTGGATATGCTTCACCGTGCGTCCTATCGCGTCTTCAACAGCCGGCCGATTGTCCTGCCAGTCCCCAGTAATGTCGGCAACACTCCTCACGGAAGTGCGGCCGTGCGCCGCCATCTCGTTGAAGAGGACAGCGTACCGGTAATCAAACTCCGATTTCATGAACTCTAGGTGGTCCTCCGCCATAGCGACGACGACGTCATAGGCATCAAGTATCTCGCGCGAGAGTCGCCGCTGTTCGTGCACGACATTCTCTATACCAAACGATCGCAGCGTCTCAAGCGTCTTCGGATCAAGCTCAGCCTTATCGGCAACTGTTCCGGCGGAGCCGACGGTCCAGTCGGTAATGCCGTTGTCGGCAAGGTATTTCTTGAAACACTCTTGCGCAGAGAGGCTCCTGAAGATATTGCCGGTGCACACGAACAAGATGCTCTTGGGAGTGGTCATATTTTCCAATTATACAGATATTTAGAAACAGCGCGTGCTTGGGCCCACAACGGCCTGTCCCGTGTTTTATATACAACACTATGCAAATGTCGCAAAATTATTACACGCCGAGAAAAGAAAAAGTGCGGTCAACTCGTGACCGCACTTGCGCAAGGGAACTTCGCTTACTTCTTCAGGGTCTTCTCGAGCAACGCCCGTTCAGCCGGAGAGAGCTTGTCGAGGATCGCCTTTGAGCGAGCCCCATCATCCGGATTGCGGACCGCGTCGATGCGCGTCCCCGCCCGTTCGCGAACTTCTTGGTGAAGCGCCGTTGTGTTCAGCGCCACCGAGTTGTTCTTGAAAGAGTAGATCGGCAGAACGTCTTCGCCCGAGTTGATGTAGTCGATGGAGACTGAATCACCGACCTGCGTCACTGGGATCGTCGCTTCGGCCTTTCCAGGTCCCGTGAAGAGGTGAGGCACCCCCTCAAGAAGGAAATAGAAGACCGTGTCGCCGCTGATCATCTGCGTGCCGACCCTCGACACGCGTCCGGTGATCTTCGTATGCTCGCTTGAACCATCGATTGCGATCTGCGAACCGGCGCCGGTAAGCACCTGTTTGAAGAGCAAGGCCGCATCGTGTGCGTTCTTGCCCCACGCGATCACCTGCACGTTCGTGATGTCGCAGATCGCGACACCAGCGAACGCATGACTTGCGTTTTGCGTCGGCACCACATAGGCCAGGTGACCGTAGACGTTGTAGAGCTGGGGGGTCGTGCCGTGAAGCCCGTCCCGCCGCACTTCGCCGATCTGGTTCACTTGGTTGATGCAGGTCTCTTCCGTGGCGCCGCCAGGCACGCGGTACTCGGTCGTTTTACCGGTCCGAGTATTCGTGTAGTAGACGCCCAGGAGAGAGTCGGGCTTCTTATCGCCGTTCTTGCTGGAGTGCGATGCGATACCCGTTGCAAGCACCGGCTCGTTGTTCGAGCCATAGCCGAAGTGGGTCTGGGTCGCGGTGTTGGTGTTCAGATTCGACCAAGCCTTGTTCCACCACCCGTTCGCGTAACGGCCATGATAGTCGATGTTGTCATGGACGATGTGAGGCGCCATGACACGATCGACCCACGCAGGCTCTTGGCCGAGCGGGTAGAACTTGTCGGCACCACTGCCGTCAACCGGATTCACGATGACCGAGCCGACCACCTTTTCGCCGAACCAGCCGATGGTGGGCTCAGCGAGTGAGACCACGAAGTGCGGCTTTCCGCCGTCTTCTCCGTCGTCGATCTCGAGGTGCGTGTCAACGATGACTTTCGTCGGCTGTGCGTTCCACACCAGACGTTGCAGGTTTTGATGCCAGTACGCGCCAGGCGTGTAGCGCATCTCGTTGCCGCTCTTGACCGGTATGAATTGCGCCGGATGAATTGGATCCTCTCCGTGCACCTTCATGTATCCGGGAACGCCGGGCGTCGTGGATGACCACGGGCCGAACCCGTTCCAGTCGAGCGGGATGATCGTCCAGAGCTCGCCCCGGATGATCTGGATCGATGAGATATCCTCGACCAGTTGGAACTGACTCATGGTTTGTTGTTGCTGGCCTTGTCCCGACATGGCCGTCGCTTGTCCAACAGCACGGCCCGCCATGAACTGAGCGTTCTCGGGCGAACTCGCGCGGAAGTGCCGCGGATCTTTCGGCTGTATGTCGTCCTTCCAGTCCCGAACCTCGATAGGCCCGACGAGCGCGGCATATTCAGGGCCGCGGAAGACGGTGCTTGAAGTGACCCCCGTTATCGCGAACACGAACACCGCGACGATTGCCGCTCCGAAAGGAGCGCCGCCGCCGTTGGAAATCATGGCATACACGGCACCGAAACAGAGGAGGAAAAGGCTGATGACGCCGAAACCGCCGAAGAAGGGGCCGGCGAGCGAGGGGGTGAAGATGAAGTAGAGGATGGCCGCAATCACGAACGTCACCGCGAAAACGTACGGCGCGCTGGTCCTGCGATCTTTCAAGAACAGCCAGGGAAGCGCCGCGATGAGCGCCGAACCGGCAGAAAGTAGCCAGATCATAGAAGAATCTCCTTGAAGTAAGTGTGTCAATGGACAAGACACCAGGGAGGTGTCTAACATTCCGCATATATTATACACATGAAATTATAAATATGTCAATGTGTTGTAAACTAAGTCCATGCGTATAAGCGTCATGGGCGAATCGGGGAGTGGCAAAACGACCTTGGCCAAGAAAATAAGTGAGAAGCTAGCTATACCGCACATCCATCTCGACCGCTTCTATTTTGAGGCGGGAGGCGCAGACGTGCGACGGGGTTCTGAGAAAGAGAAAGTAATGGAGGCGACTTTGAGACGTAATGCGTTAGCAGCGCTCCAAACAGAATCGTGGGTCTCGGATGGACGGTATTTACGCATCCTGCCAGAAATTGGAGAAATGGCAGATACGATTATTTACCTCGATATTCCGATGTGGCGCAGACTGGCCAATCATGCCAAGCGAGCGCTTAAGCCATCGTTGCGGCACAAGGAGCTCTCCGCATGGCACGAACTAAAGTTTTTTGTTGAGATGGTGCGCCGCACCCTTAAGGGCGAGCAGAAGAAATCTAAACTCATCGCAAAATTTGGAAGTAAAATGATCTTCCTAAATTCTTATAGGGAAATTGGTGAATATCTACAGGAGCTGTTCTAGCTTCATGGGAATCTCGGCGGACCCACCAGGACCGTCGATTACGACTTATCTCCTCCGACTCGATACCTCGCCGTCGCTCGGTATTGGTCTAGGCGCCGCCTCATAGTTTTCTTCTGCTGAAGAAAACATATTCCGGCGCTCCGATTCCTGGACGCGAGCGAAGCAGTTCGCTCGCTTGGGCCCGCAAAATGAAAAAGCACCCTTGCAGATATCTTTTGCGGTCACGGATAAATCCTTTGCCGTCGCAAAGGATTTTCCGCGACCCCGCCTCGCGGTTTTGTCTGCTGACAAAACATCGCTCTGGCCCCCGCAAAGCGAAAAGCCCTGACGCAGGTCAGGACTTTTCGTCTTTGCGGGCCCACCAGGAATCGAACCTGGACTGTCGGTTTTGGAGACCGATGTACTACCACTATACGATGGACCCCTAGACGCTTTGCGTCGGGCGAACATTGCAGGGCAATGTTGTAGCCGTGTGTGCACGATAGCAGAAATATGAATGGGGGAAAAGCCGAGCGTCGCACGCGGGCGAGCTGGTATGATATACACATGCGCTCTCGCACCCCGCTCATAGTCCTCCTCGTCGCCTTTAGTGCACTCGTCTTGCCGCAGCTCACCCATGCGGCGATACCGTTCCTCGGCCCCATAATCCCCAAAGAATATGCGACATGTGCAGCGGGTTGGGGCATGGTGATGCTTGTCGTCAACAACATCATCAGTTTCGCCATCACAGTCATCATCGTCTTTGTCGCTCCTCTTATGTTCGCGTACGCGGGATTCCTGTTCGTCTTCAATCCTATAAGCGCGGGAGGGAAGACTCAGGCTCGGCACGTCCTGACCAATCTGGTTGTCGGTCTCGTCGTCGCGCTCGCCGCATGGATGATAGTGGATGCGATTATGGCGGTGCTCTACGATTCTAAGAACGCGGGAGGCGTGTGGTCCAGTCTCATCACCAGTGGGGGAGCCGATATCTGCCTCCCGATTGCAGTGAGTTTGAAGCAAGCCGGCGGAGCGGGTGCGCCGTCCGGTCTCGCAGTGGCTTGCTCCGTGCCAGCCCTCTCGCCGATCACTGACCCTCTTGCGCAGCAGATGGAGGGTGGACAGACTGTCATCTGGGACAATACCGATCCCCGACTGCACACCTGCGTGAATAAATTTGTACGGGCGCTCAATTTGAATGGGAACACAGGCACGGTCACATCTGCCTATCGCCCGCAGTCGTACCAGACGCACCTATACGAAATCCGCGATCGGTGGTGTACACAAGGGTTGCAATCCAATTCTGATGCGGTGTGCAGCACACTGAAGAGTTCTGTCTCGGCCGAAGTAGCGAAACACTTTGGGTCTGCGTGGAATTGCGGCGCGGTCGCTCAGAGCGCTTCCACCCACAGCAGCGGCAAGGGTGTAGATATCTCAGTCTCCGGTGGCAACGCCAATATTGCCACGACTCAGGCCGCGAGCGCGGCGTGCCTCACTTGGAACAATTATCCGGGCGATTCTTGGCACTATACTCTGAAGGACGGCTGCACGTGTCAATAATTTAGGGTGTCGCGTGCCCCAATTTGCGGAGCCACGCTTTCTGGCGGCGCGCGTACTGCCAGAGCTTCGCGGAGAGGATAGGAAGCAACTTGGAAGCTTCGCTTCCACTTGGAAGCGAAGCTTCCAAGTTGCGGAGATATTCGCCTACGATCTTATACTCAAGGCCGAGTTCCTTGAGTCGTGCGTCACCCACCTTTTCTCGTACGCGACGCACCTCGTCTATAAGCCCTCTATCAAAAGCGCTTTTGAGCCGTGCGTCTATCCGCGCTCGCAGTTCTTCGCGAGGTGGGTTTATCACTATCCACTCAACCGCATATGTTTGTGCAGGATTGAGCCTCGCGGGAACACTTCCTTTCGCGGCGATGATCTCAAGTGCGCGGATGAGCCGGCGGCGATTCAGGGGATCTAACTCGTCGGCGCGACGCGTATCTTCCGCGCGCACTCGCGCATACAGCTCTTCCGTGGAGAACTTCTCCAATCTTTCGCGCAATTCAGGGTTCGCATCAGTGCCCATCGGGAGGCCGTTGAGGAGTGCATCAAAATAAAAATGCGTGCCGCCGACGAGTATGGGGAGCTTGCCGCGCGCCCGTATGTCTTCAATCAGTCGCGCGGCATCCTGCACGAAATCTCCGGCGGAGTACGCCTCTTCGGGGTCGCGGATGTCTAGCAGGTGGTGCGGTACACCACACATCTCCTCCGTGGTTATTTTCTCTGTACCAATATCAAGACCACGATACACTTGTCGCGAGTCCACAGAGATAATCTCACCGTTACGCGCGCGAGCCTCCTCAACCGCGCGCGAAGATTTACCCGACGCCGTCGGTCCTACGATGCAGAGTATTTGGCCTTTCATTATCCGCGATGGTATCATAGCCTCCACATAACCAACACACCATGAAAGAGACTAAGAGTAACTATTGCGAGCACTGCGGAGAGTTCCATGACCCGGTTCGGGACTATGTCTCGCAGGTGCGGGTCGGCGAGGCTGTGCCTGATTTTGAATTTGAGGTATACCACAAAGACGCGATAGCGAAGATGAGCCTCTCGCAGCTGCGCGGGAAGTGGGTCGTGCTCGTGTTCTATCCGGCAGATTTCACCTTCGTGTGTCCGACCGAGCTTGAGGAGCTGGCAAAGCTCTACCCAAAGTTCCAAGCGCTCGGCGCAGAGATCATCTCGGTCTCCTCCGACACTGTCTTCACGCACAAGGCGTGGCACGACACCTCCGAGGGTATCAAGCAGATTGAGTACCCGATGGCAGCAGACCCATCTGGCAAGCTTTCGTATGCCTTTGGGGTGCTCGTGGAGGGCGGTGAGGCCGCACATACACCTGACGAAGGTCTCGCGCTCCGCGGCACATTTGTCATAGACCCGCTCGGCACGCTCCGCTCCATGGAGATCAACGACAACTCTATCGGCCGCAAGGGCGCAGAGACGCTTCGTAAGCTCCAAGCGGCGCAGTTCGTGGACACGCACAAGGGTCAAGTGTGCCCCGCGTCGTGGGAACCAGGGGGCGACACGCTTGAGCCGGGGCTCGGCTTGGTGGGGAAGTTGTAGGAAACAAAACCGACCCTTTGGGTCGGTTTTGTTTTGTTAGTGCCGGGGGAGAGACTTGAACTCTCATGCCTTGCGGCGAGGGGTTTTGAATCCCTTGCGTCTACCATTTCGCCACCCCGGCATTGTCGCGCCCCAGAGGCGCTTAGCATGCACGATACCATATGCTAAAATCTTTTACATGAACGACGATGCGCGCTACGTACCGACAAAATACGACTCGGTCTTTTGGATTGACGTTGAGCGCATCGTGCCGAACCCGTATCAGCCGCGCAAGGAGTTCAGCGAGGAGGGGCTCAAGTCGCTTGCAGAGAGTATCCGCCAGTACGGCGTGCTTATGCCGCTCGTGGTCTCTCGCAACGAAGTGGAGAAGCCGAACGGTGGTCTAGAAAGCGTGTACGAGCTCGTCGCTGGCGAGCGCCGCTTGCGCGCGAGCCGGCTTGCAGGGCTCAAGCAAGTGCCGGTCGTTATCCGCCAAGGTGACAGCAACCTTACCAAGCTGGAGTTGGCTATCATTGAGAACCTCCAGCGCGAAGACCTGAACGCGATTGACCGCGCGAAAGCACTCCAGAAACTCATTGACGAGTTTGGCATCTCGCACGCCGAGACTGCCGCGAAGATCGGTAAGAGCCGCGAGTACGTCTCTAACTCGCTTCGCCTGCTTACGCTCCCTGAACACATGCAGAACGCCGTTGTGGCGAAGGAGATCAGCGAGGGTCACGCGCGCCCGCTCCTTGCGCTCAACAGCCGCCCCGAAGAGCAAGAGACGCTTTTCAAAGAGATCATCTTGAAGCGGCTTCCAGTCCGTACTGCCGAACGTATCGCGCGCTCTATCGCGCAGGAACGTGTGCGTTCGCACCACCGGAAGTCTCAAGAGATGGTGGAGATAGAGAAGTCACTCACCGAGACGCTTGGCACGCGTGTCATCATAGAGACCAACGCCGAGGGCGGTCGCCTGCTCATAGAATTCTTCTCGCCCGACGACCTGCAGCAGCTCGTAGACGTGCTCGCCACCGAGAAAGAGAAGGCAGCGAAGACCGCCGACGGTTCGCCTACTGTTTTTCCCAACACGACTCAGATTGAGAGTGACCCTGTCGCGCCCGCTGCGCCCGACGAGACGCCCGAAGACGAGCTCTACTCTGTCTCTAATTTCTCAGTTTAAGTAGTTTTACGGGTGCGGCGTGTGCGAAGGCGCGGTGGCGTCTCTACCGTGAGGCCGAGGGTTGAGCGTATGTGCCTGCGCGCGAGCGAGGTACGCACGATATCAAGCCACTTGGCTGACGGGTGCGCTGAGTCGCGACGGATTATCTCCACAACGTCACCGTTGCCGAGCGGCGTATCAAACGAGACGAGCTTGCCGTTCACTTTCGCTCCTTGCAAGTGGTCGCCGAGGTCGCTGTGTATTGCATAGGCGAAATCTATCGGCGTGGAGGTGGCGGGCAGGTCTATCACGTCGCCCTGCGGGGTGAAGACGAATACGCGATGCGAGAAGAAGTCCTCCTTGAGTCCTTCCACGAACTCCTCGGATCCTGCGTCACCTGCATGCGCTTCGGCGAGCTCCGCGAGCCACGGCGGGACCGTCACTTTCCCCGTTGTCTCGCTGTCTTTCTTCACGACGCGCATGAGCGAGGGTATGAGCGAGCGCCACGAGAACGAGAGAGAAGAGAAGCGACTCTTCTGTGTCTCCTTATCCATTTTCTCAATGCCTTTGCCGAGCTGTTTGTATGACATATGCGACGCGATACCGAACTGCGCGTGGCGGTGCATCTCTTCGGTGCGTATCTGTATCTCCACGACGCCTGCCTCAGGTGTCACGACGGTCGTGTGAAGGCTCTGATACCCGTTGGGTTTCGGGAAGGCGATGTAGTCTTTAAACTCTCCTGGAAGCGGCTTGTAGAGCGCGTGCACCATGCCGAGCGTGGTGTAGCAGTCCTCAATAGTTGGCACGATGATGCGGAGCGCCGCGATGTCGTGGATGCGGCTGATATCGTCCTCCTTACGTCTAAGCTTCTGGTGCAAGCTCCAGAGCCCTTTCATGCGGATGTCGGTACGGAACGCTTTCATACCCTTCTTCGCGAGTTCGTGCCCAAGCTCCTTACGCACTTTCGCGAGACCCGCTTCCGTCTCCTTCGTCTTCAGTTTGCGCACCTCAGCGGCGTGCGTCGCAGCATCAGGGTCTATGAAGGGGAAGGCGAGGTCCTCTAGGTCGCGCTTCATACGTCCCATGCCGAGCCGGTCGGCGATCGGTGCGTAGATCTCTATAGTCTCTAGTGCGATACGCTTGCGTTTGTGCTCCGGCACATGCTCCAAGGTCTGCATGTTGTGGTAGCGGTCGGCGAGCTTCACGATAAGTACGCGTATGTCGCTCGCGGTAGCGACGAGGAGTCGGCGGAGGCTTTCTGCGTGGCGCTCCGCACCGCGATACTTGTGCGTGCCGAGCTTGGTAACGCCGTCTACGATGAAGAGCAGTTCTTTCCCGAATTCTTTTTCTATCTCTTCCCGTGAGGCTTTACCGTCTTCCACGACGTCGTGGAGAAGGCCCGCGGCGATAGTGACAGCGTCCATGCCGTATTCGGCGAGTATCTTCGCGGTGGCGGACGGGTGGACGAAGTAGGGCTCGCCGGAGTAGCGCGTCTGGCCCTCGTGCGCTGTTTTAGAGACTTCGTACGCCTTCTCCACGTAGGCGATATCTGCGGCCGAGGGCGCGCTCATCGCACCGATAATCTCCTTCGCGGTGGTCATCTGGCTACTATACACCGAGATGGGTTTGTATGATAAAGTCACAGGACCATATCGAATCTGTGTAGGATAAGACTGAGGCTGTGAAGCATTGTCGCCAGATGATGTCGAGCCAACCTTGAAATAGGTCTCTGATCCGATATGGGAGGCGCGCCGTTGTGGTGCGCCGTTTTTTATTTCAGATATTCAGCGGCCTCGGCGGGGGTGAGAGAATCAGCTTTTACAGAGTCGGGGAGGTAGATACGCCGGAGGCCTTTCTTCAAGAAGAGGCCCTGTTTTGATTTGTAGAGCGTCATCGTCTTGCCAGTCTTCGGGTGTTTGCCGATCTCTTGCACTATCTCCACGCCCTTCGGCGGCTGCTTCGGAGCAGCGAGTATTGAGAGCGCAGTATCAAGCGTGACGGTGTACGGGTCGCCGACCGCCGGTTTGAGCGAGCGGAACTCGCCGTCACTACCGACGTACGGGCCGAAACGTCCTGTTGAGGCGAAGACCGCCTTGCCGGTTGAGGGGTGCATACCCAGCTCGCGCGGGAGCGAGAGATACTTGAGCGCATCGGCGAGCGTCACGCTCGCGAGGTCGGTGCCAGCAGGGATGCTCGCGCGACGTGCCGCGGTCTTGGGTCTTCCTTTCCCTCGTTTCGTTGTCGCTTTTTTGCCACCTTTGGTAGCACCCTTCGTAGCCTTTGGCGAAGTAGGGCTAACTGCTTCTGCCTCCTGCTCACTGCTCGCTTCTTCCTCCAGTGCCATCTCTACGTACGGTCCGAAGCGGCCGGTCTTTATATAAATAGGCGCACCCGTCTTCGGGTCGTGACCGATCGGCTCATCGCCTTTCAGTTCATGACCCTCTTCGGTACGCGCGCCGAGACAGTCTGGGTATTTCTTACAGCTCATGAATACACCGCCGCGACCGAGCTTGAACTCCATGGGGCTCCCGCACAGCGGGCAGGGGAACTCTGCTCCCGCGTCGCCGAGCGAGGTCGCCTTGGGCAGTTTATCCTTCGCTTTCACCGCTTTCTCAAACGGACCGTAGAACGCGGTCAAGGTCTCGGTGTAGCCGCGTTCGCCGCGCGCTATCTCGTCTAGCTCGTCTTCCATCTCTGCAGTGAACGAGTCGCTGATGTATTCGGGGAAATTCTCCTCAAGCCAGCCGGAGACCACCATGCCGGTCGCGGTCGGCTTGAGTGTGCGCCCAAGCTTATCCACGTAGCCGCGGTCTTGGATTGTTTTCATGATGGACGCATAGGTGGCGGGTCGGCCGATGTCGCGCTTCTCAAGCTCTTTGATAAGTCCTGCCTCGGTGTAGCGATTGGGCGGCTCAGTCTGCTTCTCGGTACTGCCGAGCGAGAGGAGTGTGAGTGGGTCGCCTTGTGCCACGTGCGGGAGTTCTACATCTTCGCCGCGTGCAGCGGTATCAAGTGCGAGCCAGCCGGGGAAGAGCATACGCGAACCGTTCGCGGTGAAAAGAGGGAAATCCGTTTTGACGCCACTTCGCATACTCATACCAGTGACCTCACCGACATCTGCCTGTACGGCGATATTCGTGCGCATGATCTTCGCACTTGCCATCTGCGACGCGAGTGCTCGCGTGCGGATGAGGTCGTAGAGCTGTTCCTCGTCTGCCGTTGCTCCTGCCTTCGCGCGTGCAGGCTCGGTGGGGCGGACCGCTTCGTGCGCCTCTTGTGCATTTTTACTGGTGGTCTTGTATACGCGCGTCTCTAGGTACTCCTTACCGAACTCAGCTTCTATGACGCCAGCCATCTTCGCGACCGCTTCTACGCCGAGATTTACCGAGTCGGTGCGCATGTAGGTGATATGACCGGCCTCGTAGAGCTTCTGCGCCGCGCGCATCGCGCGCGACGGCGCGAAGCCGAGGCGGGTTGAGGCGGCTTGCTGGAGCGTGGAGGTAGTGAAGGGCGGTCGCGGATTGCGCTCCTCGGATCTCTCGTTCACTGCAGCGACGCTCCACGAGGCACTCCGACCGGCCTGCACGATGCGATCAGCCTCCTCTTGTGTGGCGGGCTCGGTAGCGCAGACTGCGCTGATGTCGCCCACCTTACTCTTGAAAAGTGCATTGAGTACGAAATAGGTCACCGGTACGAACGCCTTGATCTCGCGCTCTCGCTCGGCGAGTATCCGGAGCGCTGGCGACTGCACGCGGCCGGCAGAGAGGCCGTACCGCACCTTCTTCCAGATGAGACCAGAGAGGTCGTAGCCTACGATGCGGTCTAGCACACGACGCGCTTCTTGTGCTTGGCGCAGGTTCTCGTCTATCGCACGCGGGTGGGTGAGCGCCTCTTCAATAGCCGCTTTCGTGATCTCGTGGAATACGACGCGCTGAGGCTTCTTCAGACCGACCACTTCCTTGATATGCCAAGCGATCGCCTCGCCCTCGCGGTCGGGGTCGGTCGCGAGGTACACCTCGCTCGCATTCTTCGCGGCGTGCTCTATCCTCTCTATCACCTCGCGTTTCTCTGCGGGTATCACGTAGCGCGGCACGAAGCCGCCCTCAATATCAACGGCGTCCTTGTTGCTCTTCGGCAAGTCGCGCACGTGCCCCACCGAGGCGAGGACCGTGTAGTCCTTACCTAAGTAGCTGCCGATAGTACGCGCCTTGGTGGGCGATTCAACGATAAGTAAGCGCTTGCTCATTTACTCACTCATAACGCGTACACCTATATATGGTCAAGTGTGAGTAAGCGAGTACCACGCGTAGCAGACAGTACTCAGAGGCGATGCCACGCACCGAATTCTTCTTTCACGAGGCCGCGGAGCTCTAGTGCGACGAGTGCGGTGAGCGCCTCTCCTGCAGGTACGCGCACACTGCGCAGTATCTCATCGCGCGTCTTGGGCTCGGCAAGGAGGTTCCAGATACTGAGCTCCGCGTCTTCCAGATCGCTCGGTCGCGAGCCGGTCACGCTGTCCTCGCGCGGCGGTATTCCGAGCGCTTCCAGTATGTGGAGCGGCTCGGTCACGAGCGCAGCGCCGAGACGTATGAAGAGATGCGGACCGAAGGCGTGCGGGTCGCCTATCCGGTGCGGGATACAGAGCAGGTCGCGATTGTATTCAGAGGCGAGGCGCGCCGTGATAAGTGTGCCCGACTTGTTGCCAGCCTCTATGATCAGTACCGCATCGGCGAGCCCCACCATGAGGCGGTTGCGCGCAGGGAAGTACCCCACGTGTGAGGGTGTCAGAGGCGCGTATTCGGAGAGCATACCGCCACCCTTCTCCAAAAGCTCTTTCGCGAAGGCGCGATTGCTCCGCGGGTAGAGGACGCTATCTCCCAAGCCCGACCCAGGGAGGGCGAGTGTGTGCAGGCCTGCAGCGAGTGCCGCCTTGTGTGCACAGGTGTCAACACCGAGTGCGAGCCCGGAGACGATTGAGATAGGGTAGCCGGCGAGACCCATTATGAGTTTCTCGCACGCTTCGCGCCCGTACTGCGTGATCGCTCTTGAGCCTACGACGGTGAGATATTTCGTCCCCGTAGGAGGAAGTGTGCCGCGTACCCAGAGCTTCTTCGGTCGCTGCGGTATCTCTAGGAGTTGTGTCGGCCACGCTGCTTGGGCGAACTCGCGTATTTCCATATATGTAGTATAACTGTTTTCAGTACAGTTCTCTGATTCAGCAGAAGTGCATAGAGAGCTCCGAATCATTTGCGCAGAGGGAGGGTGAGATGGCCGGTTCATATGTACTGGAAAATGGTTTGAGTCTTGACGAATTCTTCTGTCTTACCGAAGGGGGTGAGAAAATTACCGGTCGCGGCCTTGCCGACCTGTACGGGTTCAACCCTGACACCTGCAAGGTGGTCCTTGTAGACGATTCTCTCCTTATCTTTGAGAGAGGCAGGAGCACAGGAGTCCTTCTCACCAGTGATGTCTGGAGGTTGGGCGAATCGTTGGTCCTGAACTAGTTTGCCCGCAGTGCCTGCAAGAGTCCCGCGTGACCCTTGCGGGCTTTTGCTTTATACTAGGGAGCACATGCTTGACATACATTTAATTAGAGAGAACGCGGACATTGTGAAGGCGGGTGCCGCGAAGAAGCATATAGAAGTAGACATTGATAAGCTCATTGCGGTAGACGACGAGCGCAAGCGTATTCGCCAAGAACTGGACGCGAAGAAGGCGGAGCAGAACCGCCAGAGCAACGAGATACAGCGCGCGGTGGGCGACGAGCGCACGAGGCTCATAGAGCAGATGCAACACCTGAAGGCTGGTATGACCGAGGGTGAGGAGCGACTGAAGGCGGTTATGGCGGAGTGGCAGAAGCTCATGCTCACCGTGCCGAATATCCCTGATATGTCGGTGCCCGATGGCGCAAGCGACGCAGAGAATCAGGAGGTGCGCGTGTGGGGCGAGCAGCCGCAGTTCGCTTTCGCACCGAAGTCGCATTTTGAACTCATGCAGTCGCTTGGCATGGCTGACTTTGAGCGTGGTGCGAAGGTTGCCGGATTCCGCGGTTACTTCCTCAAAGACGACGGAGCACGACTACTCTGGGCGCTTCGCCGTTTTGTAGAGGACCGCTTCATGCATCGCGAGGGCTTCACGCCGCTCGTCGCTCCCTCGCTCGTACGCCGCGAGCCGTTTGTCGGCACGGGCTACCTCCCGCAGAGCGAAGAAGATTTGTATAAAACACAGGACGGTGAGTTCCTCGCGGGCACAGCCGAGGTAGCGACGATGAGCTACTACATGGACGAGGTGGTGGACAAGGCGGCACTCCCGATCAAGTTCTTCGCCTATTCGCCCTGCTTCCGTAGGGAAGCGGGCAGTCACGGCAAAGACGAGAAGGGCGTCTTCCGTGTGCATGAGTTTGAGAAATACGAGCAGGTCATCCTGTGTCAGGCCGACCACGCTGAGTCGGTGCGCCTCCACGAGGAGCTCACCGAGAACTCAGAGAAGCTTCTTCAAGAGCTCGGTCTCCACTATCACGTCGTGGTCAACTGCGGCGGCGACCTCGGCCTCGGCCAAGTTAAGAAGTATGACATAGAGGCGTGGATGCCTTCGGAGAATCGCTTCCGCGAGACGCACTCCGCCTCCTACTTCCACGATTTCCAGACGCGCCGTCTCAATATCCGCTACCGCGACGAGGAGGGCACGCTCCGCTACGCACACTCGCTCAACAACACCGCGCTCGCGATGCCGCGCGTGCTGACGCAGATCGTGGAGAATTATCAGCAGGCGGACGGCACGGTGAAAGTGCCCGACGCTCTTGTACCGTATGTCGGTAAGAGTGTCATCGGGGGAGCATAGTAGTGCACGGTTCCTAGAGCGGCGGCGGAAACGCCGCCGCCGCCTTCTCGTCGCCAGCCTCTTCCTCCTTGCCCTCGTTGTCGGCGGTTGCCTCTATGCAGTGTGGCGAGACTCAGCACGCATCTCGCACGTCACGATCTACGGTGCCGACCAGTCGCTCGCGGAGCTCGCGACTGCTGAGATGGCAGGGAGCTACTTCGGCGTCGTCCCTCGTAACTCCACCTTCTTTTTCCCCGCAGGGAGCATACGCGCCGACATCATCGCTGCACATCCCGACATCGCTGCCGTCTCAATCTTCCGCAACGGGATCACCGGCCTCTCGGTACGGCTTGACTACCGTGTGCCGATCGCGCGTTGGTGCGGTCTCGCGCCGACCGAGGGGGTAGCGGCGTACTGCTACCTGTTTGATGCCAATGGATTTATATTTTCTGCACTCCCGTCTGAGGGGGGTAGCGCGCACTCCGCTACCACGTCGCCGACGGTAAATAATTTCGCACTGTATGCACCGCTTGCAGGGGAGACGTTAGAACCGCTCCGTGCGAACATCGCGCACGCGGAGCAACTCCCCGCTGTGTTTGATCTCGCGCGGGAGCTGTCCACACTTGGGTCGCCGGTAGAGAACATAGTGTTCCGCGACGACGAGGTAGACCTGCATACGAAGAGTGGCACGCGTGTGACCTATGTGCTCGGTAACGAGCAGAACGCGTTTACCGCGCTTGTGTCAGCGAAGGGTAACGTGGATTTGGCGAGCGGTGTACTGGAATACGTAGACTTACGCTTTGACGGGAAAGTATATTTGAAAAAAAGGGAATCGGCGAAATAACCGAGGAGAGGTATAGAAAATGGAAAGAGCGGAGCAGTTACGTAAATAAATGCCTCGCTCTTACTATGGTAGTAGGTCACCGCCCTTGGTACGACTGGCCCTCGGTCTTTCCGCAAGTCCGACCCAGCACTGTCTGATTTACGTATACACCAATTAGCCACATTTGTCAAGTCCTGCTACAATAGGACATATGAAGTCGTTCTGGCAAGGCTTACCTAAGCCATTTTTCGTCATGGCGCCGATGGCAGACGTCACCGACGCCGCTTTCCGCGCACTCGTAGCGTCGCGGGGCAAGCCTGACGTGTTCTGGACCGAGTTCGTCTCGGCCGATGGCCTGTACCACACCCGCGAGATACAGAAGATGAAAGACGAGGAGAACCCGCTCATGCGCGACCTGATAATCGGCGAAGGACAGCGGCCGATAATTGCGCAAATCTTTTCCAGCAAGCCGGAGATGATCATCTACGCGGTGCAGCTCGTCGCGGAGCTTGGCTTTGACGGTGTAGACATCAACATGGGTTGTCCTGATAGGAGCATTGAGAAGCAGGGTTGTGGCGCAGCCATGATCAAGACGCCGGAGGTCGCGCGCAGGATTATACGCGCGGCGAAGGCGGCGAGCAGTCTGCCGGTCTCAGTGAAGACGCGCGTGGGGTACAACAAGGAGTCGCTTGAGGAGTGGCTGCCGGTCCTGCTTGAGGAAGCTCCTGCGGCTATCACGCTCCATCTAAGGACGCGCAAGGAGATGTCGCTCGTGAGTGCGAACTGGGAGCTGATGAAGAAGGCGGTCGCGCTGCGCGACAAGATTAATCCCGACGTGCTCCTCATCGGTAATGGCGATGTGGATAGTACCGAAACAGGTGCGCGGCTCGTCGCGGAGAGCGGATGCGACGGCGCGATGATCGGGCGCGGTATGTTCGGCAACCCGTGGGTCTTCGCGGGGCGCAAGCCGGAGGACACTCCGCTCGCGGAGAAGCTCGCGGCCTTAGTAGAACTCGCGTACGGATTTGAGAAGATATCTCCTCCGAAAAGTTTTGCGATATTGAAGAAGCACATCAAGGCCTTCGCCACCGGCTTTGACGGCGCGGCGCACCTGCGTGCTGAGCTTATGAAGGCTGAGAACGCCACCGAGCTGGAGCGCATTGTGCGTGAGAATCAGCTATAATCAGCGCATGGCGCACCAGTCTCTCTATCGCATACACCGACCTGCGACCTTCGCGGACGTGGTGGGGCAGGAGCAGGTCACGAAACCGCTTGAAGAGGCGGCGAGCTCAGGTAAGATCGGCCACGCATACCTCTTCGCCGGCAGCCGCGGGCTCGGCAAGACCTCGGTTGCGCGCATATTCGCGAGCGCTATCGGCTGTACTGAGAATGATCTCTACGAGATAGACGCCGCGAGCAACAACAGCGTGGAGGACATCCGCACCCTCACCGACGGCGTGTACACACTCCCTTTCGCCTCGCCGTATAAGGTGTACATACTGGACGAGGTGCATATGCTCTCCAAGGGCGCGTGGAACGCTTTCTTGAAGACGCTTGAAGAGCCACCCGCGCACGCGGTGTTCATACTCGCGACGACCGAGCTGGAGAAAGTGCCGGAGACGGTGCAATCGCGTTGTCAGGTCTTTGAGTTCAAGAAGCCGACGCGCGCCGTGCTCGCTAAGATGGTGGGGGCGGTGGCGAAGAAGGAAGGGTATACGCTCGCGCCCGACGCCGCCGACCTTATCGCGATGCTCGCGGGCGGTTCGTATCGCGACGCGCTCTCGGTACTGCAGAAAGTGTTTTCAGCAGGCGACGGGAAGTCGCTCTCGCGCGAGATAGTAGAGGCCACGACCGGCGCGCCGAAGCGTGAGCAGGTGCACGCGCTCATAAGCGCGCTCGCCGCAGGCGAGCGCGGGAAGGCGCTCGAGGCGATAGAGAAAGCCGCGAAGAGCGGGGCAGACATGAAGCTTTTTCTTGAGCTCGTACTAGAGGCGCTCCGCGCCACACTCCTCCTGCGCTACGCACCAGAGCTCCGCGCCTCGCTCCAAGGCGAGCTCGGCGCGGACGAATCTGCCGTGCTTGAGAAGTTCGCGAGTGAGAAGGCTAAACCCAGCGGAGCTGGGTCGCCCAGCGGTTCGCCTCACGAACCGCTTAGTGGGATTACGCACGCCACGATGCTCGCATTCCTCACCGCCGCCGACCGCATCCGCTACGCGCCTATCCCGGCGCTGCCGCTCGAACTCGCTGTTCTCGAACTCTTTCCCGAATAAACAACTGTGGTATCGTTGCGTCATTGGGGAGTGGTGTAACTGGTAACACGCCTGCCTTTGGAGCAGGAGACTCTAGGATCGTTCCCTAGCTCCCCAGCCAGTTTGAGATAGGTTCGAACTCCGAGGAATATTTGAATTAAGTCGTAGTTGTTCCTGTACATATTGAAAAGTGATAAAATACAAGCATGCAGATTAAAGAAGGTAAAAAGTATAAGGTCATAATCAAGTGCCATCATTTCGAAGATAAAGATTCAAATAAAGAGGGTATTATTTTCTATCCCGACGAGGTCTACAAGGTAGATTTTTTATTTGAAAGAAACGGAACTGCTTTTGTCTTTCTCGGTACTTTTAAGAATCAGTATGGTGAAGACTTCGAGAAAATTATTGGTTTAGATCTATTCAAAAACTGTTTTGAAGAAATCTCGGATTAAGATTTTATGAATCTAAATTCAATAAAAAAGTTATTGAAGGATAGAGATAAGAAGGCGGGAGAAGACCTCTATATTCGTGTGTTGTTATGGGCACACGAAAAACAAGAGACAGGTTTTACGTGGGAAAGCTTAAAGAGCAATTTCTCACTTGATGCTCTACAAGAAAGTTGGATTAGAAAAATATTCCTTACAACCAACGACCAAGACAGAAAGTTTTTTGAACATTTAAGAAACGACGACTCAGTCACTCCTAATCGGCACTACTATTCTCTGAACGAAAAAGGTATCACCGCTGCAATAAATTATAAGAGTCTTGCTCACGCAGAAAAGACCAGTAATTTAGCTATTTGGTTTGCTGTGTTTTCAATACTTCTTACGGCAATTGGAATATTTTTCCAGATTAAGCAGACCAAACTGACTGAAATACAAGCGATTCCTGAACAGATAAATCAAGCACGATCAAAACAAAGTGCCTTGGAGTTTTGTAAGCAGAACCCCAAAGATCCCAATTCGGGCCTTTATTTTTTAGATGATTCTGGAAAAATGGCCACTTGTCCCGAAGTCTTGAGAGCATACCAATAACCTTGGTTCCGAGAAGCATCGAAGTCGTAGGGCAGAGGCCGCCAGAAAACCATTGCGGGGCTTGGCAGTATAATTTACGAGACCGATGAGACCAGCCAGTTTGAGATAAGTTCGGACTATCCGAGAATGATAGGTTATAATATTGCACATGGAAACATTATTCGGTCTACTTCTCGCACTGATAGGAATTCCTTTGTTTGTTTTGGGTGTCCGAATGTTTATAAAATCGGACGGTTGGTTTTATTTAACAAAGGCAGCCCTTGTGACTATCATCGGTTTAATAATGTTTGTTGCTTCCCTTGATCCGCTAGGGTTCTAAATTGCGACTTCGGACTTGGAAGCGAAGCTTCCAAGTCCGTTTGTGATTTTGTTACAATCAACGTAATGACTGAACAAGATATTACTGACCTCATCGCGCAGGACGAATGGATGATGGACGTGCTTAAGACAGCGCGTTCACTCAGCCTGCCTGACTGGATGATCGGCGCAGGATTCGTGCGCAATAAGGTATGGGATTATCTACACGGTTATGCAACTAAAACGAAAACCGCGTCGGATATTGACCTCATATATTTTGATACGGCAAACGTTGATGAGGATAAGGACAGGCTTCTCTCTGAAGAACTCAAGAGAAAAACGGGCATGGAGTGGGAGGTTGTTAATCAGGCGTACACACATAAGTGGCACGACAGGGAGCTGCCATATGAAGATACTGTCTCCGCTCTAGCAGAGTGGGTTGAGACGCCAACCTGTGTTGCAGTACGACTTGAGGAGGACGACACGCTGACACTCTTCGCGCCGCACGGGATTGATGACTTGGTGAATCTGGTGGTGAGGCCAAGTCCGTCATTTGAAAATGATTTAGATAAGTTTTGGGAAAGAGTGAAAGGCAAGGGGTGGGAGGCGAAATGGCCGAAACTCAGGGTAATCGCTTGATGAGCAAGGACTACCCTTGCTCAAAACAGCTAGAGGAAGACGGATTGGCTTTTCTGATAGAATCCATGTGTGGTTATGAAGACGTATTCAAAAATCGGAGCTCGAAACAGGACACTCCTGACCGCGTGGGGTCTTGCTGAGTCCTATCGGCGCCCGATAGCCGGCACTAAGTGCAAGATAGAAAAATCACTTGATTACAGCGAGGGGTTTGTCTGCTATCTGTGTAGTGAACGAGGCGACCGCGAACGCATCGCCGCTCTTATGGAAGAGGAGGTGCGGCAGGGGTGCTACACACAGAGTTTCTTTGATGCGATAGATAAAAATTATAAAGACGTTGTCGTAAGATTGAAGACTCTGCAACGGGTTGACCCGCGCGCCCTCACGAACGAGGAGCTCCTTACGCACTACAAGGATTTCCTTGAGATGTACATCACGACGATTCACCCGATGGTTCTCGGCATTTACGCGTCCGATTTGTCGTCGGCGTTTGAAGCGGCACTGAGGAAGATTCTTGGCGAGAAGCCGACCCAAGAGGAAATGACCGGATACACAGCGCTCCTCTTGACCCCGACGCGTCTGACGACCGTACAGAAAGAGGAACAGCTTTTGTTTGAGATCCAAGACGCGTTTGAGAAGCAGTATCCGAGTGGCTCGGCCGAACAGTTTGAATCATTTGCGCAGACTGAGGAAATGCAGAAGAGGTTAGAAACAGTTGCCGAGCTATACGGTTGGTTCCATATGGAATACATCGGCGAGCCGAAGGTGGCCAGTGATTACCGGAAGCTCATAGCGGAGCGTATCGAAGATTTACGGAATGCCGGAGTCGCGTGGGGGCACGAGCTCTCTCCCGTTGCGCGGCTTGCGACTACCATTAAGGACCAGCAGGATTTCCTAAATGCGCGGGGAGCTTCGAAGTTTTTCCGAGACCTCGTATTCGCGATGCAGGAATACCTGATTGTCATAGACTACTCGAAGTCCGACCTTATTGAGGGCATCTATTACTTCCGGCCCTTTCTAGAGGAGGTAGGGCGACGAGTCGGTCTGCCATCTTGGGTTAACGTGCGGTATGTATTACCAGATGAAGTTCAGGATCTGCTTCTGAACGACAAACGCGTCACTGAGGCATATATAGCGGAGAGGAAGAAGAATGTAGCATGTCTTTTGGAGGACGATGAAATCAAAATAGTCTACGGTGACGAAGCGATGCATATGGCCAAAGCGCTCATTGAAGACGAGGATAGTTCACAAGTGCACGAGTTTAAAGGGCTTACGGCCTACCCAGGGAAGGTGACCGGACGGGCCACCATTGTGCGCGGGGCACAAGACAGGGAGAAGTTTAAAACGGGAGAGATTCTAGTTTGTCACGACACCACTACTGAACTCACTTCGGTGATTAAGAAGGCGGCCGCTATAGTCGCTGACCGAGGCAGCCTTCTGTCCCACACCGCAATCGTTGCACGTGAATTTAAAATCCCCTGTATCGTCCAAGCGAAGATCGCGACGAAAGTTATCAAAGACGGAGATGAGCTCGAAGTGGATGCAAGCGGTGCGATTGTTCGTATTTTGAGTCAATCTATAAAAAATTAGAAGCCCACCCCTTGGGAAGGGAAGGCCTCTACTGAAACGGTACATACTGTACCGAGTTTCCACTCACGACGAGCCCGTCGCACTCCTTCAGTCTGCGGAAGAAAGGCATCATGTGCTCTGGGCAGTCTGCGGCTGCCCAAGCAACGAAGCAATTCCACGCACCGTGACCGAAGACGAGGACGTCACCCGTGCCTGTCCTCACATGCTCCGCGACACTCCTCTCGATTTCGCTCCAGATTCGTCGGCCGTACTCGGTGTATACGGCAAATTCGTCCGGGTCTTTGAGGTAGGAGTAAATGTTGGACTGGTAGCGAGTGCAGATGCCCCACATTTTGTCGAAGAACACCTTGTCGCTTGGCCAGAATTCCTTAAGCGGAATGAATGGCACTTGGCAATCCAGACAAGCCAGATTCGCGGTGATGATTGCTCTTGGAGCTTCTGAATGGAGGACGAGTATTGGCTTGACGCCACGCCCTTTCAACTGCTCTCCAAGAGTAAATCCTTGCGCGATGCCTTTGGAATCAACGGGTCTCCGGAAATCGTAATCCGGATCATTTTGCAGCCGTTTATCCTTGGGCGCTCGGACGTGTCTGAAGATGTGATAGGTAAGCGTCATGCCGACCTCCTTTCCTTATATCGTTGTTACAACGTGCTTTCGCACACCTTTTTTATTCTATAACGATACTGACGACTGGTCAATAGCGCCGATCGTATGAACTTCGTAAGTCCACAGTGTGCGCCGTCGCGAATGGTAAAATGCTGAGATGAAAACATTTTTGGTGGATGCGGTGGATTGCTTTGTCTCAAAAGAGGGGCACATTTTCAATGAAATGCACGAACTGCTTGAGACTTATCAAAATAGGAAGATTATTCTCACGGGAGCAAACGACGAACAGTTCAAAATATTTGGGTTAGATAAAATGCCGTACGAAGTCTTCACGCTGAAGCATGACCCAGAGAAGACCGATCCAAAGTATTACAAGACAATGCTTTCGCATTTTGATTTAACAACAGAAGATGTCATTTATTTTGAGCACAACCCTGAGGCGGTACAGAGCGCACAGTCGGTAGGCATAGAGACTCATTTCTATGATAACGACACCAAGGACTTGGTGGGGCTAAAGAAATTCCTTGATAAGTTCAAATAACAAAGCCGCGCTGCGCCTTCTTGATAGGGCGTTATTTGTATGGTTGTATGAGCTCGCGTATGGCTCACTACACAGACACCGATCTTGAATCAATTGTTCAGGCGGAGCTCCAAAATGCCAGAGCACCGCTCACGGGTATCCTCGTCGCGAGTGCGCTACTTACCGAGAAGGAGCTGTATCTCGGCCATAATGAGGAAAAGGGTGATCCCATAGTCTTTGAGCACTCAGAGACTGTTGGGTTGCAGAAAGCCTTGGCGGCAGAAGGCACTCCGAAAATATTGAAGATAGTGATGGCTGGTGGCGGCACGGTAGATAAGTTTAAGTTCTACACACCCTGCTTCTCGTGTACCCACGCGCTCGCCCCTTTTATGGCAGACGGTGCGACGGTGGTACTTACCGCACTTCCCAACATTAACGAGACGCTCGTACTTACTTTTGACGAACTGTTCGCGAGCTATGCTCAAGTGCCTTATTCAAAAATCAATACAGACACCGCAAGCATCATCCGATCTGAACTTGGGACCAAGACCGTGCTTGAGGGCGAGGATATAGATTTCATCGCTGATCTCACCGCGCTGGGCCTCAGCGAGGGGATTGAGATCTTCCTCACGGGGAGCGCAAGCGGGAGAGGTGGTGTGAGTACACTTCTCAACAAGAAGACCAATCACAAATATCGCGATATAGACATTATCGCCGTGATAGACAAGGATTTCAGTACGATTGAGGCGAAGATAGAAGAAATGCTCCGAGACCACTACGGATTTTTCACTAAAATAGAGAAGCCGATACTGCCGTATCAGAACAAGCAAGGGGTCGTTTTCAAGAAGAGCAATTACTACTGCGGTGAAGGGAAGAGTCCAATGATTGATTTCAGCTTCTCTAAAAGTTTCAGCGGAACTCTCGCGTACCACGCGTACGAAATTAAGAACTGGTTTCACCAGCTCACTTAGTAACCACTCGCCTTCGCAGGTCGTATACTGAGGTGTATGACCATACCAACCGTAGGGGAGCAGGCTCCGGAGTTTACCTTGTCGGACCAAGACGGCGTGGCGCACGCGCTCTCCTCGTATCGGGGCAAGTGGGTGCTCCTCTATTTCTACCCCAAGGACGACACTCCCGGCTGCACTATTGAAGCGTGCACGATCCGCGACCAGTTCAAGGATTTCCAGAAGATAGATGCTGTGGTGCTCGGCGTCTCCACTGACTCGGTGGCGAGCCATAAGAAATTCGCCCTCGCCTACGAGCTCCCCTTCACCCTGCTTGCTGACGAGACGAAAGAGGTCGTGGGGCAGTACGGCGTCTTCGCCGAGAAGAAGTTTATGGGCAGGGTGTACAT
>JBAYHQ010000010.1:0-24716 GCA_041666065.1 Minisyncoccota bacterium | reverse complement strand
CGCGAAGTTCTTGGAAGTCCTCCACAACGGTCCGAGCCTAACCGACGTAAGCTGTTCGTACAAGCTCTTCTCTCGCGATGTGTTGAAAAGTGTCTTTGATCTTTTTCCTCTGTCGTCGGGCAAAGAGGCGTTCTCTGCAGAGATCATGACGTGGGTTATCCGCCGCGGGTGGCGGCCGATAGAGATTCCCGTCATTTACAAGCAGCGCGTCGGCACGTCTATGTACACGGGCGACAGTATCTTCAAGGCCGCTAAGATAGGGTTCAAGATGGTGCTCGCTATCCTTCGCTACCGCTTCCTACCTCTAGAGACTGTCCCTGCGACAACGAAGGGGGTGGTAGAATAAAAGCATATGGATCCAGAGCTTAAGAAGCTGATTGAAGAGACGCACGCGCTTGCGAAAGACAATCATCAGATGCTCCGTGCTATCCGGCGCGATCAGTGGCTCGGTTTCTTCGGCAGAATCATCATCTGGGTCGTCGTGCTCGCCCTCCCGCTCTATCTGTATCAGCAATACTTCACGCCCATCCTTGAGAAGTTCTCCACGACCCCTGGGCAGCTTACGTCTGGCTTCCTCGGACTCCCATCTTCCGCCGAAGTACAAAAGCTGATAAACTCTTTCAAGGCGGCTAAATAGGCCGTCAAATCGCTTGGATATGTAGGCATATTCAAGCTCGTTCGGACGACAATAGCATCACCCAAGGACAGGTATGCTATTGTGTCCTCACTTCGCTTGGATAGCTCAGTTGGTAGAGCACTTCCCTGAAGAGGAAGGGGTCGTCGGTTCGATCCCGACTCCAAGCACTACTTCTCCGGTGGCGGCTACGGACACGGTATACTAGCCACATGTTCAAATCGTTGTTCTCGTGGATGCAGGTCTATGAGCGGCATCTCTCCGCTCTCGCCATGCTCGCCGGATTTGCCGCAGACAACCTGTTGTTCGGGCGGGTAGACCTGTGGCAGACGCAGGCTGTCTTCGCCGCGTACTCGGCGGTATGCTTCATCGCCATACCGCTTCTGCACTACCTTGAGACGCGCGGGCACGCTTCGCGCCTGCGTCTTGTCTTGCCGTTTGCCATACAGTTCGCACTCGGCGGGTTCTGGAGCGGCTTTGTCATCTTCTATTGGCACTCCGCCGACGTGGGCGCGTCATGGCCCTTCATTCTCGCACTCTTCTTGATATTTCTTGGTAGCGAATATTTCCATCGGTATCACGACCGGCTCGTCTTCACGAGTGTGCTCTTCTTCTTCGCTTTGTATTCGTATGCGATTTTCGCTGTGCCGATCTACACAGGTACTATCGGGACGATGACATTTCTGCTCAGTGGCGTTATTGCAGTCTGCGTATTCGCACTCTTTACGATACTGCTCCGCATTCTTGCGCGCGAACGCCTGCTCTCTGACCTGTGGCGTATCCGAGCAGGGGCTCTTGCCGTGCTTGTTTTCATGAATCTCTTTTATTTCACGAACATCCTGCCGCCTCTGCCACTCTCCGCAGAAGCGGCCGGTATGTATCACTCGGTGTGGCGCGCCCCTGAGGGGTACGGAGCCACCCGCGAGCACGAGCCGTGGTATGTCCGGTATCTAGGGTTCGCGCCGACGCTCTCGGTCGTGCGGGGCGATCCGCTTTTTGCCTACAGTTCGGTGTTTGCTCCGACGACGCTCATGACGACCATCGTGCATCGTTGGCAGTGGTATGACCCACAGAAGAAGCATTGGGTGCTCAAATCAACCGTGTCGTACTCAATCGTCGGCGGTCGCGACGGTGGCTATCGCGGATACTCTTCAGTACCCGTGCAAGAGGCGGGGCAGTGGCGTGTAGACGTGGAGACTGCCGATGGTCGCCGTATCGCGCGGCTACCGTTTGTGGTGGTACAAACAACATCGTCTCCGAGTACGGAGACGATAGTCCTCAAGTAGGTTTCGCGGGGTTATCCTGCTTTTACACGCAGTTTTGTCTGCTTCGCTTTATCCAGCTTCGGCAGGATGATGGTCAGGAGTCCGTCCTTGGCGTTTGCCGAGGTCGCCTCTACGTCTATTTCCTGCGGGAGCATAATGACGCGCGAGAAAGCGCCCCAGAAGAGCTCCTGAGCGAAGTAGTCCGGCCCTGACACTTCTTCGCGCTCGCTTCGCGTGCCGGATATCTCAACGCGGTCACGGCTTATGGAAATGTTCAGTTCGTCTGGACGCACGCCTGCGACGAATGCTCTGACGATGATGTCGCTCGGCGTCTGATGTACGTCTACCGGAAGCTGTCCCGCGCCCTTGGCAACCTCGTCTTCAAGCGTGGAACGAGCTGCGGTCTCGTTTCGTGCTGGCGCAGTCGCGAGCGGCATTTCGTCGTCAAACGAATCAAAGGGGTCTTCGTTCGCGGAGCTGCCGGAGAGACGTTCAAAGAAGGAGCGCTTCATAGTCATGGTGTACAGGTATTAGGTGAGAGATTTTTATATTGGAAATATTTCAGCACTTCGAAAGCTGCGAAGAAAACCACGGCGGTTATCCATACGAGGAGTACGGCGGAGAGCGTGGTCGAAGTACCTTCAGTAATGATAAGCGCGTTGAAGAGAGTGTGCAATGCTATGGCGAGGATAAGTCCTCCTGCGCCGGCGAATATGCGGGTAGCTGGATGGCTGTCGTGTGAGAACGCGAGCGCGAATCCGATGGTCGCGGAGGCGAGGACGTGGAGCATCGTTGAGCCCATGAAGCGGATGTCTCCCGTGAAGATGCTTGCGGCTATATGCCCGTTTGAGATCGGTGCGAGGAGGAAGAGCATGTTCTCTGCCGCGGCAAATCCGAGCGCTACCGTGATCATGTAGATGACGTAGTCGGGCTTCTCGTCTACGGCTGGCCGCCAGAGTATGAGTGCGGCAGCCATGACGTATTTCAGGAATTCTTCAATGAGTGCCCACGCGGTGAGTACGGGCATGCCGCCCTCTAGATGCACCTTCGCCCATTGCTCAAGCGGTATTGCGAGCGGGACGGCTACCATACCGACGACGAAGGCGAGGGCGATGATGGTGCGCGGCTCAGGGCACCGCGAATCTTCTTTAAGCAGGAAGTATAGCCAGATGAACGAAGGCAAGAGTCCTCCGATAAATGCGTAGCCGAGCGTGGTGGCGGTCACTCGTTTATTCTACCACTGGCCAGCGCGCGACCATGAGGAATTTTGCATCCTTGGTCGGCATAGACTGATAGATTTCCTCGGTGACGAAGGGCATGAAAGGGTGGAGGAGGCGGAGTGTGCGGTCAAGGAGCGTGAGGAGCAGCCGTGCCCTTGATGCGCGCGCGGAAGCATCGCTACCGGCAAGTATCGGCTTGGATTCTTCCAGTATTTTGTCCGCGAGTTCGTGCCATGCGTAGTGATACAGTTTTTCAGCAGCAAGGTACATGCGGTACTCGTCCATATCGCGTGTCACTTCGGCGGACAGTGTCTCAAATGCGGCAAGGATTTCGGCGTCGCTTTCTGAGAATGTGGAAGCTAGATTCGCATCTTTTGTATTTTCAAGCACAAAACGCGCGATGTTCCAGAGCTTGTTCGCAAAATGCTTATAGCCCTTGACCTTACTCTCGTCAAAGCTCACGTCGCTGCCGATCGCCGAGCCGACGAGGAGTCCCATACGGAGTGCGTCTGCCCCGTACTTGTCTATCATATCTAGAGGGTCTATCCCGTTAGCGAGCGACTTACTGAACTTACGCCCCTGTTTATCGCGTACGAGCCCGTGTATGAGGACGGTTTTGAAAGGGACTTGGCCGAGGTGGAAGCCACTCATGAGTATCATGCGCGAGACCCAGAGGTTGAGTATCTCGTATGCGGGGGACATGAAGGAGGTTGGGTGGAATGTTTTCAAATCGTCAGTCTCATTTGGCCAGCCGAGTGTGGAGAAGGTCCAGAGAGCAGAAGAGAACCACGTGTCCAGCACGTCGGCGTCCTGCACCCACCCGTCGCCTAGAGGCGCTGTCGTACCCACATATAGCTCCTCACCCTTATACCAGACGGGGATGCGGTGTCCGAACCATATCTGGCGGCTGATGCACCAGTCGCGCAAGTTATCTATCCAGTGGAGATACGCATTTTTGAATCCTTCTTGCGGCATATGTACCGCGTCGCTTGCGACCGCCGCACGCATAATCTCTTTCAGAGTCGGCGTACTACCGCTCGCGATGCTCGGTATCTCCGAGTGTTCTAGGGTAAATGGTCGGTTCACTCCTATGAACCACTGCAGTTTTATCTGCGGCTCAATCGTGCCACCAGTGCGCTCTGCGGTGGCGATGTTGTGTACGTACGGTTCTTCTTTCGCGAGAAGGCCTTTCGCGCGGAGCTTCTCCACGATCAGTGGTCGCGCTTCAGCTATCTTCATACCGGCGAATTCGCCAGCGATGGGGAGGAGCTTCCCGTATTCGTCTATAATCTGCTCTTTATCTAGCCCGTGCCGCTCAGCTATCTCAAAGTCAGTCATGCTGTGCCACGGGGTAATCGTCATGACACCAGTACCAAATGCCATATCTATGGAATCATCCTTGATGACGGTGGCAGTAATCGGACCATTTATCCATTCAGCTTCAAAAGTCTGCCCGTCTTTATAGTCGGCATAGCGCGGGTCGTCTGGGTGCATCACAACGTACTTGTCTCCGAACTTCGTTTCGGGGCGTGCTGTGCCGATGGTGAAAGGGCCGTATTTGAAATAGTAGAAGGTCGTCGGCTCTTCTTTATAGACTATCTCGTCGTCTGAGATAGTAGTCTGACCCTTCGGGTCCCAGTTCACAATGCGGTGACCGCGATAGATAAGCCCCGCATCGTACATGCGTTTGAATGCGGTCGCCACTGCCTCGGCGCGCTTCGCGTCAAGTGTGTACGCGTAGCGCGACCAGTCAAGCGACGCTCCCATGCGTCGTATCTGGCTGAGGATCGTACTCTCGCTGTTCTTCGCGAATTCGGCGACACGGCGCACGAGCTCCTCGCGGCCGAGGTCATGCCGACTTTTCCCCTCCTGTTTCTGTATATCTTTCTCCACACGCGCTTGGGTGGCGATGGCAGCTGAGTCGGTCCCTGGTATCCAGACCGTGCGCTCGCCCTTCATGCGGTGGTAGCGGACCACGGCGTCCTGCAGGGAATCCTCGTACGCGTGGCCGACGTGGAGCACGCCAGTCACGTTGGGCGGCGGGAGGACGACCGAGAAAGCGGGGGAGTCGGCCCTCGTCACGCCCTCGGCGACAGCAGTATCAGGGTTGAAGAGATCGCTCTTCTCCCACTCGGCATAGAGGCGCTCCTCAGTGGCGCTTGGGTCGTAGGGCTTCAGAAATTTCTCGTCCATTGCCTCTAAAATATAGCAAATATAGGCCGAAATAGGGGGTTGATTACCGGTACTTGACGTAAGTCATACACTATGCTATACTACACCTAGTTTTAGTCAGGCATAACACCCCCTTCCATCTCCCATACGAGGAACAGAAAATGACCACCACTAATCATGGCGTCACGAAAGAGAAACAATTCGACATCGCAGACTTGCCAGTCAACGACTTGTTGTTGTGTATCGCCGTCATGGCCGTCATAGCGGCTGTCACTGGCTATGTTGGGTTCGTCGCATGTTGGGACGCGGTCGGCTTCTGGTTCATGCTCGACCGAATGTTTTGTGCGGGCGCGCTGTGCATGTTGCTGGTTTTTACTGGCACCGCAATCTACAAGACCTGTGGTGCGCGCAACTCCTCCTGAGCAGATCTCGGTCTGCTCATAGAGTCCACCGCTACTGCATCGAGTTTCTGTCAGGCATAACACCCCCACCTTCCAGTCCCCATAGAGGAGCAAAAATGAACACCAACAACTCTGGCGTCACCACCAGCAATGAAGACTTCGACATCGCAAACGAACCCGTTGGAACGTTGCTGTGGCTTGCATTTTTGGCGGCACTCATCACGGCCGCCACAGGCTACTACGGGTTTGTTCTTAACCCGTTCGAACACGACGTAGAGTCGGGCTTCTGGCTGATGATCGACCGCCTGTTCTGCTGTGTGGCTCTCTACATGACGGTGATGTTCACCGGCATGGCAATCCACAAGGCCTGCAGTACGCGCAGTTCCTCCTGAGCAGATTTCGACCTGCTCATAAAGTCCCCGCTTCGGTGGGGACTTTAATATTTTATGCGAGCGGGAGGTTGCCGTTTGCCGTGATGTCGGTCACAAACTCTTTGCGGAGCGCGTGGTAGTAGCCGGCGAGGGCTATCATGATGGCGTTGTCGGTAGTGAGGGCGGCAGAGGGGATGCAGAGCGATACGTTCGGGCGCTCATTTTTCATATTCTCAGTAAAGGTGCGGCGGATGTGTGTATTGGCCGAGACGCCGCCGCCGATGACGAGCGTCTGCGCTCCAGTCTCCTCAATCGCGCGTGCCGTCTTCTTCCAAAGTATGTCAGCAACTGCGTCTTCAAATTCCCAGGCGATGTTCATTTTATCCTCTTCCGAAATATCCTTATCTTGCGACGGTCGTCGGTTCATAAGGATATTGTTTTTTATGAGGTAGAGCACGGCGGTTTTCAGTCCTGAAAATGAGAAGTTGCAGGTCGCATCATGCAAAAGCGGCCGCGGCAAATTGTACTTGGGTGTCTCGCCGCCAAGTGGAGATGAGCGAAGAGCCTCGGCGAGGCGGGAAATCTCTGGGCCGCCAGGGTAGGGGAGACCGAGCATGCGGGCCACCTTATCAAACGCCTCACCGACTGCGTCATCAAGCGTTTGCCCGACGAGCTCGTACGTGAGCCACTCTTTCATCAGCACAAGCTCCGTGTGTCCTCCGGAGATAAGCAGGGCGAGTACCGGCAGCGCAACATCTCTAATATGCAGAAGGGCACCCTCTGCATCCTGTTGTGCGAGTGCCGCCATGATATGACCCTCCATATGATTCACGGCGACGAGCGGCTTATTCCAAATGAGGGCGAGTGCTCGTGCGAAGTTGATGCCGACCCAGAGTGCTGGTTCAAGGCCAGGGCCGGCGGTCACGGCTATAGCGTCAATCTCTGGCGGCTCGCATTCGGAGACGAAATCAAAAAAGGATTCAGCGAGGCCGGGCTCACGCGCCAAGATTTCAGAAATCTTGGCGCGTGTCTCTTCCGATATCGCTTGCGTATCTTCGTGCAAGAGTTCCGCTTCTTCAAGTGCCGCTTCAAGAATCGGCACGAGATTCTTCGCGTGCTCACGCTTGGCGAGCGCAGGGAAGACACCGCCGTACTCTCGGTGGATGTCTATCTGCGATATGAGCGCATTGCCAAGCACGCGGAATTGCGCACTTCGTTCGTCGCCACTGGCTTCAACGACGGCGATCGCTGTTTCGTCACACGAAGTCTCTATAGCGAGTATCTTCATACTCTGCTCACTCCTCAACTTCTGTCCACGGCATCTCGCTCCCGTTCGGTATGAAGAAACCAGAAGAGCCAGGGTGGCCGCCACCGCCGTATTTCGCTGCGATTTTGGAAACATCAACGCTGCCGTTGCCGCGTATTGAGACGCCGAAGCCGTCGGGGTGCGCAGTCACCATGAGCGCAAATGGCGGGAGCTTCGCATAGAGCTCATTGCCGACGTACGACTTCATCGTGATGTTCGGATGCGTCACCGCGAAATACACTTCGTAGCCCTCAAACCGTACTTTCTTCGCATGGTCAATTGAAGATTTAGCAAGTGCTTCAAAGAACTCCGTGTAGGCGGCCGCTTTCTTAAGGAGTTCGGCGCGTGTCGGGGCATCTTCTAGGCCGAGCACGAACGCGTCCCATGCGTGGAATTCAAACGGCAGGACGAGCAGATAGGAGAAGATATCGCGCGTTTCAGGCAGTGCATAGTGGTAGAGGTCTCCGTCTTCCAGATACTGCATGAGGCGCGGCATCGGCGTGTCGGGGTGGAAATAGCTCCACGCAATCGTCGCGCCTGAGTGGTTCGTATCAAATACGTGCTCCGGTATGTTCTCTACGTTAGCGCGCGAGCTCTCGTGGTGGTCCAGTACAACGAGGCGCGAGGCGTTCTTTTTGAGCGCCGCAAGCTGCTCCTCCAGCTCGTAGCAGAAGTCTACGACGTATACATCGCGGCCTTCTAGCCCTTCGGGCACGTCCTCGCCGTATTTCACGGGGATGTACTCGGCTGTGTCGCCGAACTTCTTCCATGCGGCATAGGCAGCGCCGAATCCGTCGGGGCAGCTACTGTGGTAGAGGACGACGGTGTGTTGGTGATGAGGCATAGCTACAGTTTACCGCACAAAGCGTACATAGATACCGGCGGGTATAACGCGTTCTGATGATGATTCTCGTATAAAAAGTTCCCCGCATTCTCCCTCGGTCTCGCCAAAGGTGCTCTCTACCGCCTGTGCGAAGGCGCGCGGCGCGTAGCCAGCAGCGTAGCCGTTAAGCAGGAAGAACGAACCGGCTTTCTCCGAGAGTGTCTCGCGTAGTGTTGAAAGCAATTCTGGAAGTGCTTCTTCAATCTTCCAGACCTCACCCTTCGCTCCACGGCCGAATGCCGGCGGGTCTAAGATGATGCCGTCGTACTTCACTCCGCGCCGCGCCTCGCGTTTCGCGAAGGCGAGCGCGTCGTCTAACACCCAGCGCACGCGATCTTCGCCCACGCCGGAGCGGCGTGCATTGTCGTGTGCCCAATCCAGTGATTGCTTAGAAGCGTCTACGTGGGTGACGAATGCCCCCGCCTGCGCGGCAACGACCGAGGCGATACCGGTGTAGCCAAACAGGTTTAATATCTTCGGGTTCTCCATTTTCCCGATGCGCTCTTTTGACCATTCCCAGTTCGGCGCTTGTTCGGGGAAGACGCCGGTATGCTTGAAGCCGGTGAGAAGAGCCGAGAAGTGAGCGTCGCCCCACGAGAGTGTCCATGGTTCGGGCAGGGGCTTACGCACGTCCCACGCACCCTTCTTGTCGCGGAAAGCGAACACGGCGTGTGCGCTGTCCCATAGCTCAGGCTTCTGTTTCTTCCAGAGGGCTTGTGTCTCTGGGCGGGCGACCACTACCTCGCCGAAACGCTCAAGCTTCATATTCTCTCCCGAATCAAGGAGCTCGTAGTCGCTCCACGGGAGGGTAGTGAAGTGCTGATCGTACTTCATAGTGCTTCAGGATGCTTGCGCGACCACTCGTAGAAGACGACTGCGGCGGAGACTGCCGCATTCAAGGACTCGGTGCGCGGGTGCATAGGTATGGAGAGGGTGACGTCGCATGCCTGAATCGTCTTTTCGCGTATGCCCGCGCCTTCGTTGCCGATGATGAATGCGCTCGGCGCATCAAACTTCTCTTCGCCAAGCGCCATAGAGCCCTGCATGGCGAGTCCGTACACCCAGAATCCTTTTTCTTTCAGGAGTTTGAGCGAGTTGTTCACATTGCCGACCGAGATGAGCGGGATACGGAACGCCATGCCGGCAGAAGTCTTCACGACTGTGCCCGTGATGCCCGCCTGATGATGTTCTGGGATAAGCACGCCCGCGAGACCGAAGGCGGCCGCGGAGCGGATGATCGCACCCACGTTGTGCGGGTCCTGCACCTCGCCGAGGATGGCGATGGCAGGGTTCTTCGTCATATCAAGCGTGAGCAGGAAGTCGTGGAGCGACGTGAGCAGGGCAGAGGGGTCCATAATCGCGATGACGCCTTGATGCACCGCGTCGCGCCCCACGAGCTCGCGCCCGCCGCTTACCGTGAGCTTCGCTACCGGTATGTTGCGCATCTCAAGGAGCGCATGGAGCTCGGCATCGCGTAGTTCAGGCGCAAGAAATACCTTCTTAATAGTATGCGGCGCGTTCGTGAGCGCCTCCATGAGCGCGTGTTTCCCGTATATATAGACCTTCCCTCGCGGGTCTTTTGTGGCGGTACGCTTCGGCTTCATTGAGAAACATTATAGCACAAAATCAAGATTTTTTGTAGTGCGCCGTGAGGAACTCGAATCCCCGACCCTCTCAACGTCAATGAGATGCTCTACCAGCTGAGCTAACGGCGCATAATTAAGAATGTATCACATTCTTGCGGAGAGGGTGGGATTTGAACCCACGAGGAGCTTTCGCCCCTGCTGGTTTTCGAAACCAGTGCATTCGACCACTCTGCCACCTCTCCAATGCTGGGTATCCTAGCATTTCGGCGCGGAAATGATAAGTTTTAGGTACGGCCCCATCGTCTAACGGCTAGGACAGCGCCCTTTCACGGCGTAAATCGGGGTTCGATTCCCCGTGGGGTCACAAAATGCAAAAACCGCTCCGAAGGCGGTTTTTGCATTTTGTGACCCCAAGCTGACGCGGGGCGTCTGCGTCGGGGAATCGAAGACCTTGCGAGCATTTTATGGAGCGAAGCGAACAGAAAATCCGCAAGGTGTACTGACCCTGTAAGGGTCGATAAGCGTACTCGCGGTCCCCGTGGGGTCACCAGAGTTTATAAGCATCACCGAGGTGCCGTTTCTGTATCTTAGCGGATTGTTTCCCAGTCAATGTGTTTAATGATGCTCCTGGGCAATCCCAGCTGCATATTGATGAAGATCATCTTGAAGTATCCCTTCTGCTTGAACCGTCGCGCTGAGGTGATGGCCTGATCAGTCGGTATGAAAAAATATGTGCCGTATTTCGCGAGGTCGCGCGAGAAGCGCAGATCTTCTCCCGCGACAAGACCCTCGTCATACGTAACCTTAGCCAAGAGGTCTTTCCGCACGATATGCGCGCGGTGCATGATCCGTATGAGCTTGTCAGTGACATTGATATACCACGACCAGAATCGCCCAGCGCGCGTTTCATCGTCAAGAAACACTTCGGTCGTCCCATAACCTGCTTCAGGGTGCTTTTCTAAGTATGCAGCCACTTCGCGCAGGAAATTTTCCTTAAGGAAGGTGTCGGCATCAAGGAGGATCGCCCACTCCATATTCTCCGAACATTTCCGTATGCCGAAGTTGCGCGCTTTTGAAACACCTTTCTCCGACTGATACACGTGGCAGTACTCCGATTCGTACTGTTGCGCCGCGGCAAAGGTAGCATCGGTGGAGCCGTTCTCCACCACGATAATTTCGTAGCGGTCCTTCGGGTAGGCGAGCGAGGTGAGGTGCTCAAGCGTTTTCCCGATGAGGCGCTCTTCGTTGTAGGCGGGTACGACGATAGAGAAGAATGGTTCGGACATTGTGGTAGTATAGCTTATCTTCCGTTTCTACCGCTGTCCATGACTGGCAAAAAGATAAATTACGAGTACCTCAATCTTTATCAAGAAATACCGCTTCTCCTTGCGCTTAGCGTAGAGCGGCTCTTTCGTACGAAGCCGAGAGAAACAGGGCACGCGACGCTCATCGTCAACACGTGCCTCATCGGGGAATTTGCAGCCTCGCTACCGGCGGTTCGCGACTATATCTTGCGTCAGGGGGGTCACGAGGTGGACTTGCTCGTCTCGCCTCCCTTGAAATCGCTTGCGGAACGGGTACGCGGGGTGCGGAAAGTCTATGTCGCGAGATCGCTCTACGGGCGTCGCAACGAAGACGACAGTGGTTCGGCGCAGCAATTCCCAGCGTATGACACGATATTCGTGATGCGCATCAGCACCGATGCGTTTCGGCACATACGGGGCATATCGGCACGCGTGGTGCGTACTGGTCTACGCGAGTACAGCAGGTATGCGCTGCACTTGTGGTGGAGCCTGATCCTACGCCGACTGCCGATGCAGTGGCGGGAACTAAATTTCAACATGCTCGGCGGGGAGATGCGGGATATCCCGTTTGACGACCTGTTCCAGTGCACGGAGAGCGATCTCGCGTCTGTCGCTTCTCTGGAGGAGCTCAAGACATCGGAAAAGAAAATCATCATTCACACAGGCGCAGGGTGGGTGATGAAGCACTGGGAACGAGACAAGTGGGTGGCGCTTCTTGGGCGGATACAAGCCCTCGGTGGGGTGCGTTTCATCTTCGTCGGGGGAGATGATGACGCGGAAGAGGCGGCAGCTATTGCGTCGCACTTGGGATTCCCGACGTACTCGCTTGTCGGGAAGATATCGCTGCTCCAGCTGCTCCTCGTCTTGCGGCAGAGCGACTACTTCATCGGTACTGACAGCGGGCCACGGAATATGGCCCACCTTGCCGATACGCGGAGCGTGACGATCCTCGGTCCCGGACCGCACTTCTACATGCCTTGGGACTCGCGCGATATCGCTATTGATAAAACGCGCGGGAGGGGAGTGATCCAGATGTTTCTCTCTGCAGAACACGGCTTCACGCACGAGATCACGGTAGAGGAAGTGTATGATGCGTTTATACAGCTATGGAATCTGTAGCGAGCATCGCGGGGCAGATAAGCGCTTTCTTTGGGGCGCACGCTCTCACCTCGTATCTTGTACTATTTTTCGGTTCGTATTTTGAGACGCTTATCGGTGTCGGCTTCTTCGTATATGGGGAAGTATTTTTCATCCCCGCTGCACTTCTGGGAGGGGCGGGAGTGCTCAATATCTGGATAGTTGCTGTGGTGCTTGTCGCCGGCGGCGTGCTCGGTGACAGCTCCAGCTTCTGGATAGGGAAGCGCTACGGCACATCCTTCTTCAAGGAGCACAACAAGATCTTCAATCACACGAACTATCGCAAGGGGATGGATTTCTTCGCGACGCATGGAACCAAAGCCATTTTCCTATCCCGACTTCTCGGCCCGGCGTCGTGGGTGACGCCTTTCCTCGCTGGGGTCTACAAGGTGCCATATGCGTCGTTTCTTGGGTACAACATTGCCGGGGTGACGGTCGGCATCGGCCAATTCCTCATCGCCGGCTATTTCTTCAGCAGTCAGTACGACACGATCCTCGCAATGGTGAAAAATGATATTGCAGTTGTCGGCAGCGTGACGCTCCTCGTGCTCGTGGCGTACTACGTCTATACGCGCAACAGACAATAGCGAAACCCGTCGCGCAAAGCGACGGGTTTACGAGGGTTGCGGAACCGCAAGAAGTATCAACGGACTGATTTGACAAGATAGTCTATCGGCTGCATACTGCTGCCCAGCAGTTTAACCCAGCTCTTTGACTTCGGCCGATCTGGCTACGACAAGGAGCTCCAACGAGGAGGAAGGCGAAATGAAATACAGCAAGTTGTACTGGAAGGGGTTTCGGGCGTGGCTCGCGTGCTTCACCCTGTGCTACGGCTCGGTGATAGACGCAATCTTCGCCATAGGGATGTTTGCTTGGGGCGACAGCCTTTTGTCAGCTCAAGCGTTCATCATGTATGCCGCGGGGATGGTGCTCGCCACTCTGCCGGCAGCTGGATCCGCGGGCTGGTTGTTGAGCGATTTGACCAAGTTCAGTGAACCGACGCGCACGCTGTTGCTGTGCGAATCGGCTAGACAGGGCTGGCGGATGACGATCCTTCTAAACCCTGGCGGCTGGTGCGTCTGGCTTGGCATGTTCCTCTATCAGAAACTGGTAGAGCCGCTCGTGGGCGTGGTGTGGCTCGTAGTCCACAATACGCGCACGATAGACGACAGGCGCGACAAAAAGCCGATGTCGCAGACGGAGATTACCGTGTACACCGTCATGACGGTCATCGCGCTTACTGGCGCCGCGGTCGTGTGGCAGTATCGGTCTGGGCGCTAGACGCCGGAGGGACGTTAGTCTCTCCGGCGTTCCTCTTTTTATATGATTATATGAAAACTAAAACGCTCTACGGCTCACTGTTTCTTTATCCAGAGGTAGAGATCTTCAATCGCTTTCGTGCCGTCGCCCGCGGCGATATTGTTCTGGTGATACAGCTCGTCTGTGCAGTCGCCCGCGGCCCAGATGCCTTCCACGCTCGTGCGCTGGGTGCGCGGATCGGCGACGATGCGGCCCACTTCGTCAAAGGCGACCAGCCCCTTCACGAACTCTGTATTTGGCACGACACCTGTTTCTACAAAAATGCCGGAGACGGGGATTTCTTTCACTTCATCAGTGTCCTTGTCGGTATAGGCGAGGCCAGTGACGAACTGCTCGCCCTTCACCTCGGTCGGTTCGGCGTGTGTGATGATGCGCATATTCGGGTGAGCGCGCGCCTTCTCCACGGTGACCGGATCAGCCTTGAACTCCTTGTGGCGGTGTATGAGCGTGACGGACTTTGCGTACGCGAGGAGCTGGAGTGCCGTCTCAAAGCCGGCATTGCCGCCGCCGATAACTGCGACGTCCATGTCCGAGAAGAGCGGCCCGTCGCAGGAGGCACAGTAGGTGACACCCTTGTTTTCAAAGGTGTCTGCACCAGGGACGACGAGCTTCCTTCGCCCAGCGCCGGAGGCGACAAGAACCGCTTTCGCCGCGAATTCTTTACCACTTTTCGTCTTCACGGAGAAGCCACCGTCGGTCTTGGTAAGCGATACAACGCGTTCGCCGAGCGCGAGCTCAAGCTTATCTCCCTTCACCGCCTCCAAATGTTCACGGAACGACTTCGCGAGATCGGCACCGCTGATGACCGCATGACCGACCCAGTTCTCAATACCCTCTGAGACGGTAGACTGCCCGCCGATCTCTTCGGCTATGAGGACAGAGTTCAGGTGCTTGCGTGCTGCGTAGATGCCAGCCGCAACCCCAGCCGGCCCGCCGCCGATAATGATAGTGTCGTACATGAGAACAGTATGCAGTATGTAGTATGCAGTATGCAAGGGAAACGAATGCGGCGCCTTTGGCGCCGCATTTACTTCATACTAAATACTCTATACCGTTCCTATTTCTTGTGTCTGCGGAGGAAGGTCGGGATCGCGCCCCACGCCTCGTCGTCCTCAGGAGCGGGGATAACTTCGTCGCGCTTGTGCGGGACGGCAGTCACGATAGGGTCCTCCTTCTCAAGGGCGATGACCGGCGCCTCTTTCTCCTCTTTCTTGTCTTTGCTCTTCACTTCCTCTTTTTCTTCTTTTTTCGGTTCGTCGCGTCTCAATACTTCATGGTAAATACGGCCGCGCTCTTCCTCGCGTCGCTCGGTCGGCATCGCGAAGAGGGAGCGCTCAGGGCCTGCGTGTGAGGCGTGCGCGGCGCTCTCTGGGAAGCCAGTCGCGATGACGATGATGCGCACCTGCCCCTTCTTGAGCTTCTCGTCCTTCATCATGCCGAAGATAATCTTCGCGCTCTTGTCCACCGACTCGTTGATGACCTTTGCAGCCTCCTGCACCTCCATGATACCGAGGTCGTCGTTGCTTGCCACCACGAAGAGGATACCCTTCGCGCCACCGATAGAGACGTCCAAGAGCGGTGAATTGACGGCCTGCTTCGCGGCAGTAGAGGCGCGGTCGTCACCGTCGGCGATACCGATACCCATGAGCGCTGGGCCGGCGCCTTCCATGATCGCCTTGATGTCGTTGAAGTCGGTATTGATGTCTCCAGGGGTGGTGATGATGTCAGACACGCCCTCCACTGCCTGTCGCAGTATCTCGTCGCACATAGCGAAGGCGCTCTTTGCCGAAGTGTTCATGTCTACGACCGCGAGGAGCTTGTCGTTCGGTATCACGATAAATGCGTCCACCTCTTTCTTGAGATCGGCGAGACCGCGTTCAGCGATGTCCTTGCGCTGTGCGCCTTCAAAGGAGAACGGCTTGGTGACGATAGCGATGACGAGCGCGCCGACTTCCTTCGCGATCTTAGCGACGACCGCAGATGCACCCGTGCCTGTGCCGCCGCCCATACCGCACGTGATGAACACCATGTCAGACCCAGAGAGTGCCTCTTGGATCTCTTGACGCGTCTCTTCAGCCGCACGCTTGCCGAGCTCAGGGTTCATGCCCGTGCCGAGGCCGCGAGTGAGGTTCTTGCCGATATGGATCTTGCGCTTCGCGAGGGAGCGGTGAAGGTCCTGTGCGTCGGAGTTGATAGCGACGAACTCCACGCCGCGCACCTTGGACTCAATCATGTGGTTGATGGCGTTCTTGCCAGAACCGCCGACGCCAACAACACGGATTCGTGCAAATGTCTCAATCTCCGGTTCAACGCGCTTGGACATAGGTAGTGCGGGTATTCTAGCAGACCCGTGTAATATGCAAATATTGACAATTCACGAATACGAAATGTTGTTTGTAGGCGGAAACTCCGCTCCGCCGAGCGTTACGGCAAGAATTGCTGGAGAAAACGATCAAAGAATGCACCGAAGCTTTTTTTCGGTGCGCTCGTGTCGCCAGTAAGCCCCCAGAGCGCGAGCCCGTAGGAGACAGCCCACGTCGCGTCGCGTATCTTGGTGTCGGAGGAGAGGCGGAACTCGGCGAGGCGTGCTGGGAGTTTGAGCGAGCCGCGTGCAACGTCGCTGATGTTGCCGATGCCTGCACCGCCGCCGGAGATGATAATGCCGGCAGGCAGGGGGCCGCGACGACCGAGCGAGCGGAGGTGCTTGTCTATGAGGGTGAACATCGCGAGCAGGCGGCTACCGACGAGGTCGTCTATCTTCTTGCGCGGATACATCTGACCGGAGAGGCGGCCGAGCTTCACACGCTCCGCTTCTTCAAGCGAGATGCGGAAGCCGAGTGCGATGTCGTCGGTGATGTGGCTTGAGCCCATAGGGAACACTTTCACCGAGACAGGGATACCCTCGTCGTAGACGACTATAGAGACCGTCTCTGCGCCAATATTTGCGAGCACGCAGCCTTTCATCTTCTGTTCTCCCGTGAGGAGCACATACGAGCCGGCGAGAGGCGACGCCATCTGGTCTACAATCTCTATGCCAGCGTCTTCAACCGACTTCACCAGCATCTCTTCGTGTTGGGCGAGACAGGTAATGAAGAGGTAATCAATCTCAAGACGGACGCCCTTCATACCGATAGGGTCGCCGAGCACCTTCTGACCATCTATGCGGTACTCAAGCGGGATACTGTGGAGCACGTGGCGGTTGAGGAAGCCAGGGGCCGCCGCTTCCCGCGCGGTCTTCGCGGCCTTGTCGGTATCAAGCGAGGTTATCTCTTGGTCGGCGCGGGAGATGATAGCAGAGCCGGTAGCGCGAGCCTCGTCAAGCGAGATACCACCCACCGCGAGGAACGCCGAGCGCACCTGTACGCGTGCGATAGATTCCGCTTGCCGCTTCGCTTCGCGGATACTCGCCGAGACCTCTTCTCGGTTCACGATATAGCCGTGCCGTAGACCTTTTGATTCGGCCAATCCGGTGCCGATGATGCGCAGTTGTCGCACGCCGTGCGAGTCGGCCAGTTCCTCAACGACGACGACCTTTACTTGGTACGTGCCGACGTCTATCCCCGTCGCTATGCGTCGCGCCATGAGAGGAGGTGCGAGCGCGGGGTTTTGAGAATTGCGCCATGAGTGTTCGTTCGCATCGCTCCATAGTACCGCCATGCGCCCATCCCTTCAAATGCAGCAATCCGTGGATAAACAGATACAGGACGAACTCGCGTTCGCTCATGCCATGTGCAGGTGCTTGTCGCGCTGCTTCAGCGAGACAGATTATGATTTCGCCGTTTCTCTCACCAGCGACATACGAGAGCACGTTCGGGACGTAGTCCTTACCGCGAAGCTCCTCGTTGAGGGCACGCGCTTTCGCGGGGCCGACAAAGGCGAGCGACACTTCCCAGCGAGGTAACACCTTCGCTGCTACGGCGGTATATGCGAAACGCGGCACAGAGCGCCGCGTGAAGTTGTGTATTGCTACTCCTCCCATTCGCTTTTAACGCTTGCGCGTCTTCTTAGCAGCCGGATCTATCTTGCCGAGCTTCACCTGCTCGTTGTAGTTCTCGCGGCGAACCTTGGAGATAATGGCGCGCTTGCGCTCCACGTTCTTACTCATAGGGCGCTCCCAGTAGCGGCCGTTGCGGACCTCGCGGACGAGACCGAGCCCTTGGACACGGCGAGTAAAACGGCGGATGAGCGCCGTTGTGCTTTCGTTCTTACCGCGGCGTACTTCTACGCGCGCGCCTGCTCTGGTTTCTGTCATAATGCGTGCATCCTAACACAACGAGGCTCGTATTGTCTACTCTCTGTGCTCGGCGCTTAGGCAACAGCCTTCAGGCGGTCTATGAGACCTTCAAGCGGGAGCGTGGTTTCTACTTGGGTCGCGCGGTTACGGAGTATGGCCGAGCCCTCCAGTGCCTCTTTGCGGCCCATGATGAGCAGGTAGGGGCTCGTGTTCTGTTCGGCGAGCCGGAGCTGTTCGGTGAGCGATTCTACGCCAATATGCTGGACGAGCGGCACGCGCGCTTTCTTGAAATCTTCAGCGAGTCGTATGGAGATGCGCTTAGCTTCGTCGCCGATGTGTACGAAATGGAAACGCAAGCGCGTCTGCGGGATTTTCTTCACCACGCCGCCTTCACTCGCTATCTGGAACACGGCGCAGGTCGCGCTTACGGGTGAGGAAGGGAAGAAGTGCTTCGTGAGGTCGCCGTAGCGGCTGCCCCACGCGACGCGTCGTCCGCCGGCGACGATCTCAAAACAGGTATCGTTCCAGACATTGCCGCGGCTTATCAGGTTGCGCGCGAGTTCGTACGGCGTGTCGGTCATTTCTAGGTACTCAAGCAGATCTTCAAAACGCTTGCGGCTCGCGTCGGAGAGATGCTCGGTCGGCGCAGGGAGCTCTTCGCCGCACTCTCGCGCGATAGCGAGCTCAGCCGCCCCGAAGGCATCACTCCGTGCGCGTTCTACACACTCTTCCGGCATACTGCTCCCGCGCTTCTTGAAGAACGTGCCCAGCTCGCGCGCGTAGCGCGCGCGGGTCTCCTTGTCGCCCATGGAGTTGATACGGACAAGCGGTTCTTCGTGGAAGATGTCGCGCACAAGCGCGATGATGGCGCGTATGACCGCCGCATCGGCGAGCGCGCGGTCTGCGCCAAGCGCGTGGAATTGTATCGTCGCCTTCTTCTGTGCAGGACGACCCGCGGCGATGTTCGTGTGCCACACGAAGAGCGGCTGACGCGGAGAGGGCACGTGCTCTATGTTCTGACACTGCTTGAGGAAGCTCACCACAGAGACGGCGACTGGATCTAGCTGGAGACTGGAAAGTGATTCGGGCAGCTCGGCCTTCGTGCGCGCAGCGCCGCGCGCTTTCTGTGTGAGCGTGGAGAGCGGGGCGAATCCGTAGTACTGACCGATGGCATGCGCCTTGCTTAGAAGTTCATCTGCCGGAATCGTGTCGCGCATCATGGTGTGACTGCGGTCGTGGTGGAAGCAAGCACGCTGTCGTAGCGAGCCGAGCCGGGGAAGAACCCAGTCTCGCGCACCGGTAGCAGCCGTAGGTCTACACGACCGGTGATATTTGCGCGCGGGAGGACGCCCCAGACGCGGCTGTCGGAGGAGTTCGGGCGATTGTCGCCCATGACGAAATATTCGCCATCATTCAGCGATACGTTCTTCGTATACGTCGCGTCCTCGTTCACGATGTACGGCTCGGAGAGCGCGATTTTCTGCCCGTCAGTGCCGAGGATCGTGACGACGCCGCGGTTGATAGAGACCGTTTCGCCAGGGAGGCCGATGATGCGCTTGATGTAGAAGATAGACGGGTTCCCAGGGTAGCGGAACACGACGACGTCGCCGCGCGCGGGCGACTTGAAGCGATAAATGATCTCATCAATGATGAGGTAATCTAGATTCTCAAACGTCGGATGCATAGATTCACCGTCCACGACGAAGGGAGAGACTATGAACATGCGGATCGGGATAACCACGACCACGATCAGGAACGCGAGTGTGAAAAGATCCTTCAGGAGACCCTTCCAAGTGTCTTGCATGCGAGCATTGTACGCGTCCATTTTTTACACGCAAGTATTTTTATGTGGTGGAATGATCTGTATGCATTTCGCAGGAGCGGAAACCGTCCCTGCCGACGGTTTCCTAGGCTCCACGTTCATGTTTTGGCATTGCGCAGAGCCGCAGAGGGATGCCAAAACTCCTTGCATGAACCATTCCGCCACTCCTGCTCAACGCACGCAGCTCATTCCAAGGAGAATTTGTGCCAGCTCGTGATTCCGCTTCTCCTCTCTCGCTTCATGGTAGTATTTCTCGCATGGCACTCGTGATAGTGGGCCTCGGTAATCCGGGGAAAGAATACGAGAAGACGCGGCACAACGCGGGGCGCAGTGCGGTGGAACTTGTTGCGAAGAACAACGATTTTGACGACTTTGTTTTTAATAAAACTTCCAATGCGCTTGTAGCGAAGGGCGCGGTAGACGGCGAGCAGGCAACTCTGGTTTTGCCGGAGACCATGATGAACCTTTCAGGGAAGGCGGTTGCGGCATATGTGAAGAGTGTGAAGGCGGCGAAGAACCTCCTTGTCATACACGACGATCTTGATCTGCCCTTGGGTACTATCAAGATGGTGTTCGGTCGCGGCAGTGGCGGGCACAAGGGCGTGGAGAGCATCATGCGCGCAGTGAAGACTAAGGACTTCGCACGTATCCGTATCGGCATCAGCGCCGCAGGGAAGAAGAATCAGGCGAAGAAGGTGCACGGCGAGGAGAAAGTCATCAAGATGGTCATCGGCAAATTCAAGCCGGCTGAAGAATTGGCAGTGAAGAAAGTCTTGAAGAAAGTTGCGGAAGCGGTGCGCATCTTCGCTACCGAAGGTGTTGAGGCTGCAACGATGTTCGCCAACACGCGTTAATGTCTCTTATGTCAGAGAACGTCCCCAAACCTATAAGCGCAGAAAGGACGATTGAATTACAGGCCCTACGAGAGCTTGATAGGGTGGAGCTCACAAGGAGAGCCGAAGAAGGGAAAGCAGCGAGAGAGGGGAGGGAGGAAATTGCTGCTCTGACTGCAGAGCTTAACGAAGGAGGCACGCCAGAAAAATCTGCAGACGAGTGGAGGGAGGAGCTGCGGGCCGCGATCGAGGGAGATAAAAAGAAAAGAAAAATACAGGTTATCACGTTGGCTATGGAGCTGAGAGCGAGCTCCGAACAATTCCCTTTTACCGGCATTGTCGCCGAGGAATACGACAAGATGAGAGCCACGGAAGAAGAATGTCCGGGGTATACAACCCCTGTAGTTGAACTGGTAAAGAGGTTTGAGCACGAGGGGATGAAGGTAGTGCTTGGAAAGAATCCGATGAGTGGCAACGTACATATTTTGCCGGCGCAAAGCACCAATATTGAAATGGACAGTATTTCTCCAAAACAACTACGACTCAGTGACCGGATGCATGAGAAGCTTAAAGAACTTATTTTACTCTGCAGGGGGTGAGTGTCAGTGAGATAAAAATTTCAAAGCCTGCTTGGGGCAGGCTTTGGTGTGGTGCGTCAGGGATCTTCATTTCCCTGAGAGGAAGCCGAGAGCCCCGGTAGCCAAGACGTTCATGCCGAGCAAGGATAGCCGATTCATGCAGTCGTTGTAGACCGTCAATGGTTCGGCGTCGGCGAAAACGTCGGCGAAGTTCGACAGCTCATCCTCGGTGAAGTAAACATGCAGATACGGTAGGCTTTCGCCTATGTGGCCGAAGAATTCACCGGTCGTCGCAGTCAGTTTCAGTCGCGCGTTGTAGGAAGCGCCCTTGAGCGCTTCCCAGACGCGCATCTTCTGGGCGTGGGTTTCCGAGGGGCGTACCACGTTGATTTGGATTATGATCATGGTTATTTCCTTTTTCAAGACGCGCGGGATGCGCGGGACATTGCTGACCAGAAAATAGCACACCGTATGTGCTTGTCAAAAACTAGAGGCTCTGTATATCGGCGACGAGTTCGGGGAAGATCGGGTGGTCTTTGTCTAGGAAGTGTCCGCGACCTTCAAGTGCGCGCACCTGTGCGTGCGGCAGCGCCCGCTGATACTTCGCGAGCTCTGAGAATTGTACGAGCGGGTCATCAGTGCTTTGGTACAGGAAAATCTTTCCACCCTGCTCTTCAAAACGCCTGAGCGAATCTGGGAGGACGAATTCTGTAAGGGGCCGATCGCCGTCTGTGTCGTACGGAGCGGCGACGAGAAATGTTGCAGTAATCTTTTTCGGGAATATTTCTTCGGCGAGATACTTCGCGAGAAATAGTGCACCGAGAGAATGTCCGACGAGTATCGTTCCATCCTCCAAGAAGGGAATCAATTTCTCAAACCAGATTTTCCACTCTAGGTACTTCGCATTGCTACCGTTTGGCATACGCGGGAGGAGTACCTCGTACTCGTCACCGAGTGTCTCTTGCAGAGTTGTCTTCCAACCTTTCTTACCCCTGAAAAAATCAAGGCTCTCTATTTTAAAATTTTTCAGGTACGCAAGATATTCCTCATAGGTCGGGAACACGTCTCCTCCGTGAATAACGACGATTTGCTTCATCTGGTGAGTATAGCAAACACCCCGCGGCGTCGTGGGCGAAAGCAAAAGCACTACCAGTATGGTAGTGCTTTTGCTTTCGTGCTGTCGCGGTTACTTCTTCTTGCCCGCGTACGTGAGCGTCATCCGCTGATCCTTCGGCTCAAAGAGCGCGATGGTGAAGGGATAGGTCTTACCGAGTTCAAGTGTCTCGCGCAGCTGTGCTGGCGATTCAAACTCGCTGACGTGCACAAGACCGGCGACACCCTCCTCAATAGATGCGAGCGCGCCGTGCTTGTTGTACTTGATGACGACCCCAGGGACTTCCATGCCCTTGGTGTAGCGGGTCGCCGCCGAGTGCCACGGGTTCTCCTTGAGTGCCTTGATAGAGAGTGACACTTTACCGTCCTTGATCTCAATGACCTTCACGCGCACCTTGTCACCCACAGCGAAGAGCGTGTGTGGGTCTTCCACAAGACCCCAATCAAGCTCGCTGATGTGCACGAGACCCTCAAGACCCTGCTCCAGCTTCACGAAGACGCCGAAGTCCACGATGCCCGTGACTTCGCCCTCAACGGCGTCGCCGACATGGTACTTATCAATAAGCGACGCTTTCTCCTCAGTCTCGTTGCCCATGCGCTCCGAGAAGATGAGCTTACCCTCCTTAGCGTCCGCAGTAATGATGCGCACCGAGAGCGGGTGGCCGACCAGCCGCATAAGTTCGCCAAGAATCTTGTCCTTGTCACCCTCCGGCACGCGCGGGTAGTGCTCGCCGGTGAGCTGTGAGGCTGGCAGGAAGCCCTGTATGCCTTGCCACGAGAGTATGAGTCCTCCCTTGTTCGCCTCTTCCACGACGAGAGAGTACGGCGTCTGCGCGAGGATAGCCGTCTCTGCTTCGCCCCAGATAGCTGCCTGGCGGGCCTCCTTGAGCGAGAGCTCTATGTAGCCGTCGCGACCGGACGGGTCTACGACCTTCGCGCTGATGATGTCGCCAGAGTTCGCCTTACGGAGCACATCTGCGGCGTTGAGGTACTCGCGACCATAGATGAGGCCGGTACCGAACGGCGGCAGATCTATGTACACGCGGCCGCGATTGATAGCGATGATTGAGCCCTCCACGAGATCGCCGGCCTTCGGCGGAGTCGGTATAGCGTCAACAAGGCCCGCCATCGGGTGGCCTTCGGTGAGGTGTATGGTCGCTACCGGAGCGGCAGCCTTCTTCTCTTCTGACATATATATAAGCGGTGCGGATTTTCAGAGTCGGTACTCGCGCCTTGCGGCGCTGAGGGTTAGCCGGCCCATACTTCTCCCTAGACACTCCGTTTCTCGGAGCGTCGGGCGGATATCCTTTCGGGTATCTTAGCCTGCACGCGATAGGGAAACTATAGCAAAGAGCGCCGGAAAATGCTAGAATAGAAGCATATGGTCATAACCCACCACGGCGGACAGTGCTTCAAGGTGACCCTCGGCGACCTCACGCTCGTCTTTGATCCTATCAGTAAGGGCGCGACACTCCCTTCGGTCCGCTTCGGTGCAGACATCGCACTGGTCTCGCGCAACCACCCAGATATGAACGGAGTGGACGAGGTAACGTATGGCGACAAAGTCCCGTTTGCCGTCACCGGTCCGGGCGAGTACGAGCGGCAGGGTGTTGTGGTCCAAGGATTCTTGTCCAAGAGTAAGTATGGTCTTGCGAAGGGTCAGACCGAGGCGGTCAATACTATATATAGTGTAGAGCTTGAGGACATGACGCTCGTGCACTTGGGCGCGCTTGCCGACGCAGAGCTCTCTAAGGAAGCGCGAGAGGGCATAGACGAGATAGACGTGCTCTTCGTGCCGATAGGGGGCGACGGCGTCCTCTCGCCGGCAGAGGCGCACGCGCTCGCGGTGTCGCTTGAGCCGAAGATCATCGTCCCGATGCATTGGAGTGGTATCGGCTCGCCGAAGTCACTTGAGACTTTCCTCAAGGACGCGGGAAGCGGGAGCGAGAAAGTGGAGAAGCTTACTCTGAAGAAGAAAGACCTTGTCGGCCGCGACGGGAGTATACTGGTACTTACACCCTAGCCTATGAAAACTATTCTTGACCACATTGAGCACGTGAAGGGGAAGCCACACCACATCCGCCGACAGGTAGCTTTCGGCGTCGCTGCGTTTACGAGCGTGCTTATCGCACTCGTGTGGCTCGTCGGTAACTACGCCGCAGGCACGTTTGCAATACGAGGAAGCTCCTTCGCTGCTAGTACCGGAGCAGAGAGTCCTGTCATCACGACAGACGGCACTGACACGACGGGTCTCGCCGGCGCGGCAGCTGGCGTCACGAGTGCCGACGTGCCTGCACACATAGAGATCATAGACACTGCGCCGCCTGCCGCGCCGGCTGTGAAGCAATCTGAGCAGACGATACTGCCGTTTTAATGTTTGAATATTTAAATTTTTAAATATCTTGTATGGCACGCAAAGCAGACAGCGCGGAAGAAGTGATACCTGTGGCAGCAAACGTCATAGACCAGCCGATCGTTTCCGAGATGCGGCAGTCGTACATAGACTACGCGATGACCGTCATCACGGCGCGCGCGCT
>JBAYHQ010000009.1:0-27113 GCA_041666065.1 Minisyncoccota bacterium | reverse complement strand
TCAAAATCCTGACTGGTATCACGCCGCCCACCGAGGGCGAAGCGGTCATGCGCGGGCGCGTCTCGTCTCTCCTTGAGGTCGGCACCGGCTTCCACCCTGAACTCACGGGACGAGAGAACGTATTTTTGAACGGCGCGATTCTCGGCATGACGCGTAAGGAGATCGCGCGGAAGTTTGACGAGATAGTGGAATTCTCCGGCATCGGCAAATTCCTTGATACCCCCGTGAAGCATTACTCAAGCGGCATGCAGGTGCGACTCGCCTTCTCGGTCGCTGCACATATGGAGCCAGACATCCTCATCGTGGACGAAGTGCTTGCGGTCGGCGACGCCGAGTTTCAGAAAAAATGCATGGGCAAGATGGAAGAGGTAACTCATAAGGACGGACGCACTATCTTGTTCGTGAGCCATAACCTCTCGGCGATCCAGCAGCTGTGCAAAAAGACGGTTCTGCTTGAGGGCGGTCGCGTAAAAATGGTCGGGAACACCGACGATGTCATCCGTGCCTATACGAACGAAGCTGAACTTGATGCGAGTATCCAGTACACCCCTGACACGGAGCGGGATGCCCAAATAACTCAGGTATCCATTTTGAACAAAGACAAAAGAACGCAGGCGAAAATACCGATCACTGAACCATTTTTCATTGAGATAGAGCTCAAGGTGCTCCGGCCTCTCCAAGCGCTATTGTCAGTCGTGTTTTATACCGACGGTGACGTGCTCCTGCTCTCCTCAGAATCCGACAAAGACGCGACAATACCGGAATACGCACCCGGCACATACACGACGACAATCGCTATCCCTGCATTCCTTTTCAATGTGGGCTCCTACCACTTTGACATCCATCTCCACCACCCCGGATTTGAGCGGTATGACCATAAGCAAAATATCTATTTTGAGATCCTTGATATTGATAATCCGAAATCACGCATCTTCCCCGGACATCAACAAGGGAAGATGGCGGCGATTCTGGACTACCAGACGAAGAAACAATGAGCCTTCTCCTCCTCCACCACCTCGGCCTTGGTGACCATTTCATGGTCCACGGCATCGTGCGTGAGTACTGCAAGAAGTACGACAGAGTCGCTATCTTCGCACTTCCCCACAATTACGTTTCGGTATCGTTCATGTTCCGCGACCTCCCGAACCTTACCGTCCTACAGGGCGACGAGGCATTCGCGCGGGAATACATACAACGGAACGCCTCAGCGCCGAGCACCGAACGCTACGACGAAGTGAAAGTGCTCGGTTTTGAATCCTTGCGTCGCTCCGGTACGCCGCTTGAGCAGCAGTTCTACGATCTTGCAGGTATTGCCCTCGCAAAAAAGTGGGAGAGCTTCTTTGTGGAGCGAGACCGCGCACGCGAAGAGGAGCTCTTTGAGCGGATCGCGCCGCAAGGCCCGTACGCCTTCCTGCACGAAGACAGGACGAGAGACTTCACTATCAATCGCGGGAAGATACGGAGCGACCTCGCACTCTTCGTGCCAGACCCCGCACAGACCGACAACGTCTTTGATTACTGCACGCTTATTGAGCGCGCACAGGAGGTCCACGTCATAGACTCCTCGTTCATGTTCCTCATAGACTGTCTCCCCTACACCGCGCCCGACCAAAAGCTCTTCGTACACCGGTACGCCCGACCGAACCCTTCATGGAAATTACCGATCCTGAAGAAGCCGTGGCATATCATACTGCTCAAAAACTACACGTCGGGCCTTGTCGCGTATATCCGACAGTGGCTGCACGAATATAAAATGCGTCTAGGATTCTAAGCGGCGCCCTCCCCAACTCCCTGTCCGAGCAAGAGAACGAAATTGGATATCGGGTAATATGCCGGCCGTTGTACTTGAAACGTACGCGAGGGAATGCCGTTCTCCGTAAAGAAGGTTCGCCACCCTTCAAGCGTGCGGAAAGAGAACGGTATCGGCATGAGAAGGTAATGTATCTTGTTCGCACCCCAATCAATAGCTCGTGCAAGTAGGGTCGGATGGAGTTCAAAGATAAGCACGTTCTTACTCACTCGCAGAGCCTCTTTGACGATCGGCAGTTGCTCCTCGTACGGTAGGTGATGCAACACGTCGTTGAACATCGCGTAATCAAACGAAGCATCCTCAAAAGGAAGTTCGGTGTCGGACGTCATCTGGGTGAACGGGAGCGCGGTCTTGGTATACGCAAAGCGGTCAGTGCCGGCCATAGTGCAGCCGGTATGTTTCTGTATTATCTCGCCGACAATACCGTTGCCGCAGCCGACGTCTAGCACGCGATGCTGCTCCGAGAGGAACGGAGCATAGGCTTTAGCGATGATATTCGCGCGATACCGTATGGTGCTATCCATCATAAGGGGGAAAATTAAAATTACTTCCGAATGTGCCTTTGCAGAATGGTCTCTGGATCTTCATCCGCCAACCGCATCGTTCCTGCGAGTATAGCATCCTTTTGCCGGTAGATGCCTTCAAACATCTCCCTGTTGAATGGGAAAAATGGAACGAGTACTCCGACGTAGGAAAGGAGCGCGAACAGGGAGCGCGGTATAGGTACAAAGACCGTTCTTCGCTTTGACAGTTTCGCAATCGTGCGTGCGAGCGACGCGAGTGAGATCGGCTTCGCCGAGCCCACATAGATCGTCTGGCCGTCGTACTGCCCCGTGGTATCCGCGAGGATGTCGGCGACGACGTCGCCGAGGGTATCTGCGTCTACGAGCTCCGTATTGCGGGGTGTGTCCGACGGGAGCGGGAACACGGGCACGAGCCGTACCAACTTCCCGATCATCTGCACCAACCCGCGATCGCCGACGACAAGACCTGGCTTCAGGATGGTGGCCGTGAGCCCTGCGTTCCGCACTGCCGATTCGCCGAGCGATTTTGAGAGCCCGTACGCGCCGTGCGCAGGCGCTTGCGATGCAAGGAAGATGATCCGCTTCGTACCGGCCGCTCGCATACACGCAATGAGGCTCAATACCTCAGCCGTATTCGCCTGCAGATACTCTTCCCATGTCTTTTTCCCGTGCGCGGTTGTGAGCCCTCCTGCATACACCACCGTATGCTGGCCTTGCAGGAACGAAGCAAGAGAGTCCGTATCGGAAGTATCACAAGCGACACGCTCAATGCGTGACTCATCAAGATTCTCCACAGGGAGCGGCGTGTGGCGGATGCCACACCGCACCGAGAAGCCACGATCAGAGAGTGCTTGCACTATCCGTGCACCAACAAGACCGCTTGCACCGATAACGGCGACGCCCCCAACGTGTACCCCCTTGGCAAGGACTGGTTTCTCAGCGAAAGGAACGACCGACGACACGCCGAGCGTCTCCAATACGTTGACGCCGTGCCCCACGTATATGTCGCTCACAAGCGACTGGAGCTGTAGTGCGGGCCACAAGCCAATGCGGCTTCCACAGTCAAGCGTGGCATTCGCAAGGCGGTACAGACATGCAGGGAGACGGAACTGCTTCGCCTGTACCTGCCGAGCTTTCGCACAGTGCTCTACCAATTCGCCGACCGAAAGGGTCGGCGAAGCACGGAGATCAAACATACCCGTAAGGCGCCCTGCCACCGCCTGCGTAAGGACTTCGGCGACATCAAGCACGTGCACAATATCTGCGCGTCCGATGAGGTACGGCACGGGGATTATCTTTGAGATCTGCGTGAGCGTCTGCACCGACTTCATGAGACCAAACTGCGACTCCTTGCCGTACACGCTCGCGAAGCGCAATACGAGCGGCTGGTAGCCAAAACGATGCTGTTCGTCGCGCAGAAGCGCCTCCGCGGCGAGCTTCGTACACCCGTACGGGTTCAACTTCAGAGCAGTACGCTCGCCGAAACGACCCCGAAGCTGCTCGGTCGCTTCGGCCATAACACTTGATGCAAAGATAAACTGCGTGTCCGCCAGACGCGTATCAAGCGCATGGATAAACCGCTTGAGCGTCTCTACGTTATCGCGGAAGAGTCGCTCGGTACCCGACCAGCGATTATTGTTGGCGGCAAGGTAGATAACAGTGCGTATCGGACCGAATGTCTCAAATGCCCTCCGGTAGTCAGCTGCTGTCCCCCACGCCGGATACGAGTGGACGGTAACACCGAGTCTCCGGTAGGTGTCCAAAAGCCGCTTCTCAAGAATGCCCGCTCCCGACACGCGGACCGTATCGCCCTGCGGCACGAGACAGACGATATCGGACGCCGGAACAGTCTTGACCAATCTCTTGATCAAGTGTGCGCCCACGAAGCCGGTCGCGCCGGTAATAAGTATTGTGCGAGTATCGGTATGAGTTTTCACGATGGCATTGTTCAAACGTCGTCCCGCCCTTCATCAAACGTGGTTGGAGCTTAGCATGGCGTTACGACCCGTCAATCGGCTCCGCGCGCGGCGCGCAGTATCTGTACGAGCTCCGCACCGAGCGCAGACGCCGAGAAGCGTTTTTCAAAAACCTGCCGCCCCGCCTCCCCTACATGCGCGCACAGTGTAGGGTCGCCGGCAAGAACGAGTATCTTCTTCGCGAGCGCTGCGGGGTCGGCAAGGGGCACCAGAAAACAGCTCACCCCGTCCTCTGCAATCTCCCGTATCGCGGGCGCGTCTCCCGTGAGATACGGGATACCAAGCGCAAGCGCCTCAAACGCTTTGTGCGGAATGGTGCGCGAGAGACGCGGATTCTGCTCAAACTGCCCAAGGGCAAGCGATGCACCGCACATCTTCTCACGAAGCGTGTCGGGCGGGAGTTGCGCTTGCACTAACTCAACCGAGGTCAGATCGTGCTTGGTGATGAACGCTTTCGTCTCAGAGAAGAGCTGGCCTGAACCAAGCACGCGGAAGCGAATGGACTTGTCCCCTTTCAAAAGGAGTGCGGCGCGCAGGATATGCAAGATGCCACTCTCACCGGTAAGCCGCCCGCGGAAGAGCACAGTAAATGTCTCGTCGCGGGTCAGCCCGTCGCAGGTAAACACCGCTTCGTCTGCGCCGGTATAGAGCACGCGATACTTCTCTGATGCTCCATACCGCTTCTGGAAATACTGCCTCTGGGCCTCGCTCTCAAGCAACACAACATCCGCACACCAGAGTGCTAGACGATCAATGAGTGCGCTCTCCACGCGACGGACGATGCTCGTCTTGTGCGAATGCGCCTCGGCGTCGGCAAGCGAGCCGAGCATATCGGCGATGACCGGTTTCCGACTGATGAGTCTCGCGAGCGGCACGACGAGATGCCCCGGATACCCGACGACGAGTGCATCATACTTCCCGCGAAGTGCTCCGTGCTTTCTCCAGAGCCTCCAGAACTTCAAGAAGCCGCGCGACGTGTCGCGGCACTCAAGGACAGTGACACCCTGCGCGCGCAGGCCACTCTGGTATACCCGATTACGCCCGAACTGCGGGTCATAGATGCCGAAGTAGCAGACGGTGTTACGCGGGGTCATGAGCGTGCAGACGGCGCGCGAGCCGTAGTACCGACCAGAACATGTTGAGCGAATCCGAGACAAGCGAGACTTTTGAGGCTGGAACATCAATCCATATGATGTCCTCTTGGTGGATGCGGAATCCGTGTTTGCGCGCAAGTGCGATAAGCTCGGTATCAAAAAAGAATCCTGTCTCGGTGAGTTCCGGCGCGAGCGCTTTGAATGCATCGGCGGACATCGCCTTGAAGCCGCACTGGTGGTCATCTATACCAGTGTGCAGAAAAGCCCGCGTCAGAGCGTTGTAGATGCGCGACGCCACTTTCCGGAATCTCTTCTTGGTCACTATCTTGGAATGCACGCCGAGTCGGTTACCCATAGCAAGATCTGCTTCACCCAAGGCCACGGCGTCGGTAAGCGCCCGAAACGACGCAAGGTCTGAAGAAAGGTCTGCGTCCATGAAGGTGAGGATGTCCCCTCTCGCCTGTGCCCAACCAGCACGAATAGCACGTCCCTTCCCCTTCTCCTTGAGGTGCAAGCCCGTCACGGTAGGGTGTGTGCGCGACAGCTGCTCTATCTTCCGCCACGTGTCATCGGTGCTTGCGTTATCAACGACACAGAGATCATACGAGTAGGGGAACTCGGTCTGCGCGAGGAACGACACCACTCGTGCAACCGTCTGCGCGATAACCGTGCCTTCGTTATACACCGGAATGATGATGGTAACCCAAGGGTGCGTGTGTGGCATACGAAATCAGTTGGGCAGACGATCCAGTATCGTGTACTTGTAGTTCGTACCGCGCACCGCGTAGTGCGCGAGATGCGGCTGTGCGCTTGGTAAACGGACTGTCTCTATGATGACCGAGTCGGGAATACCCGCATCAAGTACACCGAGTTCGCGCGCACCCCACTTCACGTCAACCGCGTCGCGATACGGGGTGATGTACTGATAGTATCGCTCAGTGCGCATGAACACCGCCACCTCAGGTGTATTGTAGAAAAATACCGAGTGTTCGGAAGGTACGGCACTGAAAAATGTCTCCCACGAGGCCGTCTTGGTGGAGGTGTAAAACTCTGCAACCCACGAATCAAACATGAGCTGGTAACCACTCAACAGTATGAGTGCCGAGCACACAAATGCGGGCGCGCGCGAGAGCGTGCGGGGGAAGAGGCCGGATCGTGTTCGCACATATGCGACCACCCGCGAGAATGCTGATGGAAAAAATAGGAGCGCGATCGCCTGATACGGAAATAGGTACCGATAGAACCCTCCCGTGCGCAGGTATGCGACGACTGAGATGACCGAGAATACGTACGCGACGATCTCTGCAAGAGACACCGGCTCGTCGCTTCGTGTGCGTATGAAGACAGCGGCAGTCCATACGACTAACATTCCGACGAGGAATAACGGGCCGACACCCGTGAAGAGATTTTTGACATTGGCCAGCACGATAGCGGCGAGATCCGTCTGCGCTACTGCGTAGGGATTCATATAGAATTTCAGAGTCGTGATGAGCGAGTCTGAACGGGAGAATTGTGTCAGTACCCACACGAGCACTGGTGCGAGGAAAGCGATACTCCCCCAGAGGACTATGCGGGTATCGCGCATGATCTCCCTGCACTCCCGCCACCTATACGCACAACCGAGCGCGAGTGCCGGCAAGAGGAGGAGAAAGACCGGCTTCGTGACGCACGTAAGGCCCGTGAAGATGCCCGCGAGCACAGCAAAGCGAAGATGCTTCGTCGGATTCGTCTGGAGTAAGTGAAGAGCGAGAAGCGAGAGCGTGAGGTAGAGCAGGCCGGGCACTTCTCCAAGCACACTCTTTCCGTTGGCATAGAGCGGCGGGAATACGGCGAGGAGTGCGAGCGCCCACAGCGCAGTCGTCGTATCAAAGAGTCGCCGTATGAGCGCGAAGCCGGCGAGCGCGAAGCCGAGTATGAAGAGCGCCATCGTCATACGCGCCTGCGCCACCCCGTACCCAAAGAGCTTAAACATCCCGGCGACCGGATACGTGAGCGGGAATCCGACACTCATGTACTGCCCCGACAAGAAATCGTCCGGCCCCAGCCGGAGGCCGTACCAGTGCGATGATGCGACATTGCGAGCAGTCTGGATATAGAAGCCCTCGTCGTACCACACCGACGGGCTCTCGGTCAGCCGAAAAAGAGAAGAGGTCAGCACCACCCCGATGAGCAATAAAAAGATGCCTTGCTTAGGAGTCATAGTGGGAGTACGAAGCCAGTATACAAGATTTCCCGCGCCAAAAGAATGCAGAGCGATATGGTATCCTGCTCCCATATGGCGGATATACAGATACTAAAACCTGAACTCCACCCAAAAGGTTGGGGAGAAGAAACGTGGATTATTAATACCGACAAGTACTGCGGGAAACTGCTTACTTTCAACAAGGAAGCGTCATTCAGCGACCACTTCCACGTCAACAAGGACGAAACGTGGTATGTGCTGGAGGGCAAACTGGAACTCCGATACTACAACCTCGCAAATGCCGAGAAGAAGACCGCCGTCCTTACCAAGGGCGATGTCGTCCATATACCCCCCACGAAACCGCACCAGCTCCGAGCGCTTGAAGCATCGGTCATCATAGAGGTCTCCACCCCGCACGACGAGGCCGACTCGTATCGCATCGGTAGGGGCGACAGTCAGAAATAGATATCGTACAAAAAACGAACGCCGCACTTCCCGAAGGAAATGCGGCACTCAAGTAGCTCGCCGAGGCTACAACTTAGAAACCGTGGCCAGAAGCGGCGTGTGGTCGGCTACACCGTGGAACTGTTGTACTTCTTCGCAGGAGTAGGGTCTTGTGCCGAAGATGTAATCAACAACCACGGGCGGCACTTCGCCGTTCTCTATGCGCGCCGCGAGCTTATGGAGCTTGCGGTCAAGCGTGCAGGTGACCAGATCGGGTACCCAATCCAAGAACGGTGACAGATCCATGAACTCCTTGTACAACGGGCCGCCACGGAGCATCACCATCGCGCCGCACAAAACCATTCCACCCTCGTGGTTGGTTGCCTCAATGAGCGAACGGAGCACCGCATGATGCTGATCGGTTGATGTTCCGTCCTTGGTGTAGAGGAAGTGGGTGTTGCCCACCCGATACATCTCGCCACCGAAGAGCACACCGATGGTGTGTAGTGGCCGACGCTTGGTGGCGTTCACGCGATCGGGAGTGCTCTCGTCAAAGAGCGGCAGTGTCGTGGCGTCGCCCATGTAGTACTGCACACGCCCTTCTCTGACTGAGAGGTTGGTACAGGTGGCTAATCCCATGCTCGTGCCATTGGCAAACTTCGTCATCGGTACGAACCGAACGAATTTATAGGTCGCGTACAGATGCAGCAGCTCGAAGCTCATCACCTCCTGCAAGCACAGCACGTCTGCACCCGCCTCCTTGGCACAAGCTATGACGCTCGGCACTTGCCCCTTGTCGCGCCCAAGAAAGGCGCTCATGATTTTCAGCGACATTTTCTGCTCCTCTATGTCAATTTTGGCCGAAAGGCCGGATGTGCAGGAAACCCTGCGGCTAATGATCTGTTGTAGATAATGGCACGGTTATTACCTATATGTCAATGTCATCTCGCTGGGTAGTAAAAAGAAGATGCCGCACTCCCCTTGTGAGGAAATGCGGCACCGAAGAACTGCAGCCAAGGTGTCTAGGCTGAGGCCAGTGAGAAGAAAGCGAGCGCGCCGACCGCGAACGCGACGCCGCCGATTTCGTACCAGCTTATCGTGAACCGCTCCCCTCTCAGCCGTTTGACCATACCTTCAAGAAGTAGGGTCACAGTAACAGCGGCAATCGGGAAGAGCAGGTAGACGTACCCGACGAGCGGCGCTCCCTTCACGGCGCTGAAACGCCCAAGGTTCGCACCCCACGTAAGGACGCCCGCTAGGATGAGCGGCCCGAAGACCGTCGGTCCGAATGCCCTTGCCTCTTTGAAGCTCAGGATGTCGAGCCGTAGGCCTGCAGACTTCCACAGCGTCCTCCCGCCCATGAAGACAGCCGTGCAAGTCATCCACACCGCGCCGATGATGCCGGTGAAGACGTACGGCGGCATGGCTGGGTCCTCTTTGAAGAGAATTCCGCCGAGTCCGGACAAGATACCGGTGATGATAGCGAGCGTGACCCAGCTGAGCGGAATGAACGGCTTGGTCTTCTTCACTACAAATCCGTCTTGGGCTCTCCGCATCTTGTCGGCCTTTTCGTCTGCGAACTTCTTGCCCAAAAAGAAACCAATGGACGTAAGAGCGCAGAGTGTGCCGAAGATTTGGCCGAGACTGATCACGACTAACTCCCCCCGATACGACTTGATGAAGAATTCAAGGAGGAATGCTGTGGCCATCTCCGATATGCCGATGAGGACCAAGACGTAGCCCACGAACGGTGCCTTGTTGTTGGCGTCGAAGCGAGTGAGGTTGTCGGTCCAGAACATGACACCGACAAGGAAGGCCGGCAGTAATGTACCGACACCAAGGGCGGCTGCTTGTCCGAGCGTCATGATCGCGAGCCCCCCGACATGCGTGGGACCGAGAGTCATGAGTAGTAACGGGCCGAGAAACCACATGATGCCGAGCGTACCCACGATGACGTACGGCGGCGGCGCCCATGCGCGTTTGCACAAAAGCTGTCCAAGCCCATCTATAGCGCCTCCGAGTAAACAGAGAAACACCCAGTTGCTGATGATCATTTCCATGAAGTGCTCCTAGAGTAAGGCCTACTGATTGAATGATAACAGGGAGTCCTGTGACTAATGTTCCGCGGCGGATAGTAACACAACTACCGACAGTTAGTCAAGGTCGCCGGTGGTCCATAAAAACGAACGCCGCTCCCCGAAGGGTGCGGCGCTGAAATGCCCGATACTGGCTACGTGGGCGAAGCGACGGTGTCAGTCCACCCCCTTTTCCACGGTCGCGACCACTGCACAATGGTCGCTGATACCGGGGAGCAGAAGGACACTGGCCACGCGGTACACGGTTGAGCCGGTGTGGCCGTCATGAGTCAAGACGTAGTCCGTCACGACCCGGAGGCCCTTCTTGGCTGCCGGATGATTGGGATCAAGCGTGCTTACAATCTCCGGTGGCATGCAGTCGCGGAACTGCCGACCCACGAGAATCTGGTGGATCTCGCCGCCGCGGGACATGTTCATGTCCGCAGCGAGCACGATGCCGCGACGGCGACACGCCTCTGCGATGACGGCGTTACCGAGCGCGCGAGTGCTCTCGTACTGCTGGTCGTTTGCGATCCCGCCACGTACCCAGAAACCGTGAGTCGTGGCGACGTCGTAATACACGCCGTCCTTCCTGACCGCCGCGCAGATAGCCACGCGATCTTCCGTGGCCTCTATCTTGCGGTCGTTCTCTGCGGTCGGAGCGATGCGCTCGCTCTGGCCGTTCACGCCTTCCAGGTTCTTCAGCACGCCATCGCCCCACGTGGTGTGGTAGGTGACGCCGGTCATGAAGTGCGGCGAAACTACCGCGACGCCCACAGCGGCCCGCTCACCGTTGATCAGGTGATTGGTCATGGGAGCGAACGCGACATGCGGCGCCCATTCAAGCAGGGCGAGGTCGCGAAACGCGATGTCCTGCAAGCACAGCACGTCCGGTCGCGGCATCTTCCCCGCGGCGAGAAGCTCCAGAAAATCGCGGGTGCGCTGTTGGAGCAGGCGGCCTGCGTTCAGGGTCATTATGGTCAAGCTTTTGTTGGGCATCTCTTGCTCCTCTTGATGTCAATTTAGGCCGAAAGGCCGGATATGCAGGGAGACCCTGCGACTAATATTCCAGTGTTACCGTAACATGAAAATAGGTACAGCGTCAATAGGCCCGCCATGCACGACTCCCCAATCTCACTATAATTCCCGACCGTCAAAAATAGAGAGATTTCTATTTACGTTTAAGCCGTCACGACGTTTTGGGGAGTACCCTTCTTGAACTCGTTGATGTTCTGGAGCGCGGTCTCTAGGATGCGCTCTATCGCCTCTTTGGTGTTGAAGGCGGTGTGCGGCGTGATGATGACGTTTGGGAAAGCGTGGAGCGGGTGCTGCATAAGCCCCTCTTTCGTGAGCGAGACTTCGTCCTCAAGCACATCAAGCGCCGCGCCGGCGAGCTTACCGCCGCCAAGTGCCGCAACGAGTGCTTGTGTGTCTACGAGCGAGCCGCGGCTCGTATTGATGAGATACGCGGTGCTCTTCATTTTTTGCAGTTCATCCGTGCCTACTAGATAGCCCCCGTTCGGACTCGCCGGTACGTGGAGTGTCACGATATCGCTTGTCGCGAGGAGCTCATCAAGCGGTACATACGTGAAGCCGAGCGAAGCGGCAAGTTCTGGTTTCAAGAATACGTCATGTGCAACGACCTTCATGCCGAAGGCCTTTGCGAGCGCGATGACCTGTACACCGATACGGCCCGTGCCGATGACCCCAAGCGTCTTCTCACGGAGGTCAAAACCGGTGAGTCCCTCGTAGTCAAAACGCCCCAGTTCTTTCGTGCGGATAATGCAGTCGTAGAGCTTGCGCGAGAGCGCTAGCATAAGGGCGAAGGTGAACTCGGCGACTGTGTGCTCGCCGTAGGAAGGCACGTTCGCCACCGTGATACCCTTCGCCTTCGCATACTCCATATCCACCATGTCGTACCCTGTGGAGCGCGTGGCGATGAGCTGCAAGCGCGGGAAGCGATCTATGACCGCTTTGGTCATCTTAGAGTCTACGAAGATACTCACGCACTCAGCGTCGGACGCTGCTGGTGCAGTGTCTTCGCTAAGACGTTCAGCGCTGAACTGTAGTTCCGTGGCATCAAACAGCTCGTGCGCCCGCCCCTCCAGATACGACTTCTCCCACTCGTGCACGCCGAAAAAATGAATGTTCATGATAGTAATTACGATTTGATAACTGAAACGCCCTTGTGCTGGACGACCTCCGAGGCGCACTCGTTGGCGAAACGGATCGCCGCCTCAATGTCGCCCGTCTGCACGTACTGCACCAGAAGCGCGGCAAAGAAGCTGTCCCCCGCTCCGGAGAGGTCTTTCACCTCTACCTTCTTGCCCACAGGATAGTTCTTCCCGCGAAAGAACGCCCCTTGGTCGCCCTTCGTGTAGATAATCTTGTCTTCAAGCGCCTTCGGGAGCGTGTCCTTAGAGCGCTCGTATTCAAAATTGTTTATCTTGATGTATTTCGCCCCCACCGCCCAGTCGCCGAGTATCTTCTTCGTGTCCATGAAGACGTTGTCGTGGTGCTCGCAGATGTAGCGGATGTCCTCCTCGGTTAGGAAGCCCTTGTTGTAGTCGGAAATGGCGACAAGGTCGTACTCTCCAAGCGGTATGTCCTGCACCTTCACGCGCGGTATATGGTGGTCGGTGTCCACGCGTATGAACATGTGGTTGGTGTTGGCGTGCATGTATCGCGTCTTCGTGACTGTCTCCCACGCGCTGTTGGTGTAGAGCGTGACTGCTGGGTAGATACTCTTGATGTTGCGCTCCACGTTCGCTGCCATGCCAGGGTTCTCATTTGTCTCAGCGATGCTCAGCACCGGCACGGGAAGATCCGGAGCGAGGCGCTCCGCTTTGCAGTACACGAATATATCTTTACAGCTCTCGCCGACAACAAGTATTTTTTTCATCTTACGGAAGGGTGATAGTAGGTGAAAGATGCAGTTCCTCAAACGAGAGCTTGGTATCCAACGCCGGTTTCTTGAACATCGTGCGTATCGCGTTTGCGATATCCACTTTCGTCGGGTAATAAAATTCGGTCAGCGCGGTGGAGGTCGGACATGGCACGTTCGGACACGCAAGTGCCACTGGCGGCTCCTTCAGCATACCGTCTCGGTTCTGCACCACCTTAGCTATAACCTCTGAACCGACGTTAAACGTTTCGTGCGTAGTATCCACACAGAGCAGACGGCCAGTCTTCTTCACCGACGCGAAGATAGTCTCGTAATCAATCGGGTTGAGGCTCACGAGGTCTATCAGCTCTACGTTCGCCGCGTCCCCCACGAGAGCAAGCGCCTCATGTGCCGCCACGAATCCGTCGCCGTACGCGACGACAGTGAGGTCCGTACCCTCTTTCGTAACCTTGGCTGTATCAAGCGCCTCCTCGTACATCGCTTCGGGCACTTCCTGTTTCGTACCGTAGAGCCACCGCGGTTCTAGGAAGATGACCGGATTGGCATCCTTCACTGCGGCGATGAGCAGCCCCTTCGCCATTTTCGGCGTAGAGGGTATGACCACCTTGAGCCCCTGCGCTGCGCCGAAGAGCGCGTAGGGCGACTGCGTATGCTGCGGGCCGTTCCCCCACTGCCGCCCGACAGCGATGCGCAGCACGATCGGCACACCGTGATTCCCGCCGAACATATAGTTCCACTTCGCCGCCTGCGTGAATATCTGATCTGCAGCGAAGTAGGCAAACTCCACTCTACCGTGGTGCACGATCGGCCGTAAGCCGTTTATCGCCGCACCGACAGCCATGCCCGTAAACGATGCCTCCGAGACCGGCACGTCAAGAATACGGTCGGGATACGCCGCCTTGAGCCCTGCAGTCGTGCCGTCGGCGCCGTTCTTGTAAGAGACGCCGAGGCCGACGACGAAGACGCGCTTGTCGGCCGCCATGAGCTGTTCGGTCGCTTCTTTAATCGCTTCGGTGTATTTGAGTATTCTAGGAGGCATAGAGGTCGGTATATAAACTTTCTTTCGGCGGGTACGGCGAATCCACGGCGAACTGTATGCTATCTGCGACCGTCTTCCGGATATCGTCTTCCAGAACCGCGAGCTCGTTCTCAGTATGGCCTTCTTTCAGAAGCGTCTGGCGCAACTTGCGGAGCGAATCTTTCTCCCGACGCTTCTCGGCGACATCTTCCTCTCTGTACGCCTCGTCAAATATCGGCGCACTGTGCGCCATGTGCCGATACGTCACACACTCAAGCACAGCTGGCTTCCCCGCTCGTACCGTCTCGGCGACTTCCGACGCTTTTTTAAATACGTCTTCATAATCGTTACCGTCGGCCTTTGTGTACTGCACCCCGAAGCCTGTGACGATCCTTTCCATATCGTAGGAGGGCGAACGACGGTCGGCGAGCTTTGAATTCACGGCGAACAGGTTGTTCTCCACGACGAGAAGGAGCGGGAGCTTGAAGAATGCCGAGAGATTGAGCGTCTCGTACACGACGCCTTCTTCAAATGCACCATCTCCGAAAAATGCGGCGGTGACGCCGCCGTTCTTGCTGTAGGATTGCTCAAATGCCGAGCCGCATGCAAGCGGTACGACGCTCCCCAAGATGGGCGTACTGCCGACGAAATTTACGGAAGTGTCTATCATGTGCATGGAGCCGCCCTTGCCGTGTGCGAGCCCGTTCTCCTTACCCAAGAGCTCGCACACCATGCGCTTCAAGTCGCCCCCCTTAGCGAGATAGTGGCCGTGAGAGCGATGATTGCCCATGACACGATCACTCTCACGGAGCGCGTCGCACACGCCGACCGCCACCGCTTCTTGCCCGACGTAGAAATGCACGAAGCTCATAATCTTCTCACGCAGATACAGTTCGGCTATCTGTTCCTCAGCTGATCGTATGAGGAACATCTTCTGGTACGCCCGTAGGAAATCCGTTTTCATTCCATTTCTATGAGGATCCTGCCCGCCTGCCCCGCCCGCACCAGACTGATCGCCTCGTTTATCTGATCTAGCTTCATGCGGTGGGTGATGATGCCGTCGGTCTTCAGCACGCCTGCCTTGTGTAGGCGCACATACCGCGCGATATCCTTACTCGGCGAGAAGCCCCCGCCCTGCGTCGCTTTGATGCTTTTCCCTTCGCCACCGAAGAGGTGGAGCGCCGTATGGAGTTCAATGCTCTCCCCCGGTTTCGGCTGACCGACCATGATGTAGCGACCGATACCGCTTAAAAGCGGTATCGTACTCTCAATAGCCTGCTTGCTCCCTGAGGTGTCTATGATCACATCCATCTCCCTCACGCCGAACTTCTTGTGGAGCTCATCTCCTATAGAGCTCTCTTTGGAGTTGATAAAAAGGTGGGTGCCCATCGCCTCGCAGGTCTCACGCTTATTCTCGTAGATGTCGGCGATGACGATCGGGTATGCACCCGCGAGTTTCGCTGCTTGGATAAGGTTCACCCCAAGCCCTCCCGCACCCATGATCAGTACGCTCTCACCGAACTTCACGTCTGCTTCCTGATTAATCGTACCGAGCGCGGTTGAGAGACTGCAGCCAAGCAACGCACAGAGCTCGTTCGGCGTATCCTCTGGGACTGGTGTAAGACGATTCTCTGACACGATTGAGTACTCGCTGAGCGAGGTCACTTTCCCACTCCGCATCGGCTTCCCCTTGTAGAGGTAGGTCGGAAAATCGGATTCAATACCGTCGCCCTTACGCCAGTGCATGACCACCTTGTCGCCCTTCTTCACGCGCGTCACGCCGTGTCCGACCTCCTCCACGATGCCACATCCTTCGTGCCCCATGAGATGCGGTACGAATTTCGCATTACCTTTGTTGCCGGCGATTTCTTGGAGCTGCGCGCCGCAGAAGCCGCTCACGAGTATTTTCACCAAGACCTGCCCAAAAGTGAGCGGGGTAAGCTCCACATCAGCGACGACCAGCGGGGCATTGATTTCCTCCAGTATCGCGGCTTTCATAAAGCATAATTTTATAGTACTACTAAGGGCATGTCTAGCATTCTCCTTGACCACCATCACGGCCTCGGCGACTATATTATGTGCAACGGTATCGTCCGCGAGTACTGTAGGCAGTACGATCGTGTCGGCATCTTCTGCTTCCCGAAAAACTACCCGTCCGTGTCGTTCATGTATCGCGATCTGCCGAACCTCACGATCCATGTCGTGCGTTCGTATGGCGAAAAGTACCGTCGTCGCGTCCTCGCGCTGCTTCCCTTTTGGAAAGCACAGTACGATACTGTGCGAGTTATCGGCACGTACGACCAAGAGTCAGAAGTGTTGTTTGAACGGCAAGTGTACGGTATGGCAGGCGTCCCGCTCGCGAAAAAGTGGGATTCTTTTTACGTACCGCGCGACACGACGCGAGAAGAAACACTCTTCGCAAAAATCGCCCCCTCTGGGCCCTACGCGTTCGTCCACGACGATGCGCGCTACCCTATCAATCCGGCGCGCCTCCCTACCCACCTCCCGCTCGTCCGCCCCAACTCTGGGCTCACAGATACTATCTTTGACTACGGCGCGACCGTAGAGCGCGCCGCCGAGGTGCACGTGATTGATTCGTCGTTCATGTTCCTCGTGGACTGCCTGCCCTACACGAATCCCACGCAGAAGCTCTTCGTACACCGCTATGCGCGTCCCAACACGCCCTGCCAGATGCCGATCCTGAAGAAGCCGTGGAACATTCTTTTGTAATATGAAAAAGATCCGCATCACCAAGCCGAGTTGTCGCGAAGGAGCGCACCATCTCATTAATTACCTGAGCGTCTACGCATACGGACTTGAGACCGGCGCACAGGTCACCAATCCGTCATTTGGCCCATGGCATCGGTACTTCACTCTTATTGAAAATGAGACGTTTCTGACGCGGCTGTGCGCGCCCCTCCTCGTACTCCCTTTTGCAGGCCGCATCTGGAGCGTCCTTGACTCCCTCTATGGGAGCCTCCTGCTGCGCGTGCGGCGCGCGTGCGCCCTAGCGGCATGGAACGACCTCATCTATCTCCCGCCTTCGCGCCCGCTCACTCCCGCACTGGAAGCATGCGGCACGGCGTATTTCGTCGGGTGGTTCTTCAGAAATCCGCTCGGTCTTACGCGACACCGAGACGCGCTGCTTGCCGCTTTTCGTCCACACGAGCGTGTCAGTACTCGCATTGAGCGCACGCTCGCCCCGTATAGAAACAAGACGCTCATCGGCGTGCAGGTGCGCACACTCCCGTACCGAGGGTTCCCAAACGGAGAGTTCCTCGTCTCTGCCGCGCGCGTGCGCGAAGTGGTTACAGAGTATCTGCGCGAGCAGAGCCTCGCCCAAGAAGACATTGTGCTCGTCATCACTACCGACGGGACAATTGACCGAAACGCTTTTGACGGTCTTACGATATGCGTCAACCATACCGACCCGATGACATCTCTCTTCTTGCTTGCTCAGTGCAAGGCGGTCATCGGCACGAATTCGCTCTCAAGCAATCTCGCAGCGTGGTTTGGCAACGCTCCGCATATTATCGCCACGAACGAGCCCGTTGACTGGGAGTACTACCGCGGCAAGACAGCATACTTTGAAAACATCTACGCGACCTTCGCGCATTAGCGGTCAGCCCGTACGAAAATGGTGTTTATGAAAGTGTCGGCGTATACCTTGTAGCCGTGCGCAAGGAGGTACTCCAGTATTTCGCTCTGTTTCTGCTCTACGCCGCGGTCGTCAAAACGGAGCGTCTCTACGCACAGGATCTTCGGCGCATACTTTGCAAGATCAAGCGACTTGAGTATCTCTAAGTCATAGCCTTCGGTATCAATAGAGAGTATGTCGGGGCCGTGCGGGAAATACTGCTCCATAAGCGTATTGATAGCGACAAGCGGTATATGTATGACCGACTCTATCTTCTGCGTGCCGTAATTCTTGCTCGCGACCATCCCCTCCGCTTCTTCTTTCTTAAACGTGCTCAACTGGTGCGAGGTCATGATGTAGTACGGGGCACCTTTTTCGTTTTCCGGACCGATACCGACATTGAGACAGGTGTCCCCCGTGCGCGTCTTCCGTATCACTCTGAATATATTCGGGTCTGGTTCAACAAGAACGCCGCGACTGCCACGGGTATAGAAAAGGTAGGTATTGTTCTTGAATATGGGATGATTCGTGCCGATATCAATATACGTCGGCCGCGCGATCTTCAGTCTTCGGACAGCAGAATCTATGATGATGTCCTCGCCGTTCTGAGAATAGCTGCACTTGTACTTCCTTGAAAGTTTATAGGAAACATAGTCCGTCCACGTCTTCAGCTTCAAAAATTTATTCATACGAGTACTTGCGTCGCAGTATACACGACCTCTGGTATGACTATCTCGCCAAGACACGCAGAATAGCCGTCTGCCACCTTATGCCCCTCGGCACAAAGATCCGCCCGCGAGAAAACCTTGATAGGTGCATCAGGGGGGTACTGTCCCTCCTGCCACCAGTGGCGGCCGAGACATCCTGCGAGAACAACGAGCGGAGTCCCCAGCTGTGCCGCCATATGAGCGGCACCGGTATCAAGACTCACGACACCCTTTGAGGCCGCCATAAGCGCCATAAGCTCTTGGAGCGTCGTTTCGCCAGCAATGATGCTCACTGGCAGACCTGCAGCGACGCTCTCCGCTTCTTCTCGGTCGCCCTTGCCGCCGCTCACGACGATGGTCGTCTCTGGAGATGCGACATGGAGTGCTGTAAGAAGTTCGCGTTTCTTCTCCGGATGTAGACCGCGGCTTTTATTACCGGCAAAGAGATGCACGATGCGGTACTGCTTTGGTACAAGACCGAACTTCTCCGGCACTGCTTGAAGCGGCATGCGCGTAAGCGTCGGCCACGCATGAACAACAGGGATGCCCGCAGCGCGAAGCGCCGCGCGCTCAAGCTCTGCAGGCGTCACGCTCGTAAACGGGACAAGCGCATCATAGAGCATCCCGTTTGCTCTTGATGCGTCGGTGAACCCCACGAGCGCGCCGCGGCGTGCGAGCATGCGCGCGGCAAGCTTGCTCGCAAACGAGAACTTCCCGCCCTTCTTCCCCGCGTACTGCGTCACGACGAAACCGCTGCCGTGAAAATCCTTCCAGAGCGAGAGAAGTGCGCTCGGTTCCTTGCGATTCACTTCCCGCACGTCAAGCCACGGATATGCTTGGAATAGGTTGCGTAACATATCGCCGTGATTCGCAACGACGATGGCACACTGCGCCTCCGGATAGTGCGCATGCACGTTCTCAAGAAGGTATTTGCCCATGAGACAATCCCCGACTGAGGAAGCACGGAAGGTAAGCGCCTTAGTGATCTTAGTGTTCATACAAGGTGTGCAAAAAGGCTCTGATGCGGTGCACCTTCACCGACAGATTGTGTGCCACTGCATCGGTAAGCGCTGCGGCAAAACCTGCGTACGGGAGCGGGAGCTCGCGCCCCTTTGGTACTGCGACGAGGTCAAAGGGAGCACTCTCCCCGAAGAGAAACCACGCGCGGGGGGCGATGCACGCGGTAAGCAGTGTCGCGCTTCGTACGTGCGCAAGCACCCCGCCTCTTCGCGGCAGCGGTATATAGAGCCGGTAGCCGCGCTTCACGAAGAATCGTTCAAGCGCGCGCGGCGACGCCCCGTGTGCACGGAGCTGTGAGAGATTCACTTCAAAAAATACTGTCGGGTGCGCGCGCTCAATAAGCGCCGCACCTCCCTCAAGCACCTCAAGCTCCATGCCCTCTACGTCTATCTTTATGAAATCGGCATGTGCTACTTCTGTATCAAGCGTCGTCACCGGAATGTCCCCTCCCGCAACGAGTGTGTTCGCGCCCGCATTAGCGGCATTCCGTACGAGAAGTGTCCCGCTCCCCGCTTTTCTCCCAAGCGCTTTTTGTATGATGCTGAGCGAGACCGCATTGTCGTGCGCATTGCGTGTGAGGAGCTCTGCCGCGCTTACCGATGGCTCAAACGCAATGACGCTCTCGGCAAGCTTCGCCGCTGGTACCGCAAAGGTGCCGATGTGTGCACCAATATCTACAACTGTATCTTTCGCACAGACGAAGGCGCGGGCGACTGCGAGCAACTTTTCGTTTGGATAGTCATCGCCCGCGAGTGCTTTCGCCATTTTCTTATCACGCTCACGGTCAATCGTGAACCTGCCGTAGCGCGTTTGCAGAGTCTCAAGAGTTGGTTGCATAGCCATCAGGATCGGAACTTCAATTTCCGTGCCGCAAAGAGCGTCATGCGTAAGAGTAACCAACCGTGCTTGAAGCGGCTGATGTTCGTCGTGCCATAGACGCGGTCGCGGTAGTGCACCGGCACTTCCACGATCTTCAGGTTCAGCTTCGCCGCGCCGAACAGCAGATCAAAATCGCCGAACGGATCAAAATCGCCGAAGAACGCGCGATTCCGCTTAATGTCCTCATAATCCTTCTTCCAGATGACCTTCGTCCCGCAGAGTGTGTCTTTGAGCGGCTGTCCGAGTATGGTGCTGAATGCGAAGCTAAAGAACTTGTTCCCGAAGAAATTCAAGAGACGCATCGCCCCCTTCTCTACCGGATACACGAGGCGCGAACCGTTCACGAAGTCGCCGCGGTTCATCACTATTGCCTGATAGAACTTCTCCACCTCTTCAGGAGGTACGGTCATGTCCGCGTCATAGATAGCGAGAATATCACCGGTCGCTAGGTCAAACCCCTTGCGGACCGCGTCGCCCTTTCCCTTCCCGTCCTGCACCGCGACCTTGATGCGCTTCTTCTCCGCATACTTCTTGGCAACGCGCTCAATTTCGGCGAGCGTGTCATCCGTAGAGTGCCCTTCTATGAAAATAATCTCAGTAAACGAACCGAGCTCCGGCAACTCTTGTACGATCCGCTCTATCGTCCCCGATTCGTTTCGCGCCGGAACAACGATTGAAAGCGACGGCAGGACGTCCTTCTTCCCCTCCACGACGGGACGAGCGACCGCGTAGTGGATGAGCGAAAGCAGAGAAAACGGCCATATGTTCGCAAGAATCGTGTTACAGAACGCGGAGACAAGCGGCACGTATTTCGGGAAAAGCATTTTCCCGCCCGACTTCACGACCTCAAAGCCCGCAAGGTGCAGGAAGTTTCGCAAGTCGTGCGGCGAGATCCAATTCTGCTCTACCGACGGCGAACGCAGATTGAGCCACGACGCGAGACGAAGCACCGGCTCCCAGAGTATGCTGTATTGCGTTATCACGATGCGACCGTCCTCAGCGAGGTGCCCGCGCGCTACAACAAGAAATTGCTCAATGTCGTGTACATGACCGAGTACGTCAGTCGCGACGATATAATCAAAGACTCCCTGCTTCTTTCCAAACGGATGGACGGGGTCACTCACGGTAAGAACTCGTTTGCCCGTCGGCACGATAAAACGGACGAGTGCCGCCACGTAGTCATGGTAGAAACGATTTTTCGCTTTCCAGTTGGTTATTTTTTCGTCTTCTGGCATGTATATATCGTACTCAGTATGACACCCGACCGAGTCTGGAACACACTAGCACACTGGGAGAAAAACCGACTATAAAACCCGTCGTAGAGAGGCGGGACGCCGACGACGAGATACGCTCCTTCGTAGGCAGCGAAGAGCTGCGCGTGCCCCGCCTCAAACTGTGGCGCGGCATAAAACCGTCCTGCATACTTTCCCATCTTCACGAGTTCGTACGCGCCAATGTCGTTATAGGTCAGCACCTGCCCGATGTCGCTTCTCTGCCCGATAAAGGCAAGCGAGTCCTGCAGGACGACCGAGGCACTTCCGTGTATCTTCCCGAATGCGAATTCCTCCCAGAAGACCGCATTGTAGGCAAGACCGGCGAGCAAGACGACAAGGAGCGCCCCGTGGCGGAAGCGCAAAGCGACACGGCCAAGCACCGCCGCGCTAAGCGCCGTGAGATAACCGAGGAAGATGACAAGGAACGACACGTAGAAACCGAGCGGTCCTGACCCGCCATTAAACGGTGTGAGCACATTTAAGCGGCCATGAAGCACGGAAAGAAACCATGCGGACTTGGGGTAGAGCGGGACGACAGTCTGCGGGAGAAACGCGGCAGCGACCACGAGAGCGGCCGCAACTGCACCGGCGCCGACCCACAGGCGAGGAAACTGAAGAGACCGTACGGAGACCTGTCCGAAGACCGAGCCCGCCAGAACGGCGAGCGGGACGATGGTGAACATAAGGTACTTATCAAGCGCACCACGCGAGAAATCAAAGAGTATGAAATAGAATACGAAGCCGAGCACAAGATACGTCGCGAACACGCGCGCTCGCCACAAGAGGTCGCGCGTGAGGAACAGAAGCGGCACGAGAAGAAGCGGCGAGAGGTAATACACCGCCTTTACTCCCTGCACGAGAACCTGCAGGTAATTACGATCGGTGAGATGCATATACGCGCGCGCATGCGCGATCATGCCCCCAAACTGGAAAGCGGGCAAAGCGAGACGCACAAGGAGGACGGCGAGCACGAGGACGATACCGAGACCGAGGAGCCCGAAGCCGATGGCCGATACGCGTGGCAGCCGGAACAACCGGCGGCGCTCCAAGAAGAAATCTAGAATCAATGCGGCGGGTACGAGCACGAAACTGAGCTTCACGAAGAGCCCAGTAAGCACGGCGAGAGCGAGAAGGATGCCCCACCGGTACATCTGGTCTGTATGTCCCCTGAGGCGGTCGTAGCAGTACACGGCCGCAAGGAAAAGCGTCGGGAGGATAGCGCCGTCGGTGTCCACCATAAGCGACGCCCATATGCCGTAAAAAGACACGGTGTAGAGCGCTGCGGACCACAGCGCCGTCGTGGTATCAAAACGACGGCGCACAACCGCGAAGAGCAGTCCGACCGAGAGTAGGCCAAACAGAAGCGGGAGCACGCGCATGCCGGAACCGCCAAATACGATCGCGTCGCTGCGGAGCAGGAGTGCGGTCAGGGGCGGATGAGTGAAGAAGCTGTTCGCAGCAGCAAGGCTGGTCTCTGCGGCGGCGACACTCTTGAACTCATCTTGGTAGTAGGAGAGGTGCAGTGCCGGTATACGCACAAGCAGGAAGAGTGTGACTATGCCGATAAGAAGTGTGCGGTGCGTAGTGCTCATACTAACGTGCGACGGAAGACGAACTTCTGATATATGAAGAAGCTCTCGCAGGCGATAAGCACGCTCGCGACGATTTGCGCGAGCAGATAATGGAAGCTTAGATAGTCCACGAAGAGGTACACAAGGAGCGTGTTGAGTGCGAGATTGCACCCCGCCACCACGAAATAGAGGCCGACTTGTGCCGACATACCCTCACGCGAGTGGTCACGGAACGTCCAGAACTTCTGTAGACTGAAACTGATAAAAAAGGCGATGATGAAGGCGACAATTGCTGATGTGAGATACCAGATACCGAAGATATCGGTAAAGACGTAGAGCAGCATGAGGTCAATAGAGGTTGAGGTCCCTCCTGATATCAGGAATCGGAGTATCTTCGCCTGTGCGGGATACCTGCCATCAATCAAGGTATAGAAACGGGTGACTCTCTGTATCATAAAGGAGATAGGTACTGCCCTCGGCTAGTGATCTTAGTATACACCGGGTACGGAAACGAACATCTTAGCCACGACGGCCCCGCCGCTCATATGGTACCGCCATAGACACTGCCGAGGAGATCGGTGTCTTTCCCGCTTTCCCGTAACAAGGTGTTGTTCTTTGTTTTGAGGGCGTCCAAGAATGCGTCGCCCGCACTGTCGCTTGGCACCTGCGCAACATACAGCCGGTGGAATGCCTCAAAGTCTTTGATAAAACAATGTCCGCCTGCTCCCCTGCCAGCTTGCGCGCTGTGTCCGCTTGCATGAAGCACCGAGAGATGCGACGCGCCAATACGCACGTCCGCGGCGAGCATGTCTGCGATATCGTCATACGAAACTTTGAGGGATTGCGCGAGATCAAAAAGGAGATTCGCGTACACTACTTTCATATAGAGGAAATTGTTACCGGCATATTTGACGAGCTCCGCCGCTCGCGCAGACACAATACGCGTGTAGGGAGCTTGCGGGAGAAGACTGAGGACTTCTTCCGCGCGCGTGCGATATGCCGCGGTATCATGCGGTATGCCGATAATGTTCCGCTCCGGATGCGCAACGTCGTACGACGCATGAGCTTCGCGTAAAAATTCTGGTGCATGCATAAGAAACCGATCCGGAAATGCTTCCGCAAGACGCTCGGTTGAACCCGGCGCTATTGTTGACTTCACGACCACGGTCGCGCCGGCCTTGGTAAGCGGGATGACCGATGCAACAATAGAGAGATCAAAACCATCAGGTGTGGTCGGCGTCGGGACTGCGATGAATACGATGTCGCACCTGCCGATAGCGTCCTTCTGCGCAACAAACGGAGCTTCTTGTGCATACCGCACCACACGAAGCCCGCGCCGCTCAAAATCGTCGGCATAGTTCTTGCCTATGTACCCCTGCCCTATACAGCCGATAGGCGAGCTCCGCGCACGGTGCCGGTGTACCATATGTCCTCTATAACCACACTTAGGTCGGGACGGTTGCCGTGCGCGCAAGATCTTCGCAGATGCGTGCAGGGATATCACCAACGGACGCGAGATGTGCGCGTGCAGCGGCTTCAGCGTGTCGCGGTAGCTCCTGTCGCACGCTCATGTCCTCAATCAGCCCAACGATACTGAGCGAGAGTGCGGTCGGGTCGGCGACAGGCACGGCAAGCACGTCCTCATATCCCTTGAACACCTCTCCGACAATGCCGACATCAGTCGTGATGATCGGCACTTTCGCGAGTGCCGCTTCAAGCAATGTACGCCCGTACCCCTCATACGCGCTTGCTTGTATGAACGCCTGTGCGCTTTGCATCATGCCCCGCACTTCGCTGACCGGACGCCAACCTTTGAGAAAGAGTACATGGTCTTCAAGCCCGAAGGCGCGCACGAGTGCCTCCAGATTCCCGCGTTCACTCCCCTCGCCTACCACGAAGAGTCCAACCATGGGGTACTTCGGTACGACAAGCTTGAGCGCAGCAATAATGTCCTGAATGCGCTTCTCAGGCTCCAGTCGCCCCACCGTCAAAAGCGAGAACTGAAACGGGTGCGCGTGGAGACGCACGGGGTCGGGCACGGTCGCATCAACTGCTACCGGTATGACCACCGGTTCGGGGATACGTGCTCCGTACCGCGCAAGCAGAGACTCCTTCACCCGATTAGACACTACCCGAATACCATCGGCACGAGGGAGAACCTCGTCAGCCCACCTACGCCGAAACCGATTCAGGATTGGCATCCTCACTCTTGGACTCCTCCAATTACCGTCCCGCACGAACCACGGCGAGAGGAAGTCGGTGTGGACTTGTATGTGGAGCTTCGCATTCGTACCGGCGACCGCACGAAGCGCGGCAAGTCCGTGTTCAAACGGATCCTGCGCCGACACAACCGCAATGCCTCGCGCAAGAATGAGCGCGTGCGCGCGGCGCGCAAGCGCTCGTACACGGAATATTTTCCATGTATGTACCGGATGCAGAAATAGATTTCCGTCCTGTTCCTCGCGCGCGGCGGCCCCCGCAGCCGAGACAATGTGCAGTTCTCCTAGTGCTGCCGCATAGGTACGCATACGAGCGCGAGTAGCACTTGTCGCGTCAAACATCGTCGGATCATTGGAGACAAAGAGGACTTTCATAGGTGCATCTCTTCGTAGAGGCGGCGCGCGAGAACAGGGAGCGTGTGCGCCTCAATCGCCTGCTGCTCATACGCACGCACCAGCGCTGTCCGACTCTCTGGGGAGAGCGCGAGAGCTTTCTCCAGATGTTGCGCGAGATCCGCAGCGTCGCCATCTCTATACGAGTATTCAGGACCAACGATCTCAGACATATCAGCACTCGTGAAGATCGGGAGACAGCCACACGCGATTGACTTGAAAAGGGACTTATCAAGCATGCCGCTCTTACCGCAGTTCACGTACACCGCGTGAGAGCGATAGTAGCGATAGGTCTCAGTGTTCGGCACCGGACCGACAAAAGTGACCCAGTCAGCGATGCCGAGTTCCGCAACACGTGCCTTCACTTCTTCAGGGAATGACGAGGCCGAATCACTCGGACCTCCTACAAAGGTCGCCGTAAAGACGCTTCCCTCTTTTGCGAGTATGCCGAGCGCCTCAGCTACCAAGTCGGGACGTTTAGACCGATCAAACCTACCGAGGAAAAGCACAGAACGCGGCGGCCGCTCTATCGGTTCATCAAGGTGGCACGAACCGACATCCACGCCGACCGGCATCTGCACGGCTTTCGCGTACTTTGCGGTATACGAAGATTTTGAAGTATAAAATATCTTATCGCAGAAGAGCGCGGCACTGTCGGTCACGAGGCTTCCCTCGTAATGATTACGCCAGAAAAAGACAGGCTTCCCAAGGATACGGAAAAGCCATCCGGCAATAAGCAAATATTCCTGATTCATATGTATGAATACCGCGTCATAGTCCTTGCGGTAGCGCCACGTGAGCTGAAGCACGCGGAGCGCCGTGCGGAACCGCGCGCGATATCCCCATGGCCGAAGCGGCACCACGGTCACCTGTGCCGGCAGATCGTACACACCGACACGAAGCGCGACAACGGTCAGTTGCTCAAAATGCTTCGCAAGCTCAGCAAGCCACGCGTGGTAGTAACCGAGCGAAGAATCTGTGCGGTCAACGGTCTGCGTGAATATGAGAAGCCGCATAGCGCGTAAGGGTTTGTCAATGGATATGGTACACTACCCCTCGTGAAAATCATACTCGCCACACCGGTGTATCCACCTGAGATTGGAGGCCCAGCGACCTACACGAAAGAGCTCGCCCTGCGGCTCAAAGACGAACACGAAATCGTCATCGTCGCCTATGCGAGCACCTCCGAAATCATCCCCGATACCGTTCTTTTCGTCGCGAGCAAGAAACGCCCTCTCCCGCTCAGGCTGCTCAAATTCACCTTTGACCTGTTCCGAGCCTCAAGTGGCGCAGATGTCATCTACGTGCAGAACGCGATGGCAGCCGGACTGCCCGCCGTCTTCGTACGTGCTCTTCGCGGCATACCGCTCGTGCTCAAATTTGTC
>JBAYHQ010000008.1:0-27466 GCA_041666065.1 Minisyncoccota bacterium | reverse complement strand
TAACGAGCCCTGGGCGAGCCGTGGAGAGCATGACGCGGAGCTCATTTGCCGAGCGCTCTATCTCTATGCCGCTCGTGAAAGTACCGCGCAACTTCTTCGTGAGGAAGCGGCGTATCGTCTCGTCCACCTTGATGTTCTCGCGGTAGGTCTTCGCGTCAGTGGCGAACCAGCGGCTCTTCCAGTCTCGGATGATGCCGAGGCGGTGTGCGTAAGGATGTACGGTGTGTGTCATATGGAAATTACGAGAGTGTGACTATCACGCGGCTCTTCTTGCGCCGAATAGGCGCAGCGCGACCGAACGCGCGCGGCATGAACTTCTTCATCATGCCAGCGCTCTCCACGATAATGGACTTGATCGTGAGATCGTCTGGATTCTGTCCCTGCGCTTTCGCGTTCGCCGCCGCGCTCTTGATGACCTTCGCCACCGGCTCGCTTGCGCGACGCGGCAAAAACTCAAGTGCGCTAAGTGCCGCGGGGATCTTCTTCCCCTTGACGAGATCGGTCACAAGACGGACCTTGCGCGGAGACTGATTATGGCTTTTGAGTGTTGCGTGTGCCATATATTATTTCTTTTTTGCCGGAGCGGGCGATGCCTTTGCAGCCTTTGCAGCCGCTATCTCAGATGCTTGACGCTTTGACTCAAGCTCCTTCTGCATCTTGCCGCCGTGACGGACGAACTTCTTCGTCGGAGAGAACTCGCCGAGGCGATGCCCCACCATCTCTTCCGAGACGGTGACTTCCACGTGGGACTTGCCGTTGTGGATACCGAACGTGAATCCGACCATCTCCGGACTGATCTGGCTGCGACGTGCCCACGTCTTAATCACGCCGGCGGTAGCCGGTTTCTTATCAAGGATCTTCTTCAGGAGTTTTGCGTCCACGAAGGGTCCTTTCTTGAGTGAGCGTGACATAAAAAGTAATGAAAAGCCCGCGCAGCGGGATACAGGAAAGATACAGGAAGTCGTCTCCGGAGTCAACTGTACCGTGCCAAAACACCCTCATAAATCCTAAGCCGTTTCAGAACCTTGACATATGGTATAATTAACGTCCTGTGTTTTTTAGGGAGAAAACCGCGCATATACCGGTTATTTTGGTACACTGTCGGCATATGAAAAAAGATACTGCTCTGGGTTTGTCCGCGATTATCGTCGTACTCGGAGGGATATTCCTCTATGCCGCCTTCAAGCCCGCACCAGCGAAGGCTCCCACCGAGGCTCTCGCCCCTTCCCTGTCGGGCATACACTACGCCGAGCAAGGAAATGGGTACGACATAAACGCTTTCTACGCCTCAAGCACGCCACTCCAAGCGAGAGTGGGCGTGGCGGCAGATGCAGAGGCAGTCGCTCTCATGAAAAAGTTCGTGGGCGACACGATCGCGCAGTTCAAGGCTGATGCGTCTGCCGCAACAGACGAACCGAAACGGGAGAACGGTAACGGAAACAAACAGACGCTCACTATCGCCTACTTGATGGCCTCCTCGGTCCAGACGTACTCCTACTTATTTACCATCTACACCGACGCAAGCGAGGCTCGCGGCACAACGGCCTTCCGCACGTTCACCTTTGACACGAGGAGCGGCAAGCTAGTCACGCTCGCTGACGCTTTTGAAAGCGGTGTAGACTATCTCGCCCTCCTCTCGCAGATAAGCCGCGCCAAACTGCCTGAGATCATCGGCAAGGATACTGTCCCGTCACTCCTGCAGAGCGGAACTACTCCCACTGAGGAGCATTTCAGCAATTTCTTCTTTGATAATCAGGACTTCGTCGTGCTCTTCCCTCAGGGTCAAGTCGCACCGGGGATAGTCGGGCCACAAACACTCCGTATCAAGCTCTCCGAACTTGGAGCGAAGCTCCGACCGGCATACCGATAACTTGACGCGAGACACTATGAACAAACCCGCGACCTCTGGTCGCGGGTTTGTTCATTTTGTGAAAAATTAGCCCTTGCGCTTCTTGCCGACTTTGCGACGAGAGACGATGAAGACGTTTGAGTACTTCTTCGGAGTGCGGGTCTTCTGACCCTTGCCCGACGGCTTGCCCCACTTGGTCTTCGCCCGGCGCAGACCGCGGCCCTGACGGCCTTCGCCACCGCCGTGCGGATGGTCCACTGGGTTCATCGCCGTACCGCGAACAGTCGGGCGAACACCGAGCCAGCGGCTACGACCTGCCTTGCCGATGACGACGAGGTTGTACTCCTCGTTACCGACTGCGCCGATAGAAGCCCATGCAAGGTCAGACACCTTACGTATCTCAGTAGAAGGGAGCTTGATCTGCGAATAGCCCGCATCGTGCGCGACCACTTCTGCGAAGTTGCCTGCAGAGCGTACGAGAGATGCGCCGGTCCCCGGAGCGATCTCAATGTTGTACACCGCAGTACCCACCGGAATCTTGCCGAGCGGGAGGCGATTCCCTGCTGTAAGCGGAGCATCTTCGGAGACGATGAATGTGCTGCCGACCTTCACCTCCTTCGGGACGATGACGTAGCGGCGTGTGCCGTCAGCATAGAGTGCCAGACCGATGAATGCGCTGCGGAATGGATCGTACTCTACTGTTTCAATAACTGCAGGGATATTCTTCTTGTCGTACTTGAAATCAACCTCGCGTAGGCGGCGCTTATGACCCCCGCCTTGATGGCGCATTGTGATGCGTCCGAACGCATTGCGGCCGCCGCGACGCTTCTTCGTCGCCATAAGCGGCTTGTACGGCTCGTCGCCAGAGAGGAGCTCCTTGTACGGGAGTGTCGTCATGGAGCGGCGGCTGTCGGTTGTCGGTTTGTACGTTTTCATACAGAAATAATTATGAGAACTGGATGCTGTCGCCAGCGTTCAGGTAGACATAGGCCTTGGTCCGCGCAGCACGCGTGCCGACGCCGTGGCGTGTGCGCATCGCCTTCGTCTTCGCAGGGAGGTTCACGATGCGTATCGCACGCGGAGCGACGTTGTAGATCTCCTTGATAGCGCCGGCTATCTCCGGCTTCGTCGCGCGTGGCGAGACTGCGAAGGCGTAGACGCCCTTCTCAGTTGCAAGCAGAGCCTTCTCAGAGAACCATGGCGCACGGATAATGTCGTGCGCGACGCCGTGCACGGTCTTCGTAGAGTGCGCGTGGTGCTTCACCACTGCCTTCTCATTCTTCTCCTTCTTGTTACCGCCGAATAGTGCCATAGTAATTTATTTAGTGCGCGCGATGAGCGCCGCGAATGCCTCTTCCGGCTTCTCAACTATGAGGTACTTCGCCGTCATCACATTAAGCGGATTCAGGTTACGGACCTCTTCAGTCATCACATTGCCGAAGTTGCTGAAGCTCTTTATCGCATTTGCGTCGTACGATGCGAGTGCGAAGAGGGCGGCATTCTTCTTCTTGGAGGCGAGGTAGGTCGCTGCTGCACCCTCCGCGAGCTTCGTGAGCGCCATCTTAGCGACCGCAGCCTTCGGCTCTGCAAACGAGAGCTTGTCAATGAGTATGAGCTCACCGTCCTTCGCCTTCTTGGAGAGTACCGAGAGAAGTGCCTGTACGCGCATCTTCTTGTTTATCTTCTCACTGTAGTCGCGCTCGGAGCGAGGACCGAACGTCACACCGCCGTGCCGCCAGATCGGCGAGCGCGTGGAGCTGTGGCGGGCCTGCCCCGTACCCTTCTGCTTCCACGGCTTCTTGCCACCGCCCGACACCTCGGAGCGGTCCTTTGTGTTGGCACGGTTCTGGCGAGCATTCGCCTGCATTGCGGTCGTGACCTGATGCACGAGGTCTGCACGCCACGGCGCGGTGAAGATGCTCTCAGGGAGAGTGAAGGTGCCCACCTTCGCACCATCCATAGAGAAGACCGGCATCTCAAGCGAGATGGTCTTCTTCTCTTTCACGGTCTTCGTTGTTTTCTGTGCAGTAGTCATGGTATGAAAATTATGCAGACACTACCTCAAGCAGAGTTCCGCGGCGACCAGGGACAGCGCCAGAGATGACGATCTTGCCCGACACCTTGTCAACTGCAAGCACCTTGAGATTTGTCACCGTGACGCGATCAGAGCCCATACGGCCTGCCATCTTCTTGCCCTTCACGACGCGACCGCCGGCACGACCACCTGAGCCGCCGATAGACCCTGGAGAACGCTCGGTGTGCTTCTGACCGTGTGAACGCGGGCCGCCATGGAAGCCGTGACGCTTCACCACGCCGGCGAAACCCTTACCCTTCGTGATGCCGGCGACGCTTACCACGTCACCCACAGCAAACACCGAGACATCAATCGCACTACCGACCTCTGCGGCGTCGGTCGTCTTGAACTCGCGGATAGCCTCGTAGCCCTTGCCCTTGGTGTGGCCCAAGACCGGCTTGCTGATGTTCTTCGTCTTGCGCGTGCCCATACCCACCTGCACCGCAGCATAACCATCCTTTCCCGCTTCAGACTTCACCTGTGTGACCGTGACCGGCTCAGCACTGAGGACCGTACCTGCGTAGGCACGACCGTCATCCGCGAAGACGCGGATCATATTCTCTTTAGTGGCGAGGATGAATTTCATTTTTTTAAAGCAAATCGCGCAATAGCAAAACGCTTTGCGCGATTTGCCATAGGACCGGCCGTAGGCGCCGTTCTTAGCTTTAGAAGCACTCTACACGAACCCCCGAAAAGATGCAAGAAAACCTATTTTGCCAATAGATCTTGCAGCATATGTATCCTTCCAGCCACTCGCTCCTTGTCCATATCTGACAGGCGACTAGTATCAAACGACGAGAGCTGACTGCTGAGAACTCTCTTTTGATCTGCCGTCATTGAACTCACTTTTGGCGCGAGGGCTTCAAGTGCCGTCAGCCGCACATCAATCATAAGTGATTCGTCACGCGCAACTGACAACACTGTTTCTACGCTAGAATCATAATAAGGGGTGTCGGCCCGCAGAGCCCGCTGATTCCATAGGTACAGAGACGCACCCGCGACGATGACCAATGTCGCAACCGTAATACTAGTCGTCAGTGCCCCGCCACGCCAAAATCTCCTGAGTACCGAGTGAGCTCCCCAACCATACAGAAACATCACTATCGGCGTTGTCAGCGTAGCGAAAGGGAGCACGGCTATTGCTCCTTCACCTAAAAAGAATCCAAGCCAAATGAGAGGATTTCCCATTATGGTGAACAACGTTAGGTCACGCATTAGTGAGGGCTCGCCATAACCATATAAAAATGCACCAATCACCCCTACGGCCAGCCCCGCCCAGCTCCCCCACATTTTGAACGGATTGTAAGACTTTTCCATTGGCGTAACAGTACCACATCAACACACAACCGCCCTTACGGGCGGTTGTGTGTTGATTCAGCAGAATCACCTACTGGGTTCTTGGCGGTCTATTTAGACCATCTTGACGTCTATCGTAACGCCAGATGGGAGATTGAGGTTCGTGAGGGCCTCAATCACCTTCGGCGACGGGTTCATGATGTCTATGAGGCGCTTGTGGATGCGCATCTCAAACTGCTCGCGAGCGTCCTTGTGGACGAAGGTTGAGCGGTTCACGGTCCAACGCTTGATCTCTGTGGGAAGCGGGACGGGGCCCACGACGACCGCGTCAAAGCGGGCGGCGGTGTCCATAATCTGCTTCACCGAGAGATCCAGAATCTTGTGCTCATAGGCGCGAACGCGGATACGGAGCTTGTGCTCCACCGGAGCGGCCACTGCCGTCTTCTTCGCAGCACGTTTTGCTTTTGGCTTTATCTCCGTTTCTGTTTCCATATGAGTGGCGATTCAGTCTGAAGCTTACGCCGTGATCTTGGTGACAACGCCTGCGCCGACGGTCTTGCCGCCTTCGCGGATAGCGAAGCGCTGCTGCTCCTCAAGAGCGACCGGTGCGGTGAGCTTCACCTTGAAGGTAACGGTGTCTCCTGGCATAACCATCTCCTTACCCTCCGGCAGGGTCACCTCGCCGGTGACGTCTGTCGTGCGGATATAGAACTGCGGCTTGTAGCCAGAGAAGAACGGCGTGTGACGACCTCCTTCATCCTTGGAGAGGATGTACACCTCTGAGTCAAACTCAGTGTGCGGCGTGACTGAGCCGGTCTTCGCGAGGACCTGACCGCGATGCACGTCTTCCTTCTTCGTACCACGGAGGAGGATGCCGGCGTTGTCGCCTGCCTGACCTTCAGTAAGCTGCTTGTTGAACATCTCAATGCCGGTGACGGTCGTCTTCATGGTCGGCTTGATACCGACGATCTCAACTTCCTCGCCGACCTTGATAATGCCGCGCTCAATACGGCCGGTCACCACGGTGCCACGACCTTCAATTGAGAAGATGTCCTCAATCGGCATGAGGAACGGCTTCGTGACCTCGCGCTCAGGCATATCAAAGTACGTGTCCATAGTGTCCACGAGCTGCTTCGCCTTCTGCGCCCACTCATCGTTCACATCCTTAGCTTCAAGCGCCTTGAGGCCTGAACCACGGATAATCGGCGTATTTGCACCGTCGTAGCCCTGCTTAGTGAGGAGCTCGCGGATTTCCTCTTCAACGAGGTCAATAAGATCCGGCTCGTCCACCATGTCTACCTTGTTGAGGAAGACGATGAGCTTCTTGAGACCCACCTGCTTAGCAAGCAGGATGTGCTCACGCGTCTGAGGCATCACGCCGTCAGTTGCTGCGACCACGAGGACTGCACCGTCCATCTGGGCGGCACCGGTGATCATGTTCTTAATGTAGTCAGCGTGTCCCGGCGCATCAATGTGCGCGTAGTGACGGTTCGGTGACTCGTACTCCGAGTGGTGGAGCGCGATGGTGATACCACGCGCCTTCTCCTCCGGTGCGGAGTCAATGTTGTCCACGCCTTCAACGCGAGCTGAGTAGCCCTCGCCGGTAAGCATGGAGAGCACGTTCAAGATACCTGCGGTAAGTGTCGTCTTGCCATGGTCAACGTGACCGATGGTGCCTACGTTCAAGTGAGGCTTGCTGCGATTAAATTCTGCCATACGGATAAATTATTTAGTAATTCACGAATAAATCCGACGCGAGTCGGAACAAACTCCAAGGCTCGCCAAACAGAAAAGCAGACAAGCCAAAGAGCGACGCCAAGATGCGTTAGGTAGACTATACGAGAGCGCCGAAAGAAATGCAACCTTCCCTATCCAATTTTCTTCTTTGTCGGGGTCTGTTCGCGCTCAAAGCATATCGTCACAATAATGAGCGATGAGAATGCGATGATGCCCAGCGAACTGATAGATCTGTTAATTATGCTTGAGTCGCTTACGAGGTCCCAGATGGCGAGGACGCCAAGCAGTGCAAGCAGCGCGGATGAACCGATGAGGGTCGCGAGTGTGATGTTGCGAATCGCACGGAAAGCCGGTTGTGGCGCTACTGGAGCAGTTGCAGCAGACGGGTCACCAACATATCGGCTCGCCACTATCACGACGACGGCAGCAAACGCAAGAAGTCCGAGCGTTTCAAACGACTTTGTGATGACATCTCCTGAAAAAATGTCCCATACGCCAAGAATGGAAATCGCGGTGAGTACCACCACGCAAGCAATGAAAATTCCTGCGGCGGAATTCTGCACTAATGTCTTGGTAGACATACCTGATCCAGATACCGTTGGTGCCGAATACTCAGTGTGCCGAGGTGCGGGAGTGCTCTGACTCGGTGCGGCGGCATCAATATCAGCAATTGCGGCATGTATGTCTTCAGCTTCCCACCCAGCGGAGAGTAGATTGCGTACAACAGCGTCGCGACTTACGCCCTGCGCAAATTCGCTACGGATATAGGGAATTAATTTTTCGTTCGGCATTGGATAGTACATTATTAAGTATGCCCCAAATCGTAGCACAGAAACAAACAACCGCCCCTCACGGGGCGGTTGTTTGTTTCTGTGCTGAGTTACTTGCGACTTGCGATGATATCAGCCGCTACGTTCGTCGGTACGACGTCGTGAGAAACTCCTCGTTTCGCTCGGAGACTAGGTTTCTTGCTGGGTAAAGAGCGGCATCAAGATACGTTAGGACCACTACACGAGAAGCACTCAAGGAATGCAACTCACCTGCTACGGAGATAAAGCTTGGCTACGCGTTATATGGTGTTCTCGACTCTAAAGGAATCAATAATGGCATTCCAATCCTTCTCGCTGTCCGAGTTATTTTTAGTCCTTGAGAGATTGATCAGGTATTCGTTGGACTGGAGACTCCGCCACATTTGGTCTTTTTTCGACAAAAGGTCTTTGTACCATTGCGCGTCGGTGCTGTATGTCACAGTATTCTCATATATGTGCATATCAGGAGTCATATTAAACTCTCTGAGTGACGAATAGAGACTGAACAACGATTTTGGATCAATGTACGAAGAATAAGTCTTTTCCTCTTCGGTCTGACAAATGTACTTAGGATTATCCGCGCATTTCCCCGTCCCAAATACTGAACTCCTCGCCGAAGGGCTGTACATTACTCCCTCAAAGACTATGTCTTTACCGTTTATTTTCCTAATAATTATTTTCTCCCAACGGTAGGTACTATCATAATCATCAGCCCTCCCGCTGATCTTATTGATGTATTCGTTACCGAATTCATATTCGCTTATTTTATCCTGTCCATTTGCTTCACAGTTGACGAACTGTCGCCCGGCCAATGGAGCATCACAGACATAGGTCATTTTTATCAAACGACTCTTACTCGGCAGGTGTAGTGTGAGGAGCCTATAGGTTATCCGCTCGTTCCAGTCTGGAGGAGTGCTGCCGCCAGCTCCACAGCCACCATACAAGGAAAGCTTGGTGCTGGAGAGTAGATCAGGAACGCTCGTATCAGCCTCAAAAGAATAAGTCGTCCCTTCAAAATTTATATAAATCCGCCCGTTCTTTGCTTCACCCATCTTGGTGTTACAAAAAATTATGTCCCTGCTCTGCGCAGCCTGATTGGAAGACTCGGTTGCTGTTGTGGGCGTGGAGACAATTCCTGCAGTATCCGTTTTCTGGAGCAGATACGCACCGCCACCAAGAACGATAAAACCCAATACGGCCAGCAATAAAATGACGATTGGAACAAAACCATTCTTTGTTTTCATGTCAAAATAATAACACGAAACCGCCCTTCTAGAGGGCGGTTTCGTGTGCGGAATAAGCTATAAATTTATTTACGCGACGCGATAATTTCTGCCGCCACGTTCGTCGGTACGACGTCGTAGTGATCAAATTCCATGGTCATATTGCCGCGACCCTCGGTCATGGAGCGCAAGGTCGTGGTGTAGCCGAACATTTCGGAGAGCGGCACCTTGGCATGCACCGCCTTGTTCATGCCGCGGTCCTCCATACCTTCTATCTGACCGCGCTTGCCTGAGAGGCTGCCCGTGATGTCGCCCATGAACTGGTCCGGCATCACGACTTCCACGCGCATGATCGGCTCAAGGATGACCGCCTTCGCGCGGGACGCTGCCTCTTGAAAGGCCATAGACGCGGCGATCTTGTAAGCGATTTCTGAAGAGTCCACATCGTGATACGAGCCGTCGTAGAGGTCTATAGAGATATCCACCATCGGGAAGCCGGCGAGCACGCCACGGCTCATCGCTTCGCGCATACCCTTCTCTACAGGACCGATGAATTCTTGAGGAATAGCACCTCCCTTGATGTTATTGATGAACTCAAAGTGATCATCGCGCGTGACGTTCTTCGCCACCTTCGCCTCCGGATCCACCGGCTCCATCTTCTTCATACGAATCTTCACGTGGCCGTACTGACCCTTACCTCCGGTCTGCTTGATGTACTTCCCTTCTGCCTCAGCAGAGCCGAGAATGGTCTCGCGGTACGCCACCTGCGGCTTCCCTACGTCAGCGACAACGTTGAACTCGCGCTTCATGCGGTCAACAAGAATCTCAAGGTGCAGTTCACCCATACCGGAGATGATAGTCTCGTTCGTCTCCTCATCGGTCTTAATACGGAAGGTCGGGTCCTCGTCGGAGAGCTTTCGGAGCGCGATGCCCATCTTCTCTTGGTCGGCCTTCGTCTTCGGCTCAATGCGGAGCGACACCACCGGCTCAGGGAACTTAATCTCCTCAAGCACGATCGGTGCGTTTTCGTCGCAGAGCGTATGCGAGGTCTTCGTATCTTTGAGACCGACTGCGGCGGCGATCTCACCAGTAAATACTTTCTCCACCTCCTCGCGCTTGTCCGCCTGGAGCCGCACGATACGTCCGATGCGCTCCTTAGAGCCGGTCGTAGAGTTGTACACGTAGGAACCGGCAGTGATAGTGCCTGAGTACACGCGGAAGAAGGTCAGTGCGCCGACGAATGGGTCGGTCTGGAGCTTGAAGGCGAGCGCGCAGAACGGCTCATCGTCCGATGCGTGGCGCTCTACCGGCGTACCGTCCTTCGGGTTGATACCCGTAGCCGGTTTCAGATCAAGCGGGGACGGGAGATAGTCTACGACGGCATCAAGCACGAGCTGGACACCCTTGTTCTTGAGGGCGCTCCCGCAGTATACGGGGAAAATCTCGTTGTTGATGACGGCCTTGCGTAGGATAACCTTCAATTCCTCAACGCTCGGCTCTTTCCCTTCAAGGTAGGCGCTCATGGCGGCGTCGTCCTGCTCCACAATGCGCTCCACGAGGGCGGCACGATACTTCTTAGCGTCCTCAAGGAGGTTCGCAGGTATCTCGCCCTCAATCACTTCCTCGCCCATGTTCCCTGAGAAGGTGTAGGACTTCATGGTCAAGAGATCCACCGCACCCTCGTGCTCGGCCTCCTCGCCAATAGGAATCTGCATGCGGATCGCTTTCGGAGAAAGCCGATCAAGGATGCTTGCGTACGAGCGCTCAAACGATGCGCCGGTGCGGTCAAGCTTATTTATGAAACAGACGCGCGGCACTGCAGCTTCATCGGCGTAGCGCCAGTTCGTCTCTGACTGTGGTTCCACGCCAGCGACGCCGTCAAACACGACGATCGCGCCGTCTAGCACGCGCATGGAACGCTTCACTTCGGCAGTGAAGTCAATGTGTCCGGGGGTATCAATGATATTGAAACGGAACTTCTTGGAAGCGTCTTTCTTATCCTTCTCGCCTGTCTTGCTCCAGAAACAGGTAATAGCCGCAGCCGTGATAGTGATGCCGCGTTCGCGTTCCTGCTCCATCCAGTCGGTCGTGGTCTCGCCTTCGTGCACCTCGCCGATCTTGTGCTGACTGCCGGTGTAGAAGAGGACGCGCTCGCTGGTCGTCGTCTTGCCGGCGTCAATGTGGGCGATGATGCCGAAGTTGCGCACTTTCTCCAATGGGTAGTCGCGGTTCATAAATAATGTGAAAAAATAAATCGCCAGAGGCGTTAGTTAGAGGATAGCCCAAACGAGGGAAATTGCAAAGCGCGGAGGGGAGAGTAGTATCACCACAGGCACGTACACAGAGAAAGGGCATGGCGATGCGACTGCAGTGTTTGCTTGAGGATGTACAAGAAGTATCAGCTCGGTACCCCACGGAGAGGGAGTTCCGCGCCGCGGCAGATCGATATCTGCAACTGATTGAATCAACCGGAGGGCTCGGTCTGGACGAGAAAGAAGTGCATGAAGCCCTCGCTGTGCTTCGGGTGGCCTCCATACAACGAAATGGTTCATGGAAGTCCCCGTTCACATGGTTTGATCCCGCGGAAGAATTCCATCCGCGAAAGAGAAATCGTTTTGAAGTTGCGATTCTCAAGACGCTCGGCTCGCTCCAAGCCGCAAGCGTATCCCGTTAACCGAATGCAAAACCCGCCTCTCGGCGGGTTCAACCTTTATAAAACGGGGTTTTGACTTGCTACCACGCGAAGTGGGCGAAAGCCTTGTTCGCGTCCGCCATGCGGTGCATCTCGTCCTTCTTTTTAATAGCGTCGCCTTCGTTCTTCGCGGCGAGGAGGAGTTCAGCAGCGAGCTTTTCACCCATCGGCTTGCCCTTCTTGTTGCGGGCGGCGTTGATTATCCAGCGGAAGGAGAGCGCGAGGCGGCGGTTCTGCGGCACTTCGCGTGGCACTTGGTAGTTCGCACCTCCGACGCGGCGGCTTCGCACCTCCATAAGCGGCGAGGCGTTGCGGAGAGCAGATTCAAAAGTCTCAAGGGCGTTCGCACCGTCTTTCTCAATGTGAGCGAGCGCCTCATACACGACTGCGCGTGCAGTATCTTTCTTCCCATCCCACATGACGGCATTGATGAAACGGGTGAGCGTCTCCGAACCGTATTTGAGGTCGGGTCGCCACGTTCGCTGTTTCTTAAGAGGTCGGCGCATACAGGAAATTTAAATGTTTAAATATTTGAATATATAAAGACTACGCCTTAGGGCGCTTTGCGCCGTAGCGCGAGCGACTGGTACGACGCTTCTCAAGACCGGCAGTGTCCAGCTTGCCGCGCACGATAGTGTACTGCACGCCGATATCCTTCACGCGGCCGCCGCGGAGAAGAACCACTGAGTGTTCCTGCAGGTTGTGCGTCTCGCCGGGGATGTAGGCCGTCACCTCCATGCCGTTCGTGAGGCGCACGCGAGCGATCTTACGAATAGCGGAGTTCGGCTTTCTTGGGGTCTTCGTGGTCACCTTGGTGCAGACGCCGCGCTTGAAGGGAGAAGCGTAGAAGGTCGGGCGGTTCTTAAGTGCGTTGAAACCGCGGGCAAGCGCAGGCTTGCTCGTCTTTGACGTCTTCGTCTTGCGTCCTTTCTTGGACAGCTGATTGATGGTTGCCATTTAGAAAACCCGCGAACGCGGGATACAGGCACTATATAGAAAGGCCGAGGAGAATGCAACTCCCGTGCCTATTTCGCCGGCTCATCTATAGGCTCGCGATAGGGGTCGTGTGACTTTGCCTGAACAGGGGCCGAGGGGGCGGCTTGTGGCTGTGTAAGAGGTGCGGGCTCAATCGGCGGCACAGGGACACTCGTCAGAGCGGCCGGCGCAGGGAGGGGCGGGTGCACAATCGCACCCCGCACTGTGGAGGCTGGAGCTTCGGGGATTGCTACTCTTGAAAGCTCGTTTACCGACGGCATAGCACCTGGAAGATTCGGCGGGGCGCCTGCGCCAGAGGTTTCGGCGGGGCGCGGCGGAAGCGGCATGACGCTAGGATCTTTCGGTTGTGCAGCCTGCACAGGTGCAGTAGGCGCTGTTGGTACAGCCGGACTCAACGAGGGCGATGGTTCTTCGTGGTCCTCAAGCAGTCGGTTCGTGGGCATCGGCTTCTGCCCGCCAAGCATGTTTGGGCGAGGAAGGAACGCCTTTGGCGGAAGATTCCCTGCTGCGGGACGCGGCGGAAGCGGCATGACCGGTTTCGGTTGCTGAGGGACCGGTATCTTATTCTCCAAATGGAAATAACTCCCCGACTGGTCGGGGACTGCCTTTGGCGTGGTCACCGGCGCAGGCTGCGTGCGAGGAAGCGGTGCTACGGCAGGTATCGCTGGTTTCTGCGGTGCACTGCTTGTTGTACCCATCATCTTGGCGCGAAGCGGGGAAAATATCTTTTGATTCACATCCACCATTATCTGCCGAGCATCTTTATCGGCGATTCCAGCGGCAGTCAATTCGCGGAGAAATTCTTCCGGACTCGTATACCCGATAAGCATGTAGCCCGTGAGTTTCTCTAAGAGACCGCTCACGTCAATATGTAAATCGTATTGCTTGGTGAGCTGGCTGAGCACCTGTGCTGTCGCAGGACTCGTGACCGCGTCCTGTACTAGCTGTGGCGCTGCGTCCATCCATCGCCCTGCTTCTAGTGGAGTCAAATCTTTCATATGTATTTAGGGGCGCGGTCCTCTGCCTGGATTATTCGGGGTGAGTATGGCACCTCCAGGGTTCTGCTGGAATCCGGGAGGGGGCGCACCCACCCCTCCCACAACTCCTGCCCCCGCACCTCCTGCTGCAGGAGCACCGCTGGTATTCCAATACTTACTTCGCCTGCCACCAGGATCGTTAGCCGCAGAAAGATAATCATCTAGCGCGGCTTTGGCTGTAGAGCCAGCTGGGGCAGAATTCAAACTTGAAAAGATCGTATCGCGCTGTACCTTGTTGAGAGACCCTTTGCGCATAATCGCATCAAGCTCGTTCGCACCAAGTGCATTGATAACGTCCGGCTTCGTGAGTGTCTCGCCATCAAGCGCCGCAACTTCTTCCGTACTGAAGCGTGCAATAGTCGCACTAGCTTTGTCACCCTCAAACTGACCATTCCAAACATCTTTGAGGTGCTTTTTCTCCGAGGCGAGCAGTTTATCGCTCTTCTGAAGTTCGGAATATTTTGAGGGCGAAAGTGCTGCCACGAATTCCTCCGTGCCTTTACGTATGCCGCGCAACTCAGCCAGCTCATCAGCGGACATTTTCTTAATCGTTTTCGTGAAATCCTCAGTACCTGGTTTGGCAATATTCTTTTTACGCTCCAATTCTGCAGCAGCTTTTTCATATTCCTTCTTTTGGTCACGCCACCAGTCGCCGGTGAAGGGCTGCAGAGGTGACGGACCATAGTACTTACTACCGAGCTCGCGCGACTTATCAATCGCGCCCTTCGCTGTGACCGTCGCCCCGCCTGCAAATGCCGAACCGAGACCCGCGCCAGGGACAAGCCCAGCCGCGCCTCCAAGCAGTTTCGCTCCCGGCACATTCCGCACATCAAAGGTTCTCCCTTCAAGGTTACGCCCAGCAAATGCTGAAACTCTCGCGGCAGCGCCGAGCAACCCACCACCCGCGGCCCTCGCTTGAATACGTTTCGCATTGAGGGCATACCCTGCGACACCGGCGGTCCCCCGTCCTGCAAGCGACATGGCTCCAAACGATAGGGCTCCTGTCACGCCTCCCGCGAGCTTCGTCGCACCGGATGCGCCGAAGGCGGAGAGCTTTTTTGCGAAGATGGTTACGGCGAGCAAGAGTCCCATCGCGACGAGGAAAGAGAGGAGCATGCCCGCGAAACCGTTGAAATCCCCATTAATGAATCCCGTCCAATCTTGCTTCGGGCCAGTGAGGAAATTCACGTCGGTAATAACCGCTAGTGCCACATAAAGCGTGAGGAGGAGCACCGGCGCAGTGAGTGTCTGCTCCACGAGAGCATCTCGCCAGCTCTTAGCAGCACCCTCAAGCTGAGGTATCGCGAAGCCGGCGAAGCCGACAGGTGCGAGGATGATGAGGTAGAGGAGTATGACGAAACGTGCGATGAGTATGAAAGCGAGTGAGAACAGCACGAAGGCGGTGACGATAAAGAGGAGTATGCCCATGAAACCGACGAACCACGAGTTCGCACCCTTGAGAAGATCTGGTTTCCTCTGCGCATCACCGTAAATAGTCTGGAGACCGAGTTGGTCCATGATTTTATTTGAGATGCCTTCGCTTGAGGTGGAGAAACCCTTCACGCCTGCTGCCTGACCGCCGTTTATCTGTGTATAGAACTGCGTCGCGAAGAGGTTGCCCACGTCTATCACCGCTTCGGTCATGAAGAGCGAGAAGTTGAGGAAGACCGCCGCGAGGACAAGCTTCGGGAGCATCTTCTTGCCGCCGCCGTACCAATCCACGTTCAATATGGTCGTGATGCCAATAGCGAGGAAACCGAAGATGAGCAATATGTTGCCAAGGTCACGCAGGACGGTCCACGCGACACCAACAGCAGAGAGATTGTTCACGTACGTCCCCATCGTGACGACGGTGTAATACACGGCATTATCAAGCGTAATAGCCGCCACACCGACGAGCCACGCGAAGAGGCTCATGATCTTCGTCATGATGAAGCCGTACTTGTCGTCGTCGCTGATCTTATTGTCGGTTGCCGATTTCTCGGCGGCCTTGGCGGCATCGGTAGCAGCGCCAGCATTTGCCTTTTCATCTGTAGAAGCAGACGCTAGCGGCTGACAGGTGCCGCCTCCACTACCTCCAGCGTCTGCCTTACAGAAGCCAGAGGCACACTCCGCAGACCCTTCACAGTACGCACCGACCGCCTTCGTTCCAGCTGCATGCGCGACGGGCGCAGCGCCCGTCGCGCCGACGAGTAACGCGATGAAGAAGAATGATGTGGCGAGGAAGTGCTTCATAGCTTAGCCGCCGTTGACGATATTCGTCGGCGGGGTACAGACCGCTCTGAGCGCCTGTGCATTGGCGCTGAGCAGATTCATCTGATCCACCGTCGTCATCTTGGTGTCTGGCACGGCGACAATGTTGAGTGAGCCTTCTGGATCGGCCATCGCAGAGTTAGCTGCCTGCGCGTCTTGCACTACTGTAGCGATCTCAGCGATGGTCGGCTCGGTGGTGGAAGCGGCAAGCAGTATGCGGGCTTGGATCGGAGCGACCACGCTCTTGAGGGTCGTCGTCGCGATATTCGCCTGTGTGCGCGCTGTAGCTATGAATGATGCTGGGATTGAGTAGTCGCCCTTCGCATTATTCGCTGAAGTTATACAGAGGGTCGCGAGCGCCTGCACACTTGTGGAGGCCTCGTTGACCGATGCTGAGATAGTATTCCACGCCGCAGTGTACTGAGCGTAGCCCGACGAGCCGGGGCCGGTCATGGAGATCGTGCTGCCGTCTTGCTTGATCTGCGCCGTCGTGACGCCGCCGTATCCTGAACCCACGACGCCCGACGCGGTAGTGTTTGGTGCGAACTCGGCGAGCCGTGAGGTCGATCGTGACGCCGAGGTGCTGTTGACACCGAAGAGACCACCGGAATCACCGCCGCCAAGGAGACTTGAGGCGAAGTTCACCGTGTTTATGATACTCGCGACATCTCTCAAGATTGCCGTGATCTGCGGACCGACATTGCCCATGCGAGTGATCTGATCCTGTTGGCCGCCAAGCACCTTGTCAAAAGTCGCCTTGATGACCGACCCCGGAGTCTTAATAGTCCCTGGTGTACCGTCAGAATTCGTGCACGGGTCTCCTGGGTTCACTCCGACCCCGCCGGTCGCCGTCATGCCTGCTCCGGTACGAGCGAGCGTCTCGGAGGCATTGTTGATCTGGTCTGCTGCACTCGCGTCTGCTGCTGACGCGTAGCAAGTACCCATAGCGTCCGCGAATTTTTCAGTCGCAGGCGTACACTCAACCGGCTTCGGCGCTGCAGCCGCGGTAGTTTGTGCGGCCCCTGCTGCGAACTCACTAGCCGCTGTCGTCTCCGCGCTCGTACCGCACCACGACATGAATCCGTTGTTGCGACTTATGTCCGCGGCACGCACGTCGGTCGCTCCCCCCACGCCAGAACCCACCACCGCGGCAAGCTGGGTCTGCGTATGCTGGAAGAGTGAGAACGGGTCGTTCTGTGTCTGAGTCGTGAGAGAGAACCATGCTGCTATACCGCCGCCCCGCGACCAATCACCCGCCAAATACGCAGGCACGTCTGGCGACGAGGCTGTGAGCGAGCACAGATTTGCATCCCAGAAACCGCGGAGGCTCGTCTTCGTGAGATAGTCGTTCCGGAGTGCCGAGGAGATAGAGCCGGCAAACGGCGAATTGGTCATGCCGACCTGTCGCAAGTAGGCGAGCGCTTGGGAATCACCTACAGTCTGCATAGACCGCTTCACATCCACGACAAATTGCGGCACGCCCGTGCCGTTCGCTTTACCGATCACGAACTGCACGACGCTTGCAGTAAGCATCTTCATCAGGTTTCCAGAGAGCACAAAGGCAAGCGGCTGCAGCACATAATCGTTGACGGTCTTCGCGACACCCGCCGCAGCGCTGATCGGTGTCGCGATGGCAGTGATGGTCTCTTGAATCCAGCCCACAATGTCGCCGACAACCGTGACCGGCATGGCTTCTGCTTGCCGAGGAGCTACGAAGAAGGCTGTCGGCGCGACCAATGTGATGGTGAGTAGTACGGCAAATACGGAAGCGATAGGTCTCGTGCTCATGGTTTTTTCGCCTGCTTCTTCTCAAGATCTGCTATGAGGTTCACGAATGCCGCACCCGGCTCGCCGCTCGTAAGGGAAATGTTTGCGGCTTTATAAATCGTACCGATATGTATGAAAGAGTTGGTGAGGGCGAGCACGGCCTGCGGGTACTGCTGGAGCGCGAGAATCGTCGCGAGCGGGTCTTCGCTCACGCGCGCGAAATCTCTAGATATTTCGCTGATGCGCATCATGGCGTTTATAAGCGCGAGGTCGTCAGCCGCGAGCTCTTGCGGCACAGGAAGCTGCGAGAGCCCGACAGCAGTATCTCGGTAGGCGTCTGCCCTCTTCGTGATGTTCGGTATCGCTGTCGTATCGTTGTTCTCAACGGCGTCCTTCAGGTAGAGAAGCTCGCTCTTAGGTGCACGGCTCGCATTCTTCGCGAGGACCGCTTCCGCGCTTGCGGCGAACGCCTGCAGTGCCTCTCTACCTGAACCAGCGGCCGTAATATCTTTCGCTGTTTTGTAATCAGGAGCAGCTGTAGCGAGTGCGCCGAGCGACTGCAGCGTCGCCGTTGAGACATCGCTCATCTCGCTCTCCGTGAGATCGCGACCGCCGACCTTCTCTTTAGCAGCCATGAAGAGCGTGAAGAAGCTCTTCGCAAATGCGGCGGTCAGTGTCCCTTCTGCCGGAGCGGGCGGCAAACCATCCTCGTTTACTGAGGAGGAGGTCGCGACGGGCACATCAGCGATTGCCTTGGGCACGATGAGGCCTCGCGTGACCGCCTCGCCGTCAGTCATGCCGAGCTGGAAAGAGTCTGAAGCGTGTGGGTCGGTCCCGTAGAGTGCTTCTTCCCAGTCGGATAGGCCGTCCCCGTCAGAGTCCCTCGTCGCGATTGCCTTCAGAAGCTCGGTCTCGGTTGAGGCTTGCGCCACCTGTGGGTGCTCAAACCCCCGCGCGATGAAATACGAGCCGCCTATAAGTACGGCTGAAAAAAGCGTCGCCGCTACGATACGCCAATTTGAAGACATGCCCCCTTCCATTGCACTAAAGTATAGCACTCCGCTTGTGCAACTAGCGTCACACTCTGGTGATATGCGCCACAGGAAACATCAACCCTGCTTCCCCTTACAAAGAGCAAGCCACCCAGAGAGCGGTAGATCCTCGGCACGAGCGCCTTCGTTGACTCCGGCAGCCCGAAGCGCTTCCTCCGAGACGATTCCGGCAAGATTGGAACTCACGAACTTACGCTTGTGCGCGAATCCGGCGCGAATAAGCTCAAAGAAACGCTCTTCCTCTTCGGAGGTGAAGTTCTTGCGTGAAATGTCACAGATAGTAAGCACTGCGGAGTCCACCTTCGGCGCAGGACGAAACGCCCCGCGCGGAACCGTGAACACATATTTCGGCGTACCGTACGCCTTTACCGAGAGCGAGAGTATGGACTCCTTTGCCGAACGCGCGACGCGTTCAGCGACTTCTTTCTGCACGAGGAGTGTCATCGCTGCCGGCTGGTTTTCTGCTTCTAAGAACATACGGAATATCTCGCCGGTGAGATAGTACGGAATATTGGCGACAAGCACATAGCCTTTCGGGAGCGTTGCAATGCGAAACGTACGGATGTCGCCTGAAACGAGCTCCAAGCGTCCGTCCGCGATCTCGGTCGCGAAATCATCCTGCAATTTTTCAAACAGCTCATGATCCGCCTCAATCGCGATCACTTTCTTCACAAGTTTCAGAAGTTCGCGAGTGAGCATACCGGTCCCCGGCCCTATCTCAACCGCGATTGATTTCTTGGAAAGCCCCGCGGTGAGTGCGATGCGCTCAGCGATGCGCGCATGCATAAGGAAGTTCTGTCCGAGCGATTTCTTCGCGTGCAACATATCTCCACTAGCTTACTACTTCTGCATAGAGAGGCAGGTATTTCGGGAAATACTCGTGCATAAGCCCCGCCATCATACGCTCAACCGGCGCGAAATCGTCCGTCAGCACCAATCCCGCGCGAATCCCCGTATGGTCATTCAGACCTTTAGTGTCCACGACAAGACTGGATAGGAAATGGGTCGCATCTAGGGCGTCCAGCCGCCTTATGAGCTCCTCGCGGCTCAGAACCTGAGTATTCTTCACACCGAGTACCGTTATATTCTGCACCTCTTCTGGCGTATTACCGAATGCGAAGACGTAACTATTGGGGAAGACTGTCTGCATAGTGCTATACACGCTCTCAAACATCTCCGCGTTCGTCCCTTCAAGCGAACCGATAAAATTTATCGCGTACACGCCGTCGGGGTTGAGCGCGTCTGCCGTCTCGGTAAGAAACTCTTTGGTCAGCAAGTGCCACGGCACAGATATAAATGAATTGTACGCGTCGCCAAATATCAAGTCGTATTTCCCCGAAGCTGCTCGGAGGCTCACCCGCGCATCTCCTACTTCGGTGCGTATATCATACGCACCGAGGTTAAAATACGTACGCCCTATCTCCTCAAGAGCTGGGTCAATCTCCGAGACGGTTATGTGCGCGGTTGGATACTGTTTCCGAAAGTTGATCGGCAGTGTGTACGCGCCCGCACCGATGACGTATATGTCCTTCGGTGCAGGCATGAATGCAGAGAACGCCGGATAGATATCGGTATAAAATTGTTTTGACGGCTTCTCGGTCTGCACGCTATGTGCGTCTATGTCTAGAAACAATATCCTGTTCCGTCCGTACTCTGGGAACAGCTCGTAGTCAACCACCTTCGCGTCATAGTATGCGGTCTCCTCGCTGAACAGTACGCGCGCAAGCGGCGCCCGCTTTGCATGCGTGGTGCTGTAGGAGAAGAGCAGGACCAGAACGGACACGATGAGGAGGAACTGCACCTGCCGCCTGAAATCACTCTCGTGTCTCGTGAGGTTGTTGCAGTAGAAGAAATAGAAGAGCGCGAGGAGCACGAGTGCCACCGCAGAGACGGTGCCAGAGCTGCCGATGGTGGTAATGAAATAAAATCCGGTCAAGAAGACACCGACAATACTCCCCAACGACCAGATACTTGAGAACAGTCCGTAGGCCTCTCCTATATGCTGTATGTCCTTCGCGTACAGTTTAAAGATCATCGGCGGGAGAGCGCCCATGACAAGCGCCGGCACAAGGAAGAGGGTGGCGCAGACGAGAATGGATGCCGCTACCACCGAGAGTGAGCCGTTCAGGATCGCCCCAACGTGTTTTGACAGGGGCAATATAAGGTAGACCGAGAAGGACGCCGCGAGCATCGCGAGCGCGAGCGCTTTCTGCCCATAGACTTTTATGTACCGGTCGGCCAATTCGCCACCAAGGAGGCTCCCTGCAGACAATCCGAGAAGTGTTATGCCGATGACGGCGGTCCAAGTGAAGATAGACGAGCCAATGATCGGTGCGACGATCCTTGAGGAAATGATCTCCACGGTCATCAGGCAGAAGCCCGACAGGAACGTCGCGAGGTAGTACTGCCACGTGCTAGACACCATACGCACCAGAGTACTTCATTTTCCTACGTCGGGGTACCACTGAGGAGGTCTAGTCAATAAAGATCTCGCCGCTTGCGTCACTGTAGAGCAGGAGCGACGTGTCTATGTCGGCGATGAAAGACGATGGTTCGGCGTACGTGTCGCTCCCGTAGATCTTCCGGACACGGGCAAGCGTGAGGACAAGCCGCGATTTCGCGCGTGTCATAGCCACGTAGAAAAGCCGCCGCTCCTCCTCTTCATCTCTATCTTTCTCTCCGCCCATACCCTGGTGCGGGAAGAGCCCCTCCTCCATACCGCTCACGAACACCGTATCAAATTCAAGACCCTTCGCGGCGTGCACCGTCATCAAAGTCACGCCCTTCTTCTCGCCTTGGTCTAGCTCGTCTTGGTCACTCGCCAAAGCAGCTTCAGCGAGAAAGAGCGCGATACCCTCCTTCCCCACTATGCCGTCATGCCGCGCGGCGACAGAAGCGAGCTCTTCAATGTTCTCAAAGCGTTCTTTGTCCTCGGCACTCCCCTCGTCCACGAGCGCGCGGCGCATGCCACTCTTCTCTATGACGAGCTTCACGAACTCTGATGGAGTAAGCGTATCCGCCGCGTCGGCAAGCTCGGCTATCGTGTGTTCAAACTTCTCAACCTTCGCGAGGTCGCTTGCGCGGAGCGCGGAGCGCTGGCCCGCCGCAAGCTTGCCGAGTGTTACTGCACCTAAGCCGCGCGGAGGACTCGCCGCGGCTCGCATCTTGTCGGCCTCGCGTGAGGGGTCCATCGCGAGCCGCATCCAGCTGAGCGCGTCCTTCACTTCCTTGCGCCCAAAGAAACGAGTACCGAGAAGCTTGTACGGCACGCCTGCGTGCAAGAACCCTTCTTCCAGCGCACGTGACTGGAAGTTGGTGCGGAAGAGCACCGCAATATCTTCGGGTTTTGTCCCGCTGCTCATGAGCTCGCGTATCTTGCGCGCTATCCAGCGGGCCTCGTCTTCTGCGCTGTTCGCAGCATGAAGCATGATCGGCTCGCCAGCACCCTGCTCCGTCGTGGAACGTTTCTCTTTCCGATTCTTATTCTTCTCTATGACCGCATTGGCGGCATCAACGAGATTTTTCGTTGACCGGTAGTTACGCTCAAGGATTATCGTCTCGGCTTCTGGATACGTCTTGTCAAACGCGAGTAAGTTCTCAATCGTCGCTCCGCGCCATGTATAAATAGTCTGGTCTATATCACCAACGACAAAAAGATTCTTGTGCTTGGCGGCGAGTATGTTCGTCAGGCGCCCCTGGAGCGCATTCGTGTCTTGGTACTCATCTATATGGATATACTGCCAACGCTCCTCAGCCTTCGCACGTATGTCGGCGTGCTCTTCTAAGAGTCGCACGGGGAGGGCGATGAGGTCGTCAAAATCAAGTGCCTTCTCTTCTTTGAGCGTCTTCTCGTACCGAAGCCACGCCTCGGCAACAATGCGCGCACCGAAACCGCTCCTGCCGTTCTTCTCATAGAACTCTGCCGCGCGCATACCGTCGCCCTTCGCACGCGAAATACGGCTGAGAACCGCGCGCGGCGAGAGCTCCTTCGCCGAGACATCAAGTGCCTTGAGAGCCGCCCCTATCGCCCTCTCAGAATCGTCACGATCGTAGACGCTGAAGTAGCGCGGGATGCCGATTGCCGAACCGTAGCTCTCAAGGAGTTCGCGACCAAGCCCGTGAAATGTGGCTATGAAAGGGACGGTCTGGTCGTCGCCGAGCATGGCTCGGACGCGCTCTCGCATCTCTCGCGCCGCCTTGTTGGTGAAAGTGACGGCGAGGATCCTGTCTGCCGGCACGTTAGAGCGCACAAGGTGGTACACGCGCGTCGCGAGCACGCGCGTTTTCCCACTCCCCGCTCCCGCGAGCACCGAGAGCGGGCCGTCCTTTGTGAGGACGGCCCGCTTCTGCGCGTCGTTGAGTCCATCAAGATACGTCACTCACTGAATATACCCTGCCACGTGCCCGAAGTCCTAGTTGATAGCCCTTTCGGTGCCTCCGCCGCACAAAAAATACTGAAAAACCGCTCTCCACAGGTGCCCAGAAACTCGGTTGACTCCCACCCTCACTCGGCTATACTCAGGTCATAGATTGATACCGGAAGTACGCAAGAGATGGCTTAGGTAAGCCATTTTTGTATTTAGACCGACCCACCGCCCTGCCCCCGTTTCCTATTAAATCCAACTCATCATTTCTCATATCAGGGATTGCCGTCTTCGCCCTCGCGGCGGCACTCATACCGAACCACGCAAACGCGTTTTGGCTGTTTGATGCGAGTGCGAACGCGGCGAGTGGCGGCGTCACACCCAGTTCCTCTACCCCGCTTCTAAAGGCAGCGACAAATTTTGATCCGAATCCGGACAAGGGGCTCGGCGACAGCATTCCCACAAGCGGGAATGCTGTTCTCGCATATACCGGACCATCGGGCACGATTGCCGACGTGGCGAGCTCTACTCCACCGGATCGCATATCGGTCTACGTGGTGCGCCGCGGCGACACGCTCGGCGAAATCGCCAAGATGTTCAACGTTTCCGTAAATACTATTGTGTGGGCTAACAATCTAAGCGGTGCCGGAGACGCCCACGTCGGCGACACGCTTGTCATCCTCCCGATATCGGGAATAGAGCGCACCATCGTGAAGGGCGACACGCTCAGGTCTATCGCCCGTAAATACGGAGGTGACGCCGAGGAGATAGCCCAGTACAACGGGCTGGACCCAGCCGCGCCGCTTGAAATAGGTTCCACTATCATCATCCCCGGAGGCGATATTACCCCGCCCCCGTCGGTGCCTGCGACGAAAACGAAGAGTACCGGTAAGCGCGTGGGGAGCGAGCCGTACCTCGGCGGCGGTGGTTCTGCACAACCAGGGTACTACGACAGTCCCGTCCCTGGCGCGATCATCACGCAGGGTCTCCACGGGTGGAACGGCATAGACTTCGGCGCCGCTCGTGGCACACCTATTCGCGCCGCCGCAGACGGCACGGTCATCATCGCGCGGAACAATGGCGGCTGGAACGGAGGCTACGGCAATTACGTCGTCGTCACACACGACAACGGTACGCAAACGCTCTATGCCCACATGAAAAACACGATAGTGTCGTCGGGACAATCCGTCTCAAGTGGACAAGTCATCGGCTATCTCGGTTCAACCGGTCTCTCAACCGGTCCGCACCTCCACTTTGAGGTCCGCGGTGCCGCAAACCCTTTCCGTAATTGTTCGCTCGGTTCGGTCTGCTCGCCTCAATAACGATATTTAAAAATTATTCAAATCCGAAGAGGCCGCGGGGGCGGTACTGAAGCGCTTCATGCACGAACGCAGGGGTGACCGCATCAGCACCAGCAAGGTCCGCGATGGTGCGCGCGACACGCATCGTGCGGTGATAACTCCGTGGCGAGAGACGGAGGCGCGCGGCAGACTGCATGAGAGTTTCTTTCGCTGCCTCGGTGAATCCGCTCTTCTCATCAAGCTCACGACCGGTAAGCGCAGCATTCGTCGCGCCCGACTTGCCGATGCGCTTATAGGCGCGGGTACGCGCCGTGACGACTCGTCTGCGCACCTCCTCAGACGATTCGCCCTTGCCGAGCTTCGCGAGCGTCGCGTGCGGCACGAGCGGTACTTCTATCCAGAGGTCCAGACGGTCCACAATCGGCCGACTGATGCGTCGCGACTGCTTCGCAGCGGCACGAAACGCTTCGCGCGAATCGGTAGAGAGAGTGTCGGCTGGATTCATCGCGGCGACTATCATGCAATCAGCGGGAAAGGTGACAGTAGCGCGTGCCCGCGAGACGGTAACCGTCCGATCTTCAAGCGGCTGGCGAAGCGCCTCAAGCACGCGTGATTCAAATTCTGGAAACTCATCAAGGAACAGGACACCCTTGTGCGCGAGTGTCACTTCGCCAGCCTTTGGGAATGCGCCGCCACCCACGATCGCAACGTGCGACACGGAGTGGTGCGGTGCGCGGAACGGCGGCCACCGCACCGCCTCGCCATCTTTGAGGAGTCCTGCCGTAGAGTGGATCGCCGTCACTTCAAGCGTCTCATCGTCGGTCAAGGGCGGCAGTATGCCGGAGAGTGCGCGAGCGAGCATCGTCTTCCCTGTCCCCGGAGGACCGTAGAAAACGATATTGTGCCGCCCCGCTGCTGCTATCTCAAGCGCACGCTTCGCGCTCTCTTGGCCTTTCACATCGGCAAGGTCAAGCGAGAGCGGTGGCACGAGCTCGTGGCGGTCGCGGAGCAGGACGGGCAATGGCTTCTCACCCTTCAAATGCAAAAGAAGTTCCGTAAGTGATGCTGGCGCGTACACAGCGACGCCTTCGGCAAGAAGCGCTTCACGCGCATTCTCTCTGGGTACGAAAATCCTCTTTAAGCCGTGACGCTTCGCGGCGAGTACTTGCGGCAAGACGCCCCGTACCGCGCGAAGCGTGCCATCAAGAGCGAGTTCGCCGATAAAGAGTGCGTCGTCCTCGCACTGAGTAAGTTCTCCTGCCGCGATGAGGTACGCGAGCGCGAGCGGCAAGTCATAATGCGAGCCCTCCTTTTTCAAATCTGCAGGAGAGAGTGAGAGCACGATACGCTTGTTCTGCTGCTTCGGCGGCTTGTAGCCGGAGTGACGGATCGCGGCGCTTACTCTGTCGCGCGCTTCCTCCACTGCCTTATCAGCAAGCCCAACAACGGCGAAGTTGTGCAGACCACGAGTGAGATCAGCCTCTACGACGACTATAGACGCGCCCGACCCGACCGGCTGTGCAGCGAGAGTCTTCGCGTAGCCGACTTTCTGCGCAGTGTGTTTTGAGCGAACCGGAGGAGATTTCGGCTTCGCTGTGGGCATGTTCTACAAATGCGCGACGCAGGTCGTCGCCGCAGGATCAGCGGTGAGACGTCCTTCTTCTATCGCTCCCCCGCACACTTCGCACACGCCGTATGTCCCATTGGCGATCCGTGCAAGTGCGGCGAGTACCGAATCGTACCGAGCCTCAAGATCGGCGAGAATCGCTGCATTGCTCTCGTTCCCGATCACAGCGTCGGCTTGGTCCACCACGTCTGATTCTACGCCGATTTCCGACGGCAGTACCTCCCAGTCATCCGGTACCGCAGTGTTCTTGCGTCCGACACTCCCCATCTCCGTTTCTAGTCGCACTTTCTCCTCCTCAAGTTTTTGTTTAAAGTTTTCTGTGGTCATGGTTTGCATGATAGCAGACAAAACCCTCTCGCAATGGAGGGAGGACGACAAAGCAGATGCCTATCGTGTGCGCGATGTTGCGAGACGAGCGACTATGTCAGTAAATGCCGCCGGATCACGCGCAATGATGAGCGTGGAAGGATTCCAGTAACCGTAGAGCACCACACTGCGCCCAGCCGCATCGCGGTACACACGTACATCATGGTTACTCACCACCTCGTCGCGGAAACCGGCCTTCGCCCCCGCGGGGGTGACCGGTGTCGTTGTGGCAAGCGTGGTGGTAGCGTTTACCGGTACATTGCCTCGTACTAGCGGGTACAGCGTGTCTAAGTCGGTCTGGAGGTGCGACTCCCACGAGAGCATGCCTGAAAAGGTCGGGCCATAGGCGGTAACCGCGAGCAAGAAGAAGGGGCTCTGGTCCGCACCAGTCTTTACGATGCCCGCCATGCTGTTTGCTGGATCTATGTTACGCAGCAACTCGCCAGGGGCGCGCACGGCAACAGCGGCGAAGACTGTCTGGCCTGTAGCGGCATCGTCACCAAGCGCAATAAGCCGGACACCGTTTGGCGGAAGCGGCTTACCGACTGATTGCCTGATAGCTTTCGCCAGCTCCACACTTGAGCCGGACACCTGCTCGGTCTCGTCTACAAGGATCGGCGTGCGGACCGTCGGTGCGACGACGACCGGCGAAAGCGATGCGACATACCGCGAGTACGCAAAATATGCACCGACGATACCCATGACGAGGAGCACGACACCGCCGGCAACATACCAAGCGATGCGATTCTTCGGCACTTCAGGGATTGAAAGCGGTATGCGTGGCGTAGCATCTTGTTCAGCGGCAAGTATGGTTGCCGTTGTCGCCCCCATCGTCTTGATGCGGTCGCTGAAATCTCCGGAATACGTCTTGAGCGGTGTCCCTGCCGGTGCTGCCGGTACTGCTTCCTGTACTGAAACTTGCTCCAGCACGGGTGCGGGTGCAGCGAGTGCAGGCGCGGCGCTCGGAGCTGTAGTCGGCACTTGCGGCGCAGGTGTTGCTTCGGGTGTCGCGAGCGGCTCAAG
>JBAYHQ010000007.1:0-27861 GCA_041666065.1 Minisyncoccota bacterium | reverse complement strand
GCAAAACCAGCATAAATGCTGGGTGGACGAGACACCTGAGGAGATTCCCAGCGACAATACCGAAGTACTGAACCAGAAAGTCCTTGGGGAAACGCCCGAAGCCGTCAAGCCTTGCCTAGAGGATGATGAACAGGATTAAGGGAACACTTATGCCGCAACTTTTGCCGTTCCTATGGCACAAGTTGCGGCCTGAAAACTATGCTAGAATGCTAGCATCATCCCATTTTTATGTCAACCCCGCTTCCGACCTCTCCGCTTGTCCCCGCCGAGCTTGACGCGGCACTTCGCCCCTCACACTGGGACGAATACGTAGGTCAGAAACAGATAAAAGCGAATGTGCGTGTTTCTATTGACGCGGCAAAGAAGCGCGGGAGTATGCCCGAACACCTCCTCTTCTACGGTCCGCCAGGGGTGGGTAAGACGACGCTCGCCTACCTCGTCGCCACAACACTCGGCTCACCCCTCAAGAGTACTTCTGGTGTCGCTATTGAGCGGGCGGGCGATCTCGCGGCGATACTGACCAACCTTGAACCGAACACGGTGCTCTTCATTGACGAGATACACCGTCTCTCACACAAGATAGAGGAGCTCCTCTACCCCGCCCTTGAGTCGGGCCACCTTGATATCATCCTCGGCAAGGGCCCCTCAGCGCGTACCGTAGAACTTGCGCTCCCGCCCTTCACCCTCGTCGGCGCGACGACGCGCGTCGCAGAACTTTCAGGACCACTGCGTTCGCGTTTCGGCGGTGGTACCTACCAGCTAGATTTCTATAGTGACGACGACTTGCGCGACATTCTCCACCGCTCAGCGCAACTACTCGGTCTCGCTGCGCCAGATGAGGTTATAGAGAGCATCGCAGCACGCAGCCGTGCGACCCCGCGAGTTGCGAACGCACTTCTGAAGCGCGTGCGCGACTTCTCAGAGGTGCATGAGCGTCCGCTTTCGGCGGAACTGTGTGCAGACGCCTGCGCGCTCTTCGGCATAGACCCGCTCGGCCTTACAAAGGACGACCGTCGCTATTTGGAGACGCTCCGCGAGAGCTTCCACGGCGGGCCAGCAGGCGTGCGTGCGCTTGCGGCTGCGCTCCACGAAGACCCCGACACTATAGAGAGTGTCTACGAGCCTTACCTGCTCCGTCTTGGCTTCATAGAGCGTTCCCCCCGCGGCCGCATGCTTACCGCGAAGAGCCGAGCGTACCTCGCAACCTGACTTTTTTAAAATCTCCGTATTTTGCTATAGTGTCTCTATGTCAGGACACAGTAAATGGTCTCAGATCAAGCGGCAGAAGGGCGTCACTGATGCGGCACGAAGCCGCGTCTTCTCGCGCTACGCGCGCCTTATCGCTATGGAATCTAAGAAGGCGAACGGTATCCTCACCGCGCCAGGACTTGCTACCGCTATCGCTCGTGCGAAGGCAGAGAATATGCCGAAAGAAAATATTGAACGCGCAATCACCAAGGGCGCTTCAAAGGATTCCGGCAATCTTGAGCAGGTCGTCTACGAGGCATACGGTCCCGCCGGCGTCGCTATCATCATTGATGCCCTTACCGACAACAAGAACCGCACTACGCCAGAGATAAAGCACCTCTTCTCTAAGCAGGGTCTTGAGGTATCGCCCCCTGGGGCCGCGAGCTGGGCATTTACGAAAGTCGGCAACGCCTATGTCCCGAACGAACCACTGACCGAAATCTCCGGTACGGACGAGGAGAAGCTTACAGCGCTCCTTGAAACGCTTGATGAGCACGAAGATGTCCAGCAGGTATTTACCAACGCCCGCGGATACGAGAGCACGAGTGATGAGAATACTGGCGATTGACCCAGGATACGACCGTCTCGGCATCGCCGTCGTTGAGGGCAACCCTTCGCGACCGACGCTTCTCTGGAGCGATTGCATCCTGCCCGAAAAAGGTAGTGCCGAGGCACGTCTCGCAGAAGTGTCCGACGCGGTGTCAGAAGCGATTGCCACCTACGCACCCGACGCACTTGGCATTGAGACGCTCTTCTTCAGTATCAATAAGAAGACCGCTCTCGGCGTAGCTGAGGCGCGCGGCACCGTCCTTGCGGCAGCTGGTGGCGCCCATCTCCCTGTTATTGAGTGCTCTCCCCAGCAAGTGAAGCTCGCGGTAACCGGCTACGGCGGCGCGAGCAAGAAAGCGATAGCCGACATGATCCCCCGACTACTCTCCCTCCCTGCCAAGAAAAATCGTTTAGACGACGAATTAGACGCGATCGCCGTCGGCATTACCGCGCTCGCTATGGGTGTCACACGGAGATAATCCACACCGCGGCACAAAAACCCTTGCATAAAATATAATTTTTGCTCAAATAGAGCGGTCCCTCTTTTATAAGGGATTAACTCTTAACGCAGTAACGCATCTGTATGAACGAAGAAGAAGATCTGTTTGAACATGACCTTTTTGTGGACGACGAGCACGGTGATGATGAGGGCGACGAAGAAGAGAGTGATTTTGAAGCTCCTGAGACCGACTACTAAGTAGCCTGCCCCGGCCCGCACAAACGGTCCTGCCAAGAGGCAGGACCGTTTGTGCTAGCATACGCACCATGCGGTCTCGTTTTATTCTCTCTCGGCATACGCTCATCGCGTCGGCGCTCGTACTCGCGGGCATTGTGTTCATCGTTGTCGGAGCTATCCTCGTGGCGGTCACTGTTGCCCCAGTGCCAGACATCAGCTCATTCGCGAACCGCCAAGTTGACCAGTCTACGAAGATTTACGATCGCACGGGGCAGGTCCTGCTGTACGACTACAACCGCGACGCGAAACGCGACATCGTGACGCTCAAAGAGATCTCGCCGAACGCCATACAGGCGACTATCGCGATAGAAGACTCAAGCTTCTATGAGCACGGCGGTATCCGCATCACATCTATCATACGCGCGATGATCGTGGACGCGCTTGGCGGCGCTCTCGCACAGGGCGGCTCCACGATCACGCAGCAGGTCGTGAAAAACACGCTCCTTACTAACGAGAAGAGTGTCACCCGCAAGATACACGAATGGATGCTTGCCTTGAAGCTTGAGCAGATCTATTCCAAGGACCAGATACTTGAGGCGTATCTAAACAACATCCCCTACGGCGGTACCCTCTACGGCATTGAGGCCGCCTCGGAAGCCTACTTCGGTGTGCCCGCGCGTGACTTGTCACCCGCCCAGGCGGCATACCTCGCCGCGATGACCCAAGCACCGTCGTATTACTCGCCCTACGGCTCGCATAAAGACCAGCTTGATGCTCGCAAAAACGTCGTGCTTGAACGTATGCGTACGCTCGGATTTATAGATGACAGGGCTTACGAAGCGGCGAAAGCGGAACAAGTTTCTTTCTCAACAACAGCTCGCAACTCAATCATCGCGCCACACTTCGTTTTCTTCATACTGAACCAGCTTGAAACCACCTACGGCACGAAGGCGCTCACCACAGGACTCAAGGTCACGACGACTCTTGACGCTGACCTACAAGTAAAAGCTGAGTCCATCGTAAACCGCTACGCACTTGAGAATGTGACCAAGTTTAAAGCATCAAACGCCTCGCTCGTCGCTATAGATCCGACGACAGGACAAATACTCGCTATGGTCGGTTCGCGAGACTTCTTTGACACTGCTATAGACGGTCAATACAACGCCACACTCGCACTCCGACAACCCGGCTCCACTATGAAGCCGTTCGCGTACTCTGTCGCACTGATGCGCGGATACACTCGCGACACCGTCGTCTTTGACGTCCCCACACAGTTCTCCACCGCATGCCGCCCCTCAGAAGTCACGAATAGTGAGTCTCCTTGCTATGCGCCGGAGAACTACGACGGGAACTTCCGCGGCCCCATGACCTTTGAGTCGGCGCTCGCCCAATCCATCAACATTCCTGCTATCAAGGTGCTGTACCTTGCCGGCGTTACCAACGTCATCAACTTCGCAAAATCTATGGGGCTCGTGACCCTCGGCGACCTCTCCCAGTACGGCCTTACCATCGTGCTCGGAGGCGGCGAGGTGCGCCTCCTAGACCTTACGAGTGCCTATTCGGTATTTGCAAATGACGGGGTGAGGAACCCTCCGGTAGGCCTCTTAGAGGTGAGCGACTCGCGCGGCAATATCCTCGCGCAGTACGCGCCGGCTCCAGCGCAGGTGTTACCAGAAAATACCGCGCACGACATCTCAGCAATGCTCTCCGACGCACAGGCGAGACTGCCGGAATATCCGCTTGATTCCCCACTCTCCTTCCCTGGGTATGATGTGGCGGTAAAGACCGGTACGACCGACGACACGCGCGACGCATGGGTTGTCGGATACAGCCCGTCTGTCGCTATCGGCGTCTGGGCCGGCAACAACGACAACTCTCCGATGGTGAAGTCGGTAGCCGGCTTCATCGCAGCACCAATGTGGCATGAGGCTATGGCATACGCGCTGTCTAAGTATCCAAAGACATACTTCGGTGAGCCAAGTCCTATCCCTTCTTCCGTACCGCCTATGCTCCAAGGGAACTGGCGCGTACCGGACGCCTCTGGGGCGATCGTTCCCCATTCACTCCTCTATTGGACCGACAAGAACGACCCGCGCAGTTACGCTACGAATTCCTCGCGCGACGCACAGTACGCATACTGGGAGTACGGCATCAGCGCGTGGCAAGCCTCACATCCTTACTTCTTCATGAATAACCCTGAGATCTTCGTGCCGGTCGTCTCAATGCCCTAGTACCTACTGATTCATCGGAGAGACAAGGTACATGAGGGAGGTATCTCCAACTCCCTTAATAATGAGAGGGCGACCGATGCCCGCAGCCGTAAGCGAGAGGCTCTCAGCATTCGTGAGTGAGAGCACTGCCGAGAGATATCGGTGATTGAACGATAGATCAAGCGCGCTACCAGACACTCGCGCGGGAATGTCTTCCGAAGACTCGCCGATGTCGGAGTTTTTAGCGAAAAATGAGAAGGTGTTCTTCTTCGGATCAAAGCTCACACGAACTTTTTGGAATGCGTCAGAGAATATCGTCGTTCCTTTTAGGGCATTCTCAAAATCTTTGCGGAGCAGTATCGCTTCTACCACCGACTCCTTCGGGACTATCTGCCGATAATCAGGATACACGGCGTTTGTGAGACGAGAGACCAACATACCCATATCACCGACAAATGCGCACTGGTGCTCGTCAAACGACATGATGATCTCGTTGTCCGGTAGTGCTTGCGCGATATCTAGAGCATTCTTCGCAGGAATAAGGAACTTCCCTTGGGTGCCGTTATTTGAGAGCGGCACTTTCTTTTCTGCCAAGCGGAACGAGTCGGTCGCAACAGCAGTCAAAACGCCACCCTCTATTGTGATATAAATGCTTGCAAGCTCCGGGCGCACGACCGACGCTGAGGCACAGGACGCAACCGCGGTAAACAAATTCTTAAGGAGAATTCCGGGGAGGACGATACGGTTCTTTGGATTCTCCGGAAATGGGATGGAGGGGAAATCGTCATAGGGCACGGTTTTTATAGAACTCTTTCCATTCCCACTCGCGACGGTAACAATATCGCCCGTATGTTCAAGAGTGACCTTCCCTTCCTTACTTAAGGAGCTGGCGAGCTGCTGCAAAATGACTGCGGGAATAGCAACAACCCCTTCGTGTTGCACTGACCCTGGAAGTTTCAGATCAATCCCTGTTTCCAGATTTGTTGCGCGCAGCTTGATACCGTCTGCACTGGCAATAATAAGTACTGAGGAGAGTGCGGGGAGTGTTGCACTCTTCCTTTCTGCGAATCGAGACACAATATGCACAGCCTCAGAGAATTCCTTTTTTTCAATTGAAATATTCATACAGTCTCTATTAGGGGTGTTGGTAATGTTGATAACACAAAAAAGCTAGGGAATTGCTGATCGCCAGAGGACTGCTGGCGGACATATTCTGTGAATAAGTATCGCATAAGGGTCATACAAGTAGGGTACGAATATCTTGGATCTCCTTCCCAAGGTCGTTATCCACAAGCACTTCTCTCTTTATCTTCTCACAGGAGTGGATAACCGTCGTATGATCGCGGCCGCCAAGCTTCGCCCCTATGGTCGGGTAGGAAATATTGAAGTCCTCGCGCAAGAGATACATGATTATCTGCCGCGGCCGCACCACTTCCCTTCGGCGGGTCTTCTCGTAAATACTCTCCTCGTCTATACCGTAGAACTCGGCGACTTTATCTACAACATTCTTAACCGAGATACTCTTCTGCGGGCGGGTGAAAGAACGGAGCGACTGTCGCACCTCCGCGATATCTGGCGCAGTGCCTTTTACCTGCGCATGGCAGACGATGCTGTTCACCATCCCTTCCAACTCTCGTATAGAGCCAGAGAGTGTTGTGGCGACGTACTCAATAACCTCATCCGAAAGTATGACCCCGTGTAACGCGGCTTTCTTCTGCACAATAGCCATCCTTGATTCTGGGTCGGGCTCTCCGATATCAATAGTCATACCACTCGCGAGGCGGCCCTTGAGGCGATCAGCGATGTCGGGGATAGCGACGGGAGCACGATCAGACGAGAAGATGATCTGTTTGTTCGTATCGTGCAGCGTGTTGAAAAGGTGGAAGAGCTCCTCCTCAGTCTTTCCTTTCTTGGAGAGGAATTGCACATCGTCCATGATGAGGAGGTCGTACTGTCGGTACTTATCCTTAAAGCGGTTTGCGGTTCCTGCCTGCACTGAGTCGGTGTAATCAACAACGAATTTTTCTGAGGTGAGGTAGTACACCTTCCTCCCAGGGTATTGCTTCTTGTACTGATTGCCGATGGATTGGATGAGGTGCGTCTTGCCGCGCCCAGTGTCGCCGTAGATAAAGAGCGGGTTATAGGTGATACCCGGACGTGCGAGGACTGCCTGTGAAGCGGCGTAGGCGAGGTTATTGAACGATCCGATGACGAAGGTATCAAAGGTGTAGCGCGGATTCAGGTTGTCGCTCTTATTTATATAGAACTCCTCAAGCGGCAGCTCAATCGCCCCGCGGGTATTCTTAGTTTCTTTCGGGATCTTCCGGTGCTCGTCTTTCACTATCGTGTATTCAATATTGCGGAACTCGTACGAGACGTCGCGCACTATCTTCAAGAGGAGTGTGTGAAATTTCTTCAAATACCAGTCTTTGAAAAATTGGCTCGGCACGCCGACATGCACCACACCATCCTCACCTATCTTTACGATGAAGCTGTTCCGAAACCATGTGTTGAAATTGGCGGGAGAAATAGAGAGCTCCACCTGCGTCAGGACGTGTTCCCAGAGTTCTTTCGGATTGCTCTTATCCATATTCTCAAGGAGTATACGCCGATTCACAATCTGCCGCACACTGGCGTTTCGCGGGGAAACTGTTAATATCATGTGTACAACCTAATTTCAGTACGTCATGGCAACGAAAAGAACATATCAACCGAAAAAGAAGAAGCGGGCAACCACCCACGGGTTCCTTTCGCGCTCCAAAACCGCGTCAGGGCGTAAAATCGTCCAGAAACGCCGCCGCGTAGGGCGCGCAAGCCTCTCCGTCTCCTAGTATCGTGCTCTCACGTCGCCAAAGGCTTCCTCGCTCGGAGTTCCCCACGGCGCTGAAGACGGGGAAACGGTTCTCCTCTCCTCATTTTATGGTCGTCGTGCCGCAGGGAGTGTCTGGGTACGCCGTGGTCATACCGAAGAAGGTTCTCCGCCTTTCGGCCGCCCGACATCGCCTGAAACGCCAGATAATGGAGGTTATGCGCGAACATGCACTCCCACCAGCCATGATAGTCTTTCCGCGCGCAGTGTCGGGTAGTGTACACTACGAAGACATTCAGACGGAACTCGGTAAACTTATCGCTTCTATACACACCTAACATCCCATTTGTGATATCAGCTTTCTTCCACACCGTTTTTTATAATCCGATCTACAATGCGCTCGTCGCGCTCGTCGCGCTCGTGCCAGGGTCCGACGTCGGTATCGCGGTCATCTTGCTCACGATCGTCATCCGTATCATCTTGCTCCCCTTCTCTCTTGCCGCGGCACGCACCCAGCGGGCGATGAAAGTCCTTGAGCCGAAGATTAAGGCGTTGAAAGAGACGCACAAGGGTGACAAGGAGAAGGAAGCGCTGGAGACACTCGCGCTCTACAAAGAGGCGGAAGTAAATCCGTTTGCGAGTCTCCTCATGGCGTTCATCCAGATCCCGATACTTCTCGCACTCTACTGGGTGTTCTACTACGAACCGTTCCCTGCTATCAACTTGACTCGGCTCTACGCACTTACGCCGGTCCCCCAGACCGCATCGCTTGAGTTCTTGGGGCTTATTTCGGTCGCAAGCAAGAGTGTTCTGCTCGCGGCGCTCGCCGGTATAACGCAGTTCGTGCAGGCGCACATGGCGCTTTCAGGCACAATGAAGCCTTCGGGGAGCGGCATGCAAAACGATTTCCAGAAAGTCATCGGCATGCAACTCAAGTATGTGTTCCCTTTCCTCATAGCGACCATCTCGTACACGACATCCGGAGCGGTTGCCCTCTATTTCATAGCGACGAACATCGCCGGTTCAGTGCAGGAGTGGCATATGCGCCGCGTCCTTGAGCGTGAAGAGCAGGCGGCTTAGAGCGAGAAACTCCAGAGTGAGCCGTCGTTCTTGTTGGTGAAGACAAGCACGGTCTGTGCAGGATTTACCGCAAGCGATTCGGCGTCCAAGTCTCCTTTGTCTGCCTGTGAGAAATCAAGAACAAGCTGGGCGTAGCGTCCGACCACGTGTATTTTCCATATGCGGTCGGAGAAATGGACCACACCCTGATACCAATCGTCAGGATACGCGGAAGAAGGGTCCACGGTGACCGGAACACCGCAGTATATGTTGGAATCGTCAGCGGCCCAGACACACTTGTCTGCGATAGTTGCGATAGGAAGTGGCACCACGTTCCCTGTGGTCGTCTCTACGAGCTCTAGGTGCATCGCGCCACCCGCAACGTAGCTCACGAGGAGAAGCTTCCCTGAGGGGCTCGCGAGCGCGACAAGCCCGTTATGAGGTCCAGAGATGCGGGAGAAATGCCCTGCCCCATCTACCAGAAACGCGTCGCCTGAGAGCGAGGCTGACGGCTTCGTGAAAGCGAGATATTGATTCTTGCCTGCAAAGGAAGCGCGCAGAGAGGCAAGCGGCGTCGTGAAGACCGTTGTCGGGCGGGTGCCGTCGGTGCGCACGAGTGAAATCACCGAGCCGTTCACGCCTGAAGTAGTGGTGAGTATGCCGGTGGCAGAGACGTCAATGCCAGCGAGATTTTGTGAGAGGAAGAATCCGTTGGTGCTTGTCGCGGCGAGCGCATAGGTGTTGATGGTGGAGAAATTGTTGCCGGAGAGGTAGCGAACAAAAGCGAGCGAGCCATTTGGCAACCACGATGCAGATTGTATGCCGGGGATCGTTTTGTTATTTACACGGGTTAGAGTCTTAGCTCGCACGAGATAGGTAAAGACATTGCCGCTTACTCGCTCAATGAAGTTTATGGAAGTTTCCGGCGTTGTGCTCGCGTCTTTCGCCTTAGCATCTACGACCGCTGCTCCAAGTGCGACTGGTCCGGCGCTTATCTGTACCAGACGGGATGAGACGACAACGGGGACACTGGTAACCGTGCCAGCGGGTGTTTCGGTCTGGGTGGTTCCTGCGCCTCCGGTCTGCTGGCCCGCGAGCGGGAGCGTCCCACCCGCTTCCGGAGCGACGGTCACGGTGGCAGTACCGGTGAAGAAGTAGAAATACGCGGCGACCAGAAGGCCGAGAACGACGAGTGCTATAGCGGCGAGAGTGAGGGTGCGGCGCATATCTATTGGAAGGGCGTCCAGCTTGGGCTGCTCACGCAGTACGGGTTAGCCACAGACGCGTCTTCGCAGGTCAACGTCTCTGTGTAGCACTTTGCAGGGGAAGGAGCGGCTGCGGGCAGTGCTGTCTGCGGCATAGGATCACAAGCGTGTGAGAACGTGAGCGAAGGGGCGTTGCTAATACATGTCTTCCCCCCAACACTACGACAAATGTTGGCATACTGGATCGCGTCAACGCCGTTTGTCTGATACAGCGTGCTAGACCCGTTGATTCGTGCATTTGACGCTACAGCAAGGGGCCGCAACTGGTTGGGAGGGAGAGACGTTCCAGTGTGTACGTCTATGAATTCAAATATGTTGGACTGCGTACAGCTGAGCCGAGAAGAGGCTATCGTTCCGTCTGGATTTTTTGTTACGGCGGTAATTGCGGATAGGATTCCCTTCGTGCAATTTTTCTGTCCCCACTCTTGTGCGGCTGTCCCCGAAGGACACGTCGCGAACTGTAAGATGCCCGCAGTGCCTGTCACCGAACAACCAGTCGTATCGTTTTGAGCTGCTGCCCCACCTCCTGTGGTAGGCGCTGTCGCGGACTTCGTATCCAGTTCGGGGAGCTTAAGCGAGAGGTTCAGTATGTTCGGGTTGATGATAGAGAAGACAAGTACCGGCGAGAGCACGAGAATGAGTCCGAGGAGGGCATTGTAGATTTTCCCCTTGCTGTCGGTTATCTTGCTCACGTCTTCCTTGTTGACTGCTATTTCAAAGCCCGCCCACATGATCTGTATGACAGCGAGCGTGGCAGCAAGGCCGATGAGGTATTTGTAGAGATTGTTTAGGAAATTCGCAAGATTCTTTGAGTTGGCCACCGCTCCTTCGGTCAGGTTTGGGATAGGAGCGAGCGGCACGAACCCCTGTGCCAGTGCATGCGTCGCGAAACCGACGAGCGCGAAGAAGACCACGACGAGTATTTTTCTCGTCCCACCAGACATGAGGCGGAGATGGTCCTGCGATGCAGTCTTGGAGGGCGTAGATGGAGCTTGGTTATTCAGGAAGTTCATAGACCGAAGAAGTTAGAGCTTGGTTTGGCACCAAAGGATAGCGAGAGATTCGTGCTCGCAACTGCCGCAGTGTTCGTGGTGGCGGTAAGCGAGAGCGAGGCTCTCCCTTCCCCTGTTCCCGCAGGACGCAGAGTGAGCGTGTTGCCGGTCTGTGCTGCCGTACCGTTTAGAAACCACTGAACAGTTGGTGCGCCGCCGACAAGCGGCATGGAGAAGGGTACGGCGTAGAGGCTCGCTTCTGCACCGCGGATTGCATAGGTGTCGGTGAGGGCATGATCAAAGCGTATGCCAAGCAAGGGGTCGTTCACGTACACACGGACTGTCGGCTCAGTGACCGAGAGCGAGATCTCTGCACCGCCGACGAGAGCACCGTCTTGGCTCTTTACGTCTACCGATACCGTCCGCCCGCGATACTTGAGTGGTGAGGCGACGATGATCGTCCCCTTCCCTATACCCGACGAGTTAGCGATAAGGGTCCCGTCAACGGTCCACGTGTAGGAGAGTGAGTCAGGGCTCACGATCTTTCCTCCTGCATCTCGTATGTTCGCTACCGTAACGATACGGGTACCACCCTCAACCGGCACCAGCGGCTTCCCTTGATAGAGTGCGTGCGACGATGACATTGGCTCAGCGACGAGCGATACGTCCTGCGCCTGTATGGTTACGTTTTTACTGTAGACCGCACCGGCAGAAGTTACCGTTACCGTCACATTTGCGACGCTCCCCGCCCTTCCCAAAGCGACGTTCACCGGCTGCACACTTCCTGCGTAGGTTCGTTTGCCGCCGACGGAAACTGTCATGGTTGCATTCGCAAGATCCAGCGACGTAGAGAGGAACGAAAGCGTCGCTTGGCTGTAGGGTGTCGGATACTGTGGGGTCACCGAGATAGTGAAGGCGTCACCGAGATCGCCGGTGGAACCGTCAAGCGCTTGAGCGCCTGCGAAAGACGGCAAGAAGAGGAGAAGCGCCGACAGAGCTAAGACGTTGAAACGCATGACTCTAGTATACCGCCTGTGGGGTGTGATTACGCCGCCTTCCGTATTTCATCGGGGATTTCCTCCTCGTCGGGCGCTGCCTCTTGTGAAGGAAACGGTATGACATTACTCGCCGCCTCTTCGTTCGCCGCCAGTTGTTGTCGCTGTTGCATCTGCAGCAGCTCGGCGGCCTGTCGTTTACGCTCTGCTAGTTCGTGCGCCACCTGTTCTTTTTCGTACTGCTTTAACGCCGCCCCCTCTTGTTTGATCTGGACAGCGTAGAGCCGCAGCAGCGTGCCGGTGAGCGCAGGAAGTACGCCAACAAACGGCACCTCGCTTACGAGAAGGCCTCCTGCAAACCATGCGATGTTGCCGGCATTCTTTTGGAAAATACGCGGATTTTTTATGACGAGAAGGAAGCCGATGAAGAGCCAGCCGAAGAACCCTACGGCAATCGCCATAATGACGCCGAATGCCTCAATCGCGGGCGCACCGACAACACCTACGGTCGTCGCCCCGTACGTACAAGCGGCGATAAGCGCCTTCCCCACAACTGCGACGTCGCCCACCTTGTCGGCGCAGTACAGCCCGACAAGGGCCGGCCCGAAGAACCAAAGCATTTCAAAGAAGATGCGTATGAGGTCAAAGATGCCGGCGACGACGAGGACGGGGGCCGCCTTCCCCCACGTCATCGTTTCAGGCGGCTTGCTACGCGCGGCGCGTCGCGGCGGGTTATTTCTGTTCTTCGGCATGCCGAGCTTTCTCCTGTTTTATCGCGATAAGTTGCGACGGGTCGGAGGTAATGATCTGGTCTTCGGTGTAGCTTGCCACTATCTTGATAGCGACGTGCTTCAGACCCGCGAAGAAGAGCCCCTCCCCTACACCAGCTTCAAGAAGGAGATATTTCTCTTCATCGGTGAGGTTGAATGTCTTTTGGAGCACATCAATCGTTGTGGGCGACTGCTTCAGGAGGAGCTGGAGCGACGAGTTCGTGAGGATCGGACGACCGTATGGGCTCTTCAGGAAGTCCTCCACGTCCTGTGTGATGGTGCAGACGCCGAGATAGTATTTGCGCCCGCGCTTCGCAAGCGAGTAGAGGAACGACGCGGTGTCGTCGCTCTTCATCATCCACCACGCCTCGTCAATGATAAGGAGCCGCTTCTTCATGTCGTGCCGCACCTCGTTCCATATATAGTGCGTGATGATGTACATGGCGATCGGCTTGAGTTCGTCCTCCATGTCGCGTACCGAGAACACAGCGAATTGTTGTTTCAAGTCTATGTTGGTCGGCTGGTTCATGAACCCCGACCATGTGCCGCGCGTGTATTTAGACAGGCGTTCAATCAGAGACTCGCTTCCCTCCATACCGGTCAGCACCTGTTCAAAGTCGGAGAGGAGCGGCGGCTCGGCGCCGGTGAAGTCGCTCTCACCCGTGATGTCCTTAAGCGCGTACGTCTCGCTGATTGCGCGGTCCACGATCGCGTCTTCCTCTGGTGTGAGGCCGCCGAGCATGATGCGGAAGAGTCCGACGAGCGAGATGATGTTGGAACGGAGGATGTCCCGCGGCTCCTCGTCCTCTTTCACCGGCGGCAGGTCAAACGGGTTAATGTGGTTTTCTGAGGATAGCGAGATGTTGAACGAGCGGCCGCCGGTCGCTTCTGCAAGCTGCTCGTACTCGCGCTCAGGGTCAATCACGATGACGTCCGTACCAAACATGAGCGAACGCAGTATCTCCAGCTTAGTCGCATAGCTCTTGCCCGAACCGGATTTCGCGAAGATGACCGAGTTGTAGTTCTCAAGTGAGAAGCGGTCAAACAAGACAAGCGAAGAGTTGTGTCGGTTGATGCCGTAGAGTATGCCGCGGTCGCTTGTGAGGTCAAACGATACGAACGGGAAGATGGAGGAGAGCGGCGCCGAGTTCAGCTTGGAGTTGACGAGGAGCTCGTCGGAGCCGAGGGGCAAGCACGAACGGAACCCCTGCTCCTGCTGGAAGAGGGCCGGTTTCGTATACACCAGTTTTGAATCAAGAATGCCGCGGATGTCACCCTCGGTTTTATTAATCTCCTCTTTCGTATCACCGTAGAGCGCGAGATAGAGCCCCACATCAAAGAGCTTTTCCTGCGCTTGCTGCAGGCTGTCGCGCAGCGTTTCCAGATCTTGGTACGCAGTGTCTAGAAGCGGGTCGCGCACTAGCCCGTGGGACTCTCGTTCGTTTATCTGGCTCTGTACCTCAGCTACTTTCTTCTGGAAACCGCGGAGCGCTTGCTCGGTCTCTATGGGGTGGATGAAGATAGATACGTCTAGCATCTTGTCCAGATTGATGATCGGCGAGAACCAGCTATCAGAGAGGAAGCGTGGGTATGAGACGGTGTAGAAGGTGCGTACGAATTTCTCGCCGAGCTCTATTTCGCGAGAGCCGATGCGCAGTGCGGTGGGCGCGATAGTGTCTACGAGGTCAAGCGAGCTCTGTTTATATATATCGCGCGGGAGAACCGGCGTTATCGCCGGAGTCTCTGCTTCTTTATTCTTGCGGCTAAGGAAATCAAGGAGTGCCATAGGATTATGCAGAAAGGCGGATAGGGTTTTCCAGTTCCCCTGGGTTAAACGAGCGATAGAAGAGCTCTATCTCCTCTTCAGTGCCGAGGGGTACGGCGCGTACGCCCGTACCAGCAAGCCCTCCTGCCACGAGCGACATACGCTGTTCCAGCTGAGCGCTGTTCTCTTCAAAGGAGGTCTCTCCCGCGGCGGTTTTTTCAGCGGCAGTGTCACGCCGCAAGAAACTTGTCGCGCTCGCCGCGGTGACTGCCGGTGCGTATGACACCACGACGTAGAACGATTTGGTCATGATGTTCGCTTGGTCGGTGAATGAGCGGACGAACTCCACGTACTCGCGGAGCTGGATACGCATGAGCTCGGTCTTCTGTTCCGTCGCCTTGCCCTCAAGAAGTGCGATATACGGGCGTAGGTCCATCCGCCGCGAATGGACAACGATTTGGATGGAGAAATCTAGGGTGTTGAGGAAGTTCTGGAATCCGAGCGTGATGGCGTGCTGTTCGTCGGCTGACTTGAGGCCGAAGTTGATCGCGGAGCAGATAAGGATGCCCCGATAACCGCCGTCTTTCAATATGATGACGCCGTTCCGGATCTCTTTTACCGGTACGAACTGTTGTGTCTGCCCTGCTTTAGTCGGTTCCATGGTTGGTTTATTGCTTCTCCACTGGCGGCGTCGGCTTCACGTCAAGCGACCACGCGAGCTCAGAGAGCTTCCCGCGCGTAAGTCGCGGCGCACCACGCTCTGGCAGTACGACCGGCTTCCCCTCTGTCGTAGCGGTACTCTCCGCGTGTTCGTTCGGCTCGCTCTGCCGCCAGAGGAGTAGTTTCTCGTGGACGTAGTAGTTGAACCCCGCCTCAAGCACGTCTATGAACGGCTTGCCGTTTATCTTATAGAAAGCGAGTGCCGCACCGAATCCGGCGACAGGGAGCGAAAACAGAAGCGCAAAGACGAACGAGAGGTAGGCGAAGAAAACGATACAGAGCCCTGCCGAACCCGCGAGGTAGATGAACTGCTTCAGGGTCAGCGGCCCGATAATCTTGTCTTCAACGTCTATAAACTGAGGCACTTGGTACTCCATTGTTATACAGTATAGCAGTAGAGCGTTTGCAATTTGCAGTTGTATACTATTTGCCAGAGCAGAACACCGCTTCATTTCGCAGGAGGAGAGATCATGGGGATAGCCGCAAGCGAATCCGATTCATCACTGCAAGGACAGGGCGCAGAGCTGGTCTTCTTTGAGTGCTGCCAGTCGCTTTGTCCTCAGACTGAGGAGCAAAATCAAGGCCCGCATGGGCACGGAGGCACCCAACAGCACTGGCATCCGTTTCCGTGTATACACGGGCCAGAGTGGCAGAGGGACGACTGACTTGGAGAAGAGAGGTGGTACCTCTCTTCTTTTTATACGATGCCGGTTATAACGCCGAACAGCCAGACGACGAAATGGAAGAACGGGGTGACAAAGAGATAGGAGAAGAGGAAGAGGAAGAGTATGAGCGAGATGATGCCCATAGAGCGGATCTGCTGCTCAAAACGGTTCATACCCTGTGCAAGATGCCACGGGAGCGCCGCGCGCAGCGCCGTAAACCCGTCTAAGGGCGGGAACGGTATGAGGTTGAAGAGTCCGAGGAAGAGGTTTACAAATGCGATCGTCGCTGCGAGTGAGAGTGCCGTCGCGTCAAAAGCTGTCCCACCGAAACGGACAGTGAGTCCGAATATAAGCGCGAGCGTGAGGTTCGTCGCGCTGCCGGCGAGTGCGACCAACGTCTCCCCCCACCGCTTGTTGCTTAGGTTGTAAGGATTATAAGGGACAGGTTTCGCCCAACCGAAAAGAATAGAAGACCCAGAGAACATAAGGAATGCAGGGATGATGATAGAGCCCATGAGATCTATGTGCGGGAGGGGGTTTAGGGTCAGCCGGCCGGCGAGACGCGCGGTCGGGTCGTCAAGCGAATCGGCGGCGTAGCCGTGGGCTACTTCGTGGGCTATAACCGAGAGTATGAGGACGACGAAAGAGAGAAAGGCGGTCATGTTGCTCGTTTAGAGACTCAATGGTACCATGCTTCCACTATGGCACGAGCCTGCGAAATCACCGGTAAGAGCACGCAAGTTGGCGGGCGGTACTCCAACCGCGTCCGCGCGACGCAATTCAACCCGACAGGTTCGGTGCGCCGGAAGGCGAACCTCCAGAAGCGCCGCATTTACGTGCCGGAGCTCGCGAAGACTGTCGTGGTGGACCTCTCTATGAAAGGCCTGAAGACCATCAAGAAGAACGGTGCCTTCGCAGCACTCAAGAAAGCAGGGATTATCTAGATCCCTTTCTCGGTGGAAAAGCGCTCCCAAGGGAGCGCTTTTCCTTTGTTGTCTCGCGGTAGCTTGACACTCATCCTCTACGCAGTAAGGTTGCGACAGATTCTTTCCTATTCCTGCCACCGATACCCCTCGCAAGGAGACACGACCATGCCAGCACTAGAAATCCCCAGATTCTTCGCGCAGGTTCCCCAGAACCTCATCGCTTTGTCGGCAGAAGACAGTGCCGTCCTGTGCAACCTCAGGCCGGAGCAGCGCCTCATAAGGCAATGGCCGCCCCTGACGACCGATGAGCGGGCCCTCCACGAGATTGCGAGCCACCGCTTCGGCTTCTACATCGCGCCTGCCGTGGCGGAATTCTTGGAACTCTACAAGTTGGGCTCAAAGGCCCTCCTCCACTTCCAAGGGTTCGCACGGGAAGACGTAGGGACCGCAGTGGTACAGGTTGACGCCGTGGGATGGGTTGAGGAGGAGTCCTATCCCTACCTGATCCTGAGGAGCCCGAAAGTACTGCATCCCGTGTATGGGCGGCAGATCAACTGGGGCGGCTCTATGCGCCAGATCCTCTGGGGCGGATTTATCCTCGCCCTCATGCCGGTCGCTCGCTCAGCCGAGATGCCCGCCATGCGAGACGGAGACGCTTCCAAGTTCGTCGGCTTGGCACAACAGTTCCAAGCCCTCACGACCACCAATTAGCGTCACGACCCTTTTCAACGCCGCCTCCCAAGGCGGCGTCCTTGTTGGAGGAGGACTCCCTAGGTGTGATACATTTTAACTCTATGACCTACACCGCAAAGACGTTCAACCTCCCTACTCTTGCAGGGATCTCAGAAAAGCAGGTTGCCGTGCATCTCGCGCTCTATGAGGGGTATGTGAAGCACGTGAATCTCATCATGGAGAAAATCGCTGTGCTCAAGTCGTCAGATGCTGACGGCAACGCGTATATCATCGCAGAACTGCGTCGTCGCTTCGGCTTTGAATTTGACGGTATGCGCATGCACGAACACTACTTCTCGCAGTTTGAAGGTGGCCCGATTCCGCCCACGCCAGGAAGTGCACTTGAGCAGGCGGTCTCTCGCAAATATGAAGACCAAGGGCTGGAGGCACATATACGCGAAGTGGCGGGGAGCCGCGGTATCGGTTGGGTCGTCGTGTACGCTGACCCTTCTGCAGACACGCTCCACACAGTCTTTGTAAACGACCACGAGCTAGGGACACTCGCTGGCCTCCCAGTCATCCTCGCACTGGATCTCTGGGAACACGCGTATATGGTGGACTACGTACCAGCGGAGAAGAAGAATTATATTGATGCCTTCTTCGCCAACATCAACTGGGGCGTCGTGGAGAAGCGTTTTGAAGTAACTACATAAATGAGTGCCGCGTACGCGGCGAGTACGAATACAAACGGAAAGTGCTCAAGCGTGAACCCCGCGTATGGGAGCGCAGAGCTCTTTTCTGCAACGAGTATGAAATAGCGCGTGAGGATATAAGCTGGATACCCCGCGATGGTGGCGATAATCGGGAAGAGATACCCTGCCGTCATACCGACCACTCCCGCGATAGCAGCAGAAGCCATCGCAAGTGGTACGAGAGGGTTCACGAGCAGGTTCGCCGGCAGAGCGACGAGTGAGAAGAGTCCGATGTTGTAGAGCAGAAGTGGAAGCACGGCAATTTGCGCCGCGAGAGTTGTCGCTACGGCGTTTCTCCAGAATGGTCGCAGACGAGTAAGGCGCGCCTCAATGAGTGGCGCGAGCCATATGATACCTGCGGTCGCTGCGACCGAGAGACCAAAGCCGGGGTCAAAGACGAGGTAGAGCGGGTTCCACACGAGCATGAGGAGAACCGCGAAGAGGAGCGCGCGGCTCGCAGCGTACGAGCGCCCAGTCGCGCGAGCATAGAGCGCGATGATCGCCATGATAGCCGCGCGCACGGCCGTAGAGGAGATGCCGGCGATACCGACGAATAAGAGAAGTCCTGCCCCGCCGGCGAAGTAGCGGAGCCGGCGCGGGAGCGCGAAGAGCGCGAGGAAAATCATCACCCACTCGGCCACTATCATCACGTTGTACCCTGAGAGCACGATTATCTGCACGAGCCCTGAGCGCGTGAACGCCTCCTTGAGCTCGGTGCCGAGCCCCTCCTTCCCGCCAATGACGATGCCACCCGCAAGTGCAGAGTCGGGCTGCGGCAGTGCACGACTGAGCCCGTCTAGGAATGAGTGCTTCACCCGCGCGAGTGCGGCCGGTACTGAGTACCACGGTGCCGGCTCTGTCGTATATATAGAGCCGAATGAAATGAGGAAGCGGATACCGCGCGCCTGCAGGTATTTGTCGTAGCGGAAGGTGCGCCCGCCGTCGGTCTCAAACGCTTCGGGCAGAGAGAGTGTTCCGTACACACGCACCTTGTCGCCGACACGTACGTCGGCCGAGAGCGGCATCACCGCGAGCATGCCCGTACCCTGCACCTCAAGCGCGATGCGCTGACTCTTCTCGCGCACGTCGGGGTCGCCCATGACGACGGCCTCGTATGATACTCGGTGCCGCAGGTCGCGCAGGAATGCATCTGGTGCAGGTGTGTCTGCGACCACTGCACGTACCATTCCGAGTGCGACGAATAAGAAAAACACCGCGCCAAGTGAGTACACAAGGCGCGGTTTCAGAAAAGCAAACGCGGCGCATAGCGCCGCGAGTATCAGTACGAAAACAATCGGTTCCCATCCGAAACTAAATATCGACCTCACCCCTACCCCACTCGCAAATCCCGATACGATGGCGACAAGAAAGCCCATTGCATTATCCTAACAGTACGAATTGTTTACGGCAGGTAAATACTAGTTGTAGTTTATTTTCCGATCTGATCGGAACGACCGCTGGATAACATATGTGCAACGGCACATTGAGTGTCCCCATAATCGCCAAAAACACTTTGAAAGCCAATGAATTGTGAATGATTAATGACGAGTGCTCGAACGTTGAAATTCGTACCTGTATTTTTATTGGTGCTGCTAGCATTAAAGCCGCTGGCATTAACAAAGAGGGCATCTTGGCCATTCTGATAAATTAAGCACACGGGATATGTTTGGACACTGTCATTATCTCCATTTTTAGCTCCGAGGATATTAAAATTCTCAAAGAAATGGATTTGGTCTTGAGTTCCGATTATCGACACTGGGATTGGTTTAGCTCCCCCGTAATACTGAGGAATATTTTGGAAGAAGATACTTATCAATGCGAACCATACGCCGACAAGTACTCCAAAAATGGAACTGATTGTTAACTTCACCTTCTCATCTGAGATCCTGCTAAGAGTTATTACATACACTCCCGCAGCAAGACTAATAGGGAGCCAGATTAATAGACCTGCAGATATATAGCGACTCTGGATCAAATTCCACTCGAAGAAACTGAAACTTGAAAGATAATAATTCCACATCAGGAAGCCCGATGAGTAAATTATAATTGTTGCGGGTATATAGAAATGTGCCACCGCCTCACCAAATTTTTTAAACGCCGCTAAGGGATTTTGTTCTAAATTCATAAGTAGCTGTTCAAATATTTGAACCACGGTCCATCGCTTCGTTGGCGAGGGTATCGGCGCCGGCCACTTTCTCGACCACTTCTTTGGCGATTTGATCTAGGCTCTGGTGTGCATCAATCACTACTGCGCCCTTCTTTTCCATTTCTTCATCCCACTGATCTTTCCAAGTCATAATCCAATCCTGAATATGAGACGTTCTGCCGAACTCGTTGCTCGTACGTGTGGTCAGACGATGTCGTGTCGCCTCTGGGCCGATCTTGAGCAGGACTACAGAATCAAAGAAAGGAAGGATGGTTTCCATATCAGAAGCATTGCCGCAGTAGAAGGCTAAGGGCGAAGTTTCATTTTTTATAAGAGCATCCAGCTTTTCCGTATCACAGACCCAATCTAAGGAGGTTACCTTCGCAAGGTCGGCATGGTCGTAATCCGTAAAAGGTTTCCCCGTCCTCCTGTCGAGCATAGAAAATAAACCCGGTATTTCTTCCATATCGTAGGACGTGTATCCCGTCTCGTTCAACTTTATATTGAGGGAGGATTTCCCTGCACCCGAAACTCCTGTGATGAGAATAGATTTTTTCATATCGTTACTCGTCTCTGTTACGCCGGAAGCTAAGAACGGCGATTAGCACATTCGCAAATACGATATAGATCGGGAAGAGAGCGTTACGTATGTCGAACGATGTGACTGCGAAGAGATTGAGGATGGCGACACCAGAGGCGAGTGTCCACGCGAGGCGGTCTTCTGTCTCTTGGTGCAGATATACCTTTCTTGCGATAGCTAACGTGCCAAGCGCATCTACGGCAATATTCAGAACGAGGGCATACAGCGGATCGGTTGTTTGTATCCACAGCAAGAGTCCTAAGAGTGAGAGAGCTATGCAGGCGTAGTCAAACTTTGAAAAGGCGAAGTACCCTGTTCTGAAAGAGAGTGCGATGATAGTCACCTGCCCGATCAAGTACGCGGACACGAGGTACAGCACCTGCCATGCGCCGAGCGCGATACTGCTCGCGGCGACCATGCCCATCGCGACGGTGTATAAGACCCACCCCGCGAGGTTCGGTTTCGTGACCCCTCTCCGCATTGACCGGATGATCAGCACGTACACCATCAGCTCAAGGAATCCTGCGATGGAGCTGATGTATATTTGAGCGTTGGTCATATATTAAGTGCCCCTATCCATCGCTTCGTTGGCGAGGGCGTCGGCGTCGCTGTTCTCCTCGCGGAATACGTGTGCGAAAGAGATGAGGCCAAAGGGTGCAGCCAGTTCTTTGAGTCGTGCGGCCTGTGCCTGCATGTCAGGGTGCTTGATTTTGTAGACGCCGTTCATCTGCTTCACCACGAGCTCGCTGTCCATCTTCACCATCACGCTCGTATCGGCGAGCTTCCCTTTTGCGAGTCCGTGCACTCTTTTGAGTGCTTCTATGACCGCCTCGTATTCGGCGTAGTTGTTCGTGCGGACGCCAAGGTACTCGGAGACACTCGCGACTATGTTGCCCAAGTTGTCGCGCACTACCGCGCCCGCGCCCGCGGGCCCTGGGTTCCCCCTTGAGCCGCCGTCAGCATGAATGGTGAAATGCATGCGGCTTACTATAACCCGAAACCCATTTCAAAACCCGCTCGCCGGCAGACAAGAAAAAGGATGCGCTCCGGCCGCTAGGCCAATTCAACATCCTTTTTCCTGCCCGCCAGCTCGCTGGTATGTTTCGAAATGGGTTTCTACGTGAGCCGAATATCAATAAGTCGCAGGCGGACGGGGGTGCCGCGCGAGAAGGTGTCGCGCTCTAGGTGGGCGAGCAAGTTTGCGCGGCTGCCCTTCGTGAGTGCTTCTGCTGTTCGCGCGATCGCGCCCTTCACGAAGAAGGTCACCGCATCCACACTCCCTCTCCCTTCGTTTGTCTCCACTTGCAACTTCAAATGCTCCTGTGCTTTCCCGAAGCGTGAAATCTCGCGTATAGAAATCTCGCGGAGCAGAAACACAGGCTTCGGATTTTCCATGCCGAAGGGTGCGAGCTTCTCTATCTTTTTCAAGAAGGCGAGCGTCGCTTCTTCAGGAGTGATCACTGCGTCGGCATGGTTCGCGAGAGAGTCCTCCTCTCTCGCCTCCAATCGCGCATGCGCCTCCCCTACTTCGCCAAGGCTACGCAGGGCAAGTACCAGTCGGTCCTCTAAGAAGAAGATCGCGTCATCAAGCACAGTGAAACCACCTGCGGCCGCGTGCCCACCGAAATCTTCAAATGTATCCACGGCCGCACGCATGAGTTCAAGCGCGTGCGTGGGGCCGCCGCTTCGCATAGAGCCCTTGAGTCGCATGTTCCCTTCTCTCCCCCAGAGGAACACGGGGCGCTCGTACTCGTCTGCAATCGTATTTGCAACGAGACCAAGGAGTGCAGGGCGCCACTCTGGATCGCCGAGTGCTATCACACTGCGCACCTCGCCACGCTCCTTGAGCCGCGCGTGTACTGCGCGCGTTATCGCTCCCGCCTCCGCCTTTCGCTGTCGGTTTGCCTTCTCTAGTTTCTTCGCGAGCTCGTCAGCTAGGTCTTCGTCGGTCGTGGTGAAGAGGCGGAACGCCTCGCGCGCGTCGCCCATACGGCTCGCCGCGTTCACGCGCGGCGCGATCATGAAACCGACATCGTCTTCGGTAATCGTGCGCTGGTCGGTGCGCATACCGCGACAGAGTTTCTGGAGCCCAATCCTCGGCGACTTGCGCATGACGAGGAGTCCGTAGGTAGCGAGTAGCCTGTTCTCGCCCGTGAGTGGGACCATGTCGGCGATAGTCGCGAGTCCCACCATATCCAAGAGCCATTTCTCCCACCCTTCCGGCACGCGCTCGCGGAGACTCGGTTCTGTCGCGAGTGTCGCACAGACAAGCTTCCACGCGACGCCGGAGCCGCAGAGACTCTTATAGGGATACGTCTCATCGGGTCGCGCATTCGGATTCAGGATTGCAAACGCGTCGGGTAATATCTTCGCGGGCAGGTGATGATCGGTAACGATGACTTCCATACCGAGTTCGTTCGCGCGTGCGACCGGCTCGGTATCGGTGATGCCGGAGTCTACGGTGACGATCAGCCGCACGCCATTCTTTGCGAGTTTTTCTATGCCGTCGGTGTTCATGCCGTACCCTTCGTCGTGCCGATGCGGAATATAGTTTTCAAAATCTGCCCCCGCTTTTTTCAGGAAGTCGTGCAGGAGCACGCCCCCTGGTATACCGTCACAATCATAGTCGCTCCATACGGCGATTTTTTCTTTCGCCAGTATCGCATCTGCGAGTCGTCGCGCGGCTTTCTGCATATCGGTCATCAGGAATGGGTCGTGGAGGTGCAGGTCGTATGAGGGATTGAGAAATCGCTCTGCCTCTTCTTTCGTTACGACGCCGCGGCGTGCGAGTAGCGCCGCAGTCAGGTCGTCGTAGTGTGCGAGTGCCTCACGGGTGGTCTCACTAAGCGGTTCGTGGAGCGGGAACATGTAGCAAGCATTGTATACGTTCGCGAGAGAACAAGAAACTTGGGAGTTAACCGAGCGCCTCAATGCCGGGGAGCGTGCCTTTCGCGAGGAAATCAAGCATCGCACCGCCGCCGGTAGAGACGAACGAGAACTTCGGTGCGAGGCCGAGACTCTCTACCGCCGCTACTGTGTCTCCTCCACCCACGACCGAGCGTGCGCCGGAGCCTGCTACAGCGCGAGCGAAACCGTCAGTCGCGTCAGTAAAGCCGTTTTCATAATTGCCGAGCGGCCCGTTCCAGAGAATCGTCTTAGATTGTCGGGAGAGCTCTGCAAGCAGAGCTTCGGTTGCCGGTCCGTGATCCACTATGATCTCGTCGGCGCGTACTTGGTCGGTGTGTACTACACGGGAGCTCGCGCGCGCGAGCGGCGTACCGACTGTGTGTGCGGGAGCGACGACTAGGTCCATCGGCAGGAGTAGTTTGGGATCATGCAGCATCGCTTGGAGCGTGCCGTCGCCACGGTCTCCGACGAGCGACTTCCCCACAGGGTGCCCCGATGCCTTGAGGAAATCGTTTGCGAGCGCGCCCCCGACAAACAGCTTGTCGTATTTGGTGAGGAGTGTCGCGAGCACCGCTTCTTTCGTGCTGAACTTCATGCCGCCGATAACGGCAAGCGAGGGGCTTTTTGGCACGAGCGCCGCTTGGAGCGCCGCCACCTCTTCTTCAAGCAGGAGTCCCGCATACGACGGGAGCAGTTTCGGTACGCTAACGATAGACGCATGTGCTCGGTGGCACGTATCAAAAGAATCTTGTACGAAGACATCGGCAAGCGCCGCGAGCTCGTGCGCAAAAGGTTCTTCGTTCATGCGTTCGCCTCGGTGGCGGCGCAGGTTCTCAAGTACGAGTATCTCCCCTGGCGCGAGATTGCGGACTGCGTCACGAGCCACCTTCCCCACGCTCTCCGAGCAGAACGAGACGCGCGGTATGAGCTTGCCGAGGGCTTGGGCGACCGGCGCAAGCGTCTCTGTGCCCTGCTCGCCGATGTGGCTTATAAGTACGACCTTCGCCCCGCGTTCAGACAGGAAGCGTATGGTGGGCAGTGCGCGCCGCAGACGATAGTCGTTTGCTACGATCCCTTTCTCAATCGGCACATTCATCGCGGTCCGCACGAGTATCGGTATATTTTTGAAAATCGGTATGTCGCGAACAGTGCGCATGACTCAGGAGAGCTCCTTGATGAGCTTCACGAAATCTTCTCGTATCGCCGAATCATGTCCGACGAGGAATCCGTCCACCTGCGACGCGTGTGCGAGTTCGCGTACGTTTGTCGGCTCAACTGAACCTCCGTAGAGCACGAGTGAATGCCGTGCGTTTTTTCCTGACAGAAGTTCCGAAAGTACTTTGCGTACATAGAGCACCATCTCAGCGAGGTCGTTTGGCCCGATCGCGTGGTCAGCGGTTTTGCCGATAGCCCATAACGGCTCATACGCGACGATGATCTGCGCGCGCTCTTTCGTGGTAAACGGTGCGCACGCTGCGGTGATCTGTTCGCGCACGAAGGAGAGATAGCGGCCGTCGCTGTCGCGCTCGCGCTCGCCGACGCACAGGATAGGTGTGAGCCCGTGCGCAAGCGCGTGGGAAAGCTTCTTTGCCACGATGGCGTCGGTGTCTCCTGCTTCGCGGCGCTCCGAGTGACCGATGATTGCGTAGGTAGCCCCTGCGGTCTGGTACATGAGCGCGGTTGTCTCGCCTGTTTTCGCACCGCCCTCGGTATACGACACGTCCTGTGCCGAGAATGCGACTGCAGACTTGTTGCCAAGCGCGAGTGCGCTTAGAAACGGTGCGGGCGGCGCGAGCACGATATCGCAAGAGCTCCTGCGCGACGCTTTCTTGCTCGCAGCGAGAAGCTCTTTCGCCTTTGCGAAATCCTCTACATAGGCTTTCCAGTTGGCGATGACGAGCATGTGAGAAGTATAGCAAATACGCACGCGAGCAGGCTTGCTATACTTCTCATATGCATGTCGTATCGGCTCGTCGCGGATTCTCTCTGGTTGAGATGCTCGTCTCGCTTTTCATCGTGAGCCTCACCGTCGCCTTCGCGACACTCGTGGTCGGGGCTATTAAGACGACGCGCGATGCCACGTATGAGAACGTGGCATTCCACATCGCAGACAGTAAGCTTGATGAGCTGCGAGCGCTTGGCTACAGTTCCCTCCCCGCCGAAGGTTCGTTCTCCGACCCAGCGCTCGCCACGCTCCCGCAAGGGCAAGCCAGCACGAGTCTGTCGGTGTGGAATGCGGAGACGACGAAGGCAGCAGCGGGTGTCTCGTGGCGGGCCTCCGACGGGACGACGCGCGTCGTCTCGCTCACGACGCTCATCACGAAGACAGGTGGTCTCTAATATGGGAAAAGCGCTCCCTACTACACGAGAGAATCACCAGAGAGACGTCTCTGGGTTTACGCTCATAGAGGTGCTTATCACCACAGCGCTTTTCGCGGTGCTCCTTTTCGCGGTTACGCAGCTCTATATAGTGTATGGGCGTGTTATAGACCTGCAGAAATCGTCTATTCGCGTTGCGCTAGACGGAACGGGTATTGTGCAGGCGGTGCGCGAAGCCGGCCTGCAGGCCACGCAGGTCGTCGCAGCACACACCTTTTCAGGGGTCGGGTATACCTCAGGCACGACCACAGTCATATTTGAACTCCCCTCTTTAGACGCCTCCGGTGCGGTCATACCGAGCACGTACGACTATGTTGGTGTGTATGCTGCTGGCACACAGGCGTACCGTATTACCGATATGGCACCGAGCAGTACGCGCGTCGGTGGGACGAAAATGCTTACCAATAGTCTTGATGCGCTCGCCTTTACCTACGACAATGCGAGCTTCGCATCGGTAGCGAGCGTGACGGTGGACGCCACCACGACCGCCACGGTGCGCGGCACGCTTACACAACTGCATCTGCGCGAGCATATATACTTACGAAATCTATGATTCTTCCCCGCCCATCCGACAAAGGTTCCATACTCGTGTTCTCGCTTATCGTGAGTGCTATCGTTATGGCCGTCACGACGAGCTTCTTTAATTACTTCGGGAGCGCCGTGCAGTCGGAGAGGTTCTCGCTCGCATCGGCGCAGGCACGAGCGCTTGCGGAGGCCGGCATAGACAAGGCGGTCTACGAGCTCAATCACACTGTCAACTATTCGGGCGAGTCTGACACGACGCTCGGCAACGGCATGTTCTCTGTCTCCATGGCGACCATAGACGGCAATACGAAACGTCTAACCGCCATAGGATATGTACCAAACAGCACGAACCCGACCGCGACGAAGGAGATACAGGTAACGGTCGGCATTAACTCCTCCGTCGTGTCATTCCGATACGGCGTGCAGATAGGAGAAGGAGGCGTCTCCCTGAGTAATAACTCCACCGTCACAGGGAACGTATTCTCCAATGGGGATATTACTGGAAGCGGCACGATAACCGGAGACGCGACCGTCGCGGTAGGCGTAGACCCTGTCGCTGACCAACAATGGACGGTGCAGAACAGCGGCTTTAAGGTGGGAGACACTTCGGCGCACGCCGGCGTCGCGCAAGCAGTCAAGCCGTCAGTGAGTGCGTCGCTTGCGAGGCTGACTTTGAACCTGAAGAAGACCGGCAGTCCTGGCGACCTCACGATAAAGATAGTGACCGACAATGCCGGCAAGCCATCTACGACCGTGCTCGCAAGTGGCACTATCCCGGCTGCTATTGTGACGGGCACGTACAGCTTCGCTGACGTGACGCTCGCGAGCACGCCGTCCGTGACTACAGACCAGACCTACTGGGTCATCGCTGTCGCTTCCGCAGTTAGCTCGGCGAACTATTTCACGTGGGGTCTTGATACTAACAGCGGCTATTCGCGCGGTGCCGCCAAATCAAGCAGCAATTGGAACGCGCCGAGCCCTTCGTGGAGCAGCATTACGGGCGACCTTGATTTCATGATGTACGTGACGGGTATCGCGACCTCGCTTACGGGCGTGACGGTCCAAGGGAATGCATGGGCGTACTCACTCTCCAGCTGTTCGGTGGGAGGGACAGCGTCCTACCAGACCATCTCCGGCTGCAGTGTTACGGGTACGAAATACCCAGGGACTGCTCCAGCCGCTCCTGCCCCACTCCCTATTTCTGATGCACAAATCGCCGATTGGGAGGCGATCGCCGCGGCGGGCGGTACG
>JBAYHQ010000006.1:0-28162 GCA_041666065.1 Minisyncoccota bacterium | reverse complement strand
GAAGGTGTATGAGAAGGTGAAGCCTGAGCTCCACGCGGCGCAGGTGCTCACTGACCTCGCCGCGCTCTCTGCGAAATAACATGGCAACGACGAGCGCAGCTATGCTAGTGGATGTGCGGACGAGAGCAGAATACGAGACGGGGCATATTGCAGGTGCGGTAAATGTGCCGGTGGAGAGTATTATGGCAGGCGATTTCGGCGCGCTCGCGAGCGCGCCGCGGGACACGCCCGTCTGGCTGTACTGCCGTTCTGGTGCACGCGCTGGGTACGCACTCCCTCTCCTGCAGGCAGAAGGATTTTCCGACGTGGCGAACCTCGGCAGTCTACAAGACGCGGCGTCAGCGGTCTCGGTAAGGTAACTTGAATGAAGAAGGATTCCTCATATCACGATTTTGTCGTATACGACTTGTTCTCGCGCGTGAGAGAGGTCTCGTCACGTCCCATGATGAGCGGGTGGTGCTTGTACTCAAGCGGCGTACCCTTCGCAGCAATCATCGGGAATCAGCTCTACCTGAAGGCGAAAGGGGAGGTGGCCGAGACTCTCGCCAAGCGCGGCTGGCAGAAATTTCAATATGAGAAGTCGGGCGGCAAGACCGTGCACATGAACTACTGGCGCGTGCCCGACGAGCTATTTGACGATCAAGAGCTCCTCACCGAGACAGTTAGGGAGGTGCTATAGCTTGACTTGACATAGGTAATTCTATGGTGTAGTATATATCGCAATCATCTTGCAAAGGGGGCAGCCATGCTACGGATCTTTCTGTACGCAGTAAGCGCTCTCCTCGTTTGCGCGGGGGTGAGTGTTGTTTTTCTGAATTATGGGACGAGCGCGTACGAGCTACTCATCCTTCCGCTCCTCATATTGGCGCGGAGAGTGATGGTTCGGGCGCTCGCAGTCGTCGCCGAGGCGTTTGTGCGGTGGGGTTGGAATCGGACGCTTGCGTTCCTCTTCTTCGTCTCACTGCCACGCTTGTGGCGGCGCTCTCTTATCAAGGGCGCTGCTCGCCTTGAGGCGTACCTGAAAGCACGATGGCTGGTGTGCAAGTCGCACTGGTCGGACTGGCCCAAGTACGCGCAGCGTGTGATCGCCGCCGCGGTGTTCCTCTTCTTGTGTCTTGCGGTAGTGCACGCGGAGGAGATCACGGTGGTCGTCGCACTGGCGTTTGTGAGGGTACCCTTACTCTCGCCGGCCATGAGGTGGGTACGAGTCGCCACTGTGCGGTTCGTCGCACGCGTCGGAGTGGTAGTCAGTCTCGGCCTCTTCCTCAAGAGGATCTCCGGAGCGGGCTTCACCACCAAGGCGCGAACGCTCTACCAAGAGTGGCTGTATCGCGAAAGGGTGTGGCGGCTCGGATTTACCCGAAAGGTCTTTAAACAGAAGAAGAACCTCAGGCGAGAGGCAGCAAGACTGTCTCGCCGGTTCAGAAAGGATGGCGGACTACCGCCTTCGTGACAGGATACGCGAGCCCGCGTATCCTGTTTTGTTTTTGCGGGACTCAAGGTGGAGAAACCAGCGGGTGGGTGCACAGGTTTACATACATATGACCAAGAACCCATTTGTGAACGCACTCGTAGCATCGGCATACATTACCGTGTTCGTGTCGGTAATGTCGTACACACCGAAGATGCATATCCCAGAAAACGGCATCATAATCCCCATCGGGATGCTCTCACTCTTCGTGCTCTCTGCCGCAGTGATGGGATACCTCTTCATCTACCAGCCCGCTCAACTTTTCTTTGAGGGCAAGCAGGGAGAATCGGTGAGATTTTTCCTGTCCACGGTAGCGTCTTTTGTGGCGATCACCGCTCTGGTACTTGCCGCCTGTCTGCTCTTCGTCTGAGGCGCGGGAGGTTTGCTATACTCCCTGCATGGCGAAGAAGCCCCTCGTTAACTGATTACTATGGAAGAAACACCGAGAAATAACATAGAGGGCAGAGAGATCCGCTTTACGAAGCGGAAGGCGACTGAAGCAGACAGAGAGTTCGTGCGGCGCACGCATCATGCGGCGTACTACGGTGTCGTGATGCGGCAGTTCGGGAGTTTTGACGAGAAGGCGCAGAACGGCTACTTCGCAGATTCGTGGAAGCCGGAGCATCACGAGATTTTGTTGAACGAAGCAGGGCAGGAAGTCGGGTACTGTTCTATAGAGCGTTTCCATGACCACATACGCATCCACGAGCTCGTCATAGCTCCTGAGTTCCAAGGGCGAGGGGTCGGTACGAAAGTCTTGCAGGACGTACTAGAGGAGTCCCGCGCGAAGAAGATCCCCGTGACCCTACAAGTGCTCAAGGAGAACGAGGCGCGGCACCTGTATCGTAAGGTGGGGTTCAAAGACGCGGGCGAGACCGACACGCATATACAGATGGAATTCAATCCACAATGAGCATCTATTTTACAAAATCAGATTGCGGGAAAATAGCCGAGACGTTTCGTCTCGGTACGGTTGCAGGGGTCAAGAGTCTGCAGAAAGGTTTCCAGACTCCAAAGACGCTCCTGCGTACTAGCAAGGGGAGCTTTGTGGTTTCTAAATACACCTTGAATAACCCCAATACCTTACTGGGGAAGTCAGTCGCATCTTTACAATACGAAATTGATTTCCTAACGCATCTCAAAGGACTTCCTGTCCCTCATTACGTGAAGTCAGTGAATGGAAAATATATAGAAAAGCAGGGAGATCATTGGGTGACGGTAGACAAGTTTATAGGAGGTAGTCACCCAGAGATAGTGACAGAGAGCATGGCACGCCAGCTCGGAAAATTCTTGGGGGCATTTCATCAGCAAGGCCGAGGGTTCCGCCAAGCACCGAGAGGGCGACGACGCTTCTATGATATGCGTCCAGCCGTGGTGGAGAAGATGGCCGTATATGCTAAGAAACAAGATGACCAGCAGCTCGCGTCTGTGGTTGAGGAGGTGCTTCGCGGAGTTGAGCGTACCCGACTACCGAAAGGTCTCCCGCAAGGTATCGTCCACGTGGACATAAAGTCAGACAACGAATTATTCGCAGGCGAGAAGTTGAAGGCGGTTCTAGACTTCGGCAACATGTACAAAGACGCGCTTCTCCTAGACGTCGGTAAGGTGATTATGTGGAACTGTGTTCGCCACAAGGAGGTTGATACAGCGTTAGTGGCTTCGTTCATAAAGGGTTATGAAGAGAAACGACGGCTCTCCACTGCGGAGAGAAAGTATCTGAAGAGATCGGTGCTTTTCGCGATATACAGTCATATCTGGGTTGATTTGTACCACCTGCCACTGAAATATGTTCCTGCGAGTTATGTTCGTTATTTAGTAAGAACATTCCTTCCCGTAGCTCGGAAACTGGAAGGTAGTGATCTCACTTAAAATGACAAGCTTCTAGAATATGAGAAAATTTTTGCCCACACATGCCACGACCGTACCCAAGGACGCCGCGCGAGTTTTCCACGGGGTTATTTTTGACGTCTATCAGTGGCAACAAGCGCTGTTTGACGGAAGCACGGCGACGTTTGAGATGCTCAAGCGCCCCGACACGGTCAAGGTGATCGCCGTAAAGGAGGATAAGATAGTCGTTACCGAACAAGAACAGCCGAACACCGGCGTCTTCTACTCTTTCCCTGGAGGGCGACACGACACAGAGAGCGAGACTGAGCTGCAGGCTGCACAGCGAGAATTGCTGGAGGAAACGGGGATGACGTTTTCCAACTGGAGACTCATAGCGGCCGTACAGCCAGAAGTGAAGATAGACTGGGTCGTGTACACCTTTCTCGCCACGGGATTCCTTAGTCAAGACGAGCAGAGGCTTGATGCCGGAGAGAAGATACGAGTCGTCCTGAAAACGATTGAGGAGATCAACAGTCTTGATAAGAACGCAAATCCGCGCCACCTTGGGAAAGATATTCTCGCTGGCGTGCGATCCACACAGGAGCTGGAGGCGCTTCCCGAATTATTCAGATACTAGCCGCAAGGTATACTCCCCTCATGAAATTCATCAGCATCAACGGGAGCACGTGCGCGGGGAAGACGAGTCTCATCAAAGAAGTGATGAAGCACCGAGACCACCTGTTCAAGCTCTCGTACGACACGGTGAAGCGGTCCATCTCGGATTATTCTCCCGAAAAGCACTTTGGCGATGTGCATACGATAATGCTCGCGATGGAAGAAGCGCTCTGCAAGATGCAATACGACATTATCTCCGATTCCGGATTGCGACAGGAGTGGCGAGAGAAATTCCTCCACGTGCCGCGCGCATACGGGTATGACATCGTGGAGATAAATCTAGAGTGCGACTATGACCTGCTTGCGAAGCGCTTTGACGAGCGTGTAGCGCGAGCGCTCGCGAACCCAGACACGCTTCAGCCGACGAATCTTTCTAAAGACCGGTTCAAAGAGCTCCACGATATGTTCCAGACGGGTAAGAATCCTCGTGCACTCACCTTTAGAACCGACGAGCAGAGTACAGAAGCGATAGCCGAGAGCGTGTTGCAGCTCTTCTAGCGTGCCCTCGGTGCCTCTTGTGGGGTTGCTATACTAAGGGGTATGAAGAAACTACTAACGCTCTGTATGGTGGTCGGCGAGGGGGAGATGCTCCTCGGTCTAAAGAAGCGGGGGTTTGGCGAGGGGAGGTGGAACGGCTTTGGCGGTAAGGTAGAGGAGGGGGAGAGTATTGAAGCTGCGGCGCTTCGGGAATTGCGAGAAGAGGTGGGCATAGAGTCAACAGCCCACAAGAAGGTTGGCATACTCAACTTCTCGTTTGAAAACGATCCGAAGATTCTTGAGGTGCACATATTTAAGGTGACCGATTTCGTCGGGAGCCCCGTTGAGAGCGAGGAGATGAAGCCGCAATGGTTTACCTTCAACGAAATACCTTTCAGTCAGATGTGGTCAGACGATGAGAGCTGGGTCCCGCTCCTGCTCGCTGACAAATTGTTCAAGGGCAGCTTCTTCTTTGATCGGCCGTCAGACGCCGAATATTCTGCGGTGATACTGGACCACGAGCTCCGCGAAGTGGCGGAGGTAGAGTGATGTATTTCGTCTACCTGCTTGAGTGTGCGGACGGCTCGCTCTACACCGGCATCACCACTGATGTCGCGCGGCGGCTCAGAGAGCACAAGGAGGGTATCGGGAGCCACTTTACGCGCGCGAAGGGCGCGAGGCGTATCGTCTACACTGAGGAGCAGCCAAGCCGGAGCGCCGCGCAGAAGCGCGAAGCCGAGATTAAGAAACTCCCTCGTGCGAAGAAGCTCGCGCTCCTCTGACTCTTTGGCGCTTTTGCCGCTCGCGGGATAGAATGACCGTATATATGATCACGAAGAAACACACGGCGATTACGGGGGTTGCCGCGCTTGCGCTCGCCTACACCTTCGGTTTCTCCACGCTCGCCGTCACCGAGTATCGCTCGCCTTCGGCAGACGAGCCAGAACGCTTCATACCGCTCCCTGAGCTTGATCGTGCCGACTATGACGCGCGCCTTCTCGCGCTCGCGCACGTGACCGAGGCTTCCTCCACTGCCACTTCAACACAAGAGGAGCGTTTGTGGCCCGTGAAGGCGGTGTACCCGCTTGCGAGTGCGATACTCCCTTTCAAACGCATCGTTGCTTACTACGGCAACTTCTATTCACAGAAGATGGGCGTGCTCGGAGAGTATTCCACAGAAGAGGTTCTCGCGAAGCTTGCCTCCACGACTGCTGCGTGGGAGGCGGCCGATCCGACCACACCGGTCGTACCGGCTATCCAGTACATCGCTGTCGTCGCACAGGGGAGTGCGGGCAGGGAGGGGAAGTACATCCTCCGCATGCCCGACGACCAGATAGATCATGCACTTGATATGGCGAATAAGATGCACGGACTCCTCTTCCTTGACGTGCAGGTGGGTCAGAGCACTCTGGAGCACGAGCTCCCCCAGCTTGAGAAATATCTGAAGATGCCCCGCGTGCATCTCGGTATTGATCCGGAGTTTTCTATGAAGGGCAACGAGCGCCCTGGCACGGTCATCGGTACATTTGATGCTGCCGACATAAACTTCGCCGCACGCTATCTCGCGCAACTCGTAGACGAGTATCACCTGCCGCCGAAAGTCCTCGTGGTGCACCGCTTCACGCACGACATGGTGACGAATTATCAGAACATACATCCGCTCCCTGAAGTACAGATAGTGATGGACATGGACGGCTGGGGCTCGCAGGCCAAGAAGAAGGGCACGTACAACCGTGTCGTCGCACCCGAACCGGTGCAGTTCACCGGCATCAAGCTCTTCTACCACGGCGACCTGAAACCGCCTTCAACCGGTATGCTCACGGCCGACGAGGTGCTCTCGCTTACGCCCGCACCTATTTACATTCAGTACCAATAATAAGGGGCATGCTATAATTCGGCGCATATGGAAAACAACGACATCACCAACAAATTCTTCTTACCAGCCGCAGTCATACTCGCAGGTCTTTTTATCGCAGGCGCAGTCCTGTGGAACGGCTCGCATCCTACTACGGGCACGGGTGGGCAAGCGGCTGGCGCCGCACCGGCAGCACCGGTGGTAGATATTAAAAACGTGAATACCGCGGGGCATCCGTTTATCGGGAGTGAGAACGCGCCGGTGACCATCGCTTTCTGGAGCGATTACCAGTGCCCGTTCTGCAAGCGTTTTGAGACAGACACGCTCCCACAGATCATCACGAACTACGTTGCTACGGGGAAAGTGAAAGTCGTCTTCCTAGACTTCCCGTTCCTCGGCAGCGACTCTATTGACGGCGCGCTCTACAGCCGCGCTGTGTGGAAGCTCTATCCGAACCAGTACCTCGCGTGGCACGAAGCTATGACTGCCGCGCAGGACGAGGAGGGCGACAAGGGTTTCGGCAAGGCGGCGACCATAGACAAGCTCAATGCGACGATCGCTGGACTTGATGCCGCTAAGATTGCCGCAGACGTGAAGGCCAACACGGCCGCGTACCGAGCGACTGTTGATGCCGACCGAGCTGAAGCGGGGAAGGTGGGCGTCTCGGCAACCCCGTCGTTCGTCATAGGGAAGACGCTCATACAGGGCGCGTACCCGTACGCTAATTTCCAAGCGGCGATTGACGCGGCTCTGAAATAACTCCACCGTACTCAAGACGCCCGACTGGCTCCGCCAGTCGGGCGTCTTGACGTAATGGCATTTATGGTGTATACATAGCTTGTTCTTCATACAGGGAGCAAGACATGGAACACCTGATATCTGAGGCCATCATCTACGGTCCCGGTTATTTCATGGGATTGTTGAAAATGTGGCCGTGGTTGTGGCCGTGGGCGCTGCTTGCAGCAATCGTCATGCCATTGATGTTCTGGCTAGTTTCTTTGGCGAGGATGTCGGTCAGAAGCAAAAGCAAGCCGCGTAAGAAATGATGCGGATCGGGTCGGTAGCAATACGCTACCGACCCACTATTTTTGAGCGTGCGGTCTGGTGTATCATGAGGCGTATGAATATCCTGTTGTTCGCGTTGGCCGCGTCCCTCGCCACGTTTGTGGGCGGACTCTTCGCTCTACGGTTCCGCGACCAGCTCCACCTCATACTCGGCTTCTCAGCCGGCGCGGTCGCGGGCGTCGCACTCTTTGACCTCTTGCCTGAGGCGATAGAGCTCGGTACGCAGTACCATGCGGCGCAGTCGGTGGCGCTCTACGTCGGCCTCGGTTTCTTCGGCTATCTGATACTAGACCGGCTCATACTCCTCCATACACACGAGGAAGACGAGGAGGTGCACACACATCGCGGATCGTTCGGAGCCTTCACACTCTCCGCGCATAGTTTCTTAGACGGTATTGCTATCGGCATCGGCTTCCAAGCCTCAGCCGCCGTAGGTGCCGTCGTCACTGCTGCGGTGCTCACCCACGATTTCTCCGACGGCATCAACACGGTGAATCTCGTCCTGCGCAACGGTGGGAGCTGGCGCAGCGCTTTCCGGTGGCTTCTCGCGGACGCGGCCGCACCGGCACTCGGCGTGCTCTCCACGCTCCTGTTCGTCATTCCAGAGTCAGCGATAGGACTCGTGCTCGCGGTCTTCGTCGGCACGTTCTTGTACTTGTCGGCGGGCGACTTGATACCTGAGAGCCATCATCGCCATCCGCGCGTGCTCACGACTATCATGACGCTTCTCGGCGCGGGGCTCATCTACCTCGTGGTGCATCTGGTATAATTTCCTCATGAAAATACTTTTCCACTGGCTCATCGGGGCGGTCGCTATCATCGTGGCAGCGTACATCGTCCCTGGCATCGCGGTGACGCCCAAGGTCGCGCTTATCGCCGCAGTTGTTCTCGGCGCGCTGAACCTCTTCATACGTCCTGTTCTCATGATCCTCACGCTCCCTATCAACATAATCACGCTCGGCCTCTTCTCGCTTGTCATAAATGCGCTTCTCGTGATGCTTACGGCATATCTTGTGCCAGGCTTTGTTGTCGTCGGTTTCTGGCAGGCATTACTCTTCGCGCTCGTACTGTCCATCATCAACTGGGTCTTCAACTCTTGGGGCGATTAGAACGGTTTAAAAACTCTGTCTACTTTGTCATATGATTGATCCCGAACTTGATGCGAAACTGAGCGAGATACGCACGCTCGCAGAGAAGGCGTACCGCGCGGCCGAATCTACGCGCAAGTACCTCTTCTGGACAGGGGTCGTCACCGTCGCACTTATCGTGCTTCCGCTTATCGGCCTCGCCTTCGCGCTTCCTCAATTTCTCGCTTCGTACACAACGTCGCTCTCCGGTCTGGGTCTATAAAAATGAACGGTAGGGTAGAAAAAACCGCCACGGGGTGCTACCCGTGGCGGCCAAATCGTCTCCTGACGATAGATCTACGTGCTCTGCCAATCGCAACGCAACGCGACCGAGAGACCGTTCCCGTGAATCTTGGCGAGCGACTGGTTGAGAGGAAGCCTCTCGTGAAAGGAGGTAACCCGCGGCCGTACCGATGACGACTTGCGGCAGATCACCAGATGTCCTTTCGCGCGCCAAGGCGGCACATGATTACTGGATATGCTGGTTGGTATCGTCCGATAGTACACACGTCTTGGGAAGCTGTGTGCGGACGTACGAGACGGCTCCACAAAGGACAAATCAAGGAACTTGCCTTGCCATGAAGGGTCGTCTCCGCGCAAGGAAAGCTTATTCCTGGCGAGGACGCCACTCAGGTAGCGGGCGAGGATGTGCCGGCGTTCGGCGAAACTCTTCTGGGGATACAGCAGGACATAGCGATTGAGATATTCGCCCACCATGTCTTCTGTTACCGCCGTTTTCCAGCCAATCGCACGCAGTTCATCCAGTGCGTTAAGCGAGTTGAGGTCACTCAGATGCCGCTCCATGAAAGGGAGTATTTCGTCGGCAACCTGATTGAATCTCGCTTCGCTCGTGCGGGCGCTCTCGCGCCTTACACGGATGCACTCGCAGCCCAGTACTTGCACAAGCGATTCAAAGGCGTCGCTGTACAGCTGCGCTTCTTTGCGCGCCTCGTCCGCACGGTCATAAAACAAGTGCGGCGCAGAGACGTCCTCAACCCTGATGTGGCAAATGACCCCTGGCGCGTAGTGGCGTTGCACCCGCTCGTGAAGGCATTGGATCGTCTTCAGGGCGCAAAGCTCCGCTATGTCAATCGTGCTGCCATCCGGTTTCTCACTGCCCCACGGGGACATGAAAGGAATCGGGAGGTTCAGACTGACGTAGCGTTCAATGACTTCGCGTATTGCGGCCAGCGATGCTTGGTCAGGACGCGGACCCTTTCTGGTCTGCTTCGTCCCGACAATTTCATCAAGGATGGCGCTGACACGAGTTGTCGGCTTGTCACACGCGCAGGGCACACGCATTTCAAGGCAGAGTACCGCGTCGGTAAGGGCCGACTCAGGAATATGGCGACTGAACATGATGCTCCTTTCTTCTCGTTTTGTTTTCTGTCAAACAGCGACTCACGAAAAGAAGATACCACTAGCTTGATTAAGAGTCAAATCTGTAATCTAGTATATAACCGGTAGCCGTTTAGTGTTTGAAAGGTCCCTTGAAGGGTTGGTGTGCCAAGTGATCAGACAGCGCGCTTGCCACGGATAATGTTGATGAAGATAGGGAGGAAGGAGAGCACGATGATGGCGAGCGATATTGGGAGTATGTACCGTTCGCTGTCGGGGATCACTGAGCCGAGAGAGTAGCCGAGCGAGAGCATGCCTGCGCCCCAGAGGAAGCCTCCGAGCATATTGTAAGAAACGAATTGCCGGTAGGTCATTGAGCCGACGCCCGCGAGGATAGGAGCGATGGTGCGGACGATCGGCACGAAGCGCGCGAGCACGACCGCTCGTCCGCCGTACGTCTGGTAGAAGCGCTCCGTGCGCTTCAGATATTCTTGTTTGAAGAAGAGCGAGTCTTTGCGTTTGAAGAAGTTCGTACCGACATTTGCGCCGAACCAGTAGCCGACCGAGTCGCCGATTATCGCTGCCGCGACGACGAAGAAGACCAGTGGTCCAAAAGAAAGGAATCCCCCAGCTGAGAGGAGACCAGCGGCGAAGAGGAGCGAGTCGCCAGGGAAGAATATGCCAAAGAGGAGACCGCTCTCGGCGAAGATGACGGTCGCGATGCCGAGATAGCTGCCGGTCTTCACCATGGCTATCGGGTCTAGGTTGATGCACGAAGAAATGAAGCTAAGCATGTGCGACTTATTCTAACAGAGGAAATAAAAATAGGGGCACGTATGCTTTATACTATATGAAATGATGGAATCAGCGCCGAGATTATCTACACCCGAAGAGGAGCTCGCGTACTTGCGCGAGCAGGTGGCTCGCAGAGAGGCTGAGCTTGCGGGATCGGGCGCACCGGAGGAGCGAGTGAGGATCATCTCCGAGAAGATACACGAGCACCATGCGACGCCGGCGACCGAGGTGCTTACGCCTGCGTACCAGATAAACGAGGCTACGAAGACAAGCGAGGCCGACGCGATCCTCACCGACCTCAGTCTTGGCGGGACCGAGGCCGCCGTGCGGAGCTTGCAGAGGACGATGGAAGAGAAGGGGATTAAGAATGCGCTTGCGGTGCTTGAGAGACTGAACAATCCGCAAGTAGCAGACGACTTCCATCGGTATCTCGTGCGCTATATCGCTGCAGGGCTCTCGCCGCTCGGTATAGACGAGAAAGCGCCCCGCTTCCGAGCGCTCCACATGGCGCTCTACGAGATAGCGCTTCCCGCACCGAAGGGTGGCGAACCGCAGGCTCGCGAGAAGTCGCTCAAGGAGCTCGTCTCTGGTATGGAACAGTTCTATGCCGGCCTCTTGTCTGTCGGGAGTGCGACATCCGGTGAGCCGAATTATTTTGTACTAGAGCTTGCCGTACCTGCCGACAGTCCGGAGCTGCAGTTCTACGCCGCCGTGCCGAACAGCAAGAAGAATCTCTTTGAGAAACAGCTCCTCGCGATTTTCCCCGATGCGCACCTTGTGCCCCAGCCGCACGACTACAACATATTCGCCGAGGGCGGGGTCGCACTCGCCTCTGTCGCGCGTCTCGCCGAGCATCCGGCGCTCCCGCTCAAGGAGTACACCGATTTTGACTATGACCCGATCAACACGATCATGAATGCCTTCGCGAAGATTGAGCACGCAGGCGAGGGGGCGACGCTGCAGATCATCATAGAGCCGCGCGGCGAGCGGCACGTGAACCACTATCGGAAGATACTCAGCGCCTTGAGGAAGGGCGAGCATCGCGAGTCGGCCTTTCGCACGCCTGAGACGGTGCTGGGCGAAGTCGCACGTGACTTCGGCAAAATACTTTTCAGTAACAAGCCGAAGGATGTGGAGAAGGCGAAGGAGGCCGAGATGCGCCAGATAGAAGCGAATAAGTCGCACATAGAGCAGGTGGAGAAGAAGATCGCCTCGCCGATCGTAGGAGCGACCGTCCGGCTCGCAGTATCGTCAAAGGACGCAGGAGTCGCGAATCAGCTGCTCGGCGATCTTGAAGCATCGTTTAATCAGTTCGCGAACACACAGGGGAATCACCTCGTGTTTGCGCGCGTGGACACGCGGCATACGCCGCGCGTACTGGAGGATTTATCCTTCCGCCTGCCAAGCGAGGATGCGCTCCCACTCTCGCTCCGCGAGCTCACGACTCTATACCACTTCCCGCCAAAGGGTATTGAGAGCTCGCCGCATCTGAAGCAATCGCGCTTCACGCACGCACCCGCGCCCTTGGGTCTGCCGCAGACGGGCTCACTCCTCGGCATCAATTCGTATCGCGGCGAGCAGACAGAGATACACCTCTCACCTGAGGACCGCCTGCGCCATCTCTACGTAATCGGTCAGACTGGTACCGGTAAGACGGGGCTTATGAAGTCCATGATCATACAGGACATCAAGAACGGCGACGGGTGCTGCTTCATAGACCCGCACGGCTCTGACATCTTAGACATCCTCGCGGCTGTACCGCCGGAGCGGTACAAGGACGTTATTTATTTTGACCCAGCCGACCTCTCGCGTCCCTTCTCGCTCAACTTCCTTGAGTACGATATCTCACGCCCAGAACAGAAGACCTTCATCGTGAACGAGATGTTGATGATATTCCGCAGTCTCTACGGCGATGTGCCGGAGAGTATGGGCCCCGCCTTTGAGCAATACTTCCGCAATGCCACGCAGCTCGTGATGGAAGACCCGACCACCGGCTCTACGATACTTGATATCCCACGCGTGCTCTCTAATAGCGAGTTCCGCCGCGCGAAGCTCGCCAAGAGTATGAACCCCGTCGTGAACCAGTTCTGGAACGAGATAGCGACGAAGGCGGGCGGCGAAGCGTCGCTTGAGAATATCGTGCCGTATATCACGAACAAGTTTGACGACTTCACTGCAAACGATTTCATACGTCCCATCGTGGGCCAGCAGACCTCCTCCTTCAATTTCCGCGAGGTGATGGACACAAAGAAGATTCTGCTCATCAACCTCTCCAAGGGCCGCTTGGGCGAGAAAAATGCGAACCTGCTCGGTCTTATCATCGTGGGCAAGCTCTTCATGGCGGCGCTCTCGCGCGCCGATAATCCGCGCGCTCTGCACGCACCCTTCTACCTCTACATAGACGAGTTCCAGAACGTCACCTCTGAATCAATACCAGGCATCCTCTCCGAGGCGCGTAAATACAAGCTCGCCCTCTCTATCGCGCACCAATTCCTCAATCAAGTCCCAGAGAAGACGCGCGCGGCGATATTCGGCAACGTGGGCAACATGGCGGTCTTCCGCGTAGGAGAGGAAGACGCAGAGTTCTTCGCGAAGCAGTTCGCGCCGGTGTTTGAAACACTTGATTTCGTAAATATAGAAAACAGGAATGCGTACGTGAAGATACTCGTGGGTGGCATACCGCAGAAGCCGTTTGATATGAAGACGCCGGATTTGCCGCCGGCAAATCCGGCACAGGTGGACGATCTCATACAGCTCTCCTCGCTTACCTACGGGCGCGACCGTGCTACTGTTGAGTACATGATTCGTGAGCGTTATCTCTCGTAATACCGTATGGCGAAATCTTTTTCAGAAGTCCCGCCGCCCTCAGAAGAGGAGCTCGCACGCCGCGCCGAGAAAGCGAAACAGCTTGAAGCGTTTGGGAGCGTCGTGAACGAGACCATTGCTCGGCTGAAAGATGTGGACACGAAAGGCCTGCGTACGGAGTACTCCAATACTGAGGCGCTCAATGCGATGCAGAAAGATATGGACGCGCTCAAGGGCGAGGAGGAGTTCGCCACCGATGTCGCCCTCGCGGGAGACGTACTCGCTATGCCGTATGTAGATGTGCCGTCCGACGAGCTGAAGCTCCCCGGAGCAGATACGGCCGCACCTCTTGGTTTCAAACTACCCGAATCCGCTGCGGTAGATGCCCCTGTTGAAATACCCGCTTCGGTGCGAAACGTATTCAAGAGCGGTCGTGAGCGCAAGGCAGTAGCGGCAGAGACGCCATTACCTTCGGTATTTCATAGTAACCGTCGTCCGAAGCAGGAATCTGCCGCCGAAGCGCGCATCGTCCCGAATCCCGAAGATGCCATTGATCGGCAGAGAGTTCAAGAAATACTTACTGCTGCACGCATTTCAGGGGCTGAGACCAAGGATGGCTGGAAGACGCCGGCAGAATTGAAAAACGAATTGAGGGAGGTCGTCGGCAAGTTCTTCGGAAGCGCGAAAGAGAAACTTGCCATGAGCGAGCGCGGCGAGAAGCTGAAGAGCTTCCTCAGCGAACGTTCAAATGCTCTTGCGGAAAAAGCGAAAGGATTTGGATCCGCTATAGAGAACTTCGTCCGCGAGAAGGGTGAGGAGTACAACAAGCTGAGTTTCAAGAAGAAGCTGCTCATCGGCGCGATACTCGGTGTGGGTACTGCTGCTTTCGCCACTGTCTCCACGCCGCTTGCGACCGCGCTCGCTATCAATCTCGGCATACAGCGTTTCGGCGGTGCGGCGAGCGCCTTTCTCAAACTTGAGAAGCATCTGCAGAATACCGTACAGGGGGAGTCAAAGAATATCCTCGGTAGGCAAGAGTGGTATCAGAACCTTTTTCTTGGCTCCTCGGAGCGGCAGCGCAAGATCACTGCCGCACTTGTTGCCGCAACGTACGGATCAGCTTTCGGCTCGGCTCTCGGCGCGACCGTGCAATTCGCCAGCGAGTCTTCAGCAGGCGAGATGGTACACGAATGGCTTCATGCAGTACTCGGACACAACGTAGAAACGGTTGTTCCGCACCCGACTCCCACCGAGGTGGCACCGCTTACCGCCGAGTCCTCCGTGGAGAGGCCAACCATTGGTGTACAGTCAGATGTCGCAGAAGTTCGTCGTTTGGAAAACTTGATTGCACAACCGGAAGCCGCTCCGCTTGCTGCGACAGAAATGCCGCCCGCATCGCCAGAGACGATGCCCGAAGAGCTCGGCATATCAGAAGCTCCAAGTACGGAAGCGCCAGCCTCAGAAGCAGCCGAGCAGTTGTCTGGTCCTACGGAGTCGGCTCCTGAAGGTGTCGGAGAACAGTCGGTTCAGGAGGGCCAAGCTGGAGAGGGCATAGTGGAAGGTCAGAATCCAGACATAGATGAAGAGACGAGACGCAGAGCGTTGGAATCGGTCGCATCGTCCGATCAAGGAATCCCCCCTGCGCCGACCGAAGTAGAGGCTCAGGCGGATATTGAGATCTCGCAGCCCACCGAGCCGCCGCAGATAGATGTGATCAAAAATCCGGAGACCCCTCCCGTGTCGGTTGATACCTCGGCCTCCCAACCAGATGTCTCTGCTGAACAGGCTCCTGTCATACCCACCGAGCCGCCGCCAATGCGACCGGAGTATACGGAGGCGTTTGTGAACCAGAACAAACTGCCCATAGACCCTCTGCAGGGACACGTCTTCCAAGACGCTGATGGCGCGGTACTCTCGTACGGTAACGACTTCAACGCGCGATTCAATGCGGCGCAGGAGTATGTCAAAGCTAATCACGACGCGGTGGTGTGGGTACAGGCGGAGAAGCCGGTTTTCTATGACGGTGACTGGCGTCCGTGGGTATTCCAAGTGAAGTACAGTGGATGGGGCCCGTTTGGAAGCGTGCAGGCGATTTTGCCGAGCGGTCTTCCGAGTCTTGAACAAATCGGGAGAATTAGCCCCGACCGATTCACGGAGCAGCTGGACAAGTAATTACCCATGCTATGATTCAACCTATGCCAGACGAACTTACCGCTGCGATTTCCGCTGATTTAGGCATTACCGATTTACCGGCAGAAGAACAGAAGACGCTAATCGCGCAGTTCGGCGAGATAGCGCTCAAAGCGGCGACGCTGTCGGTAATTGGCAAGCTTGCCGAAGATAAACGCGAGGAGTTCGTCAAGCTCGCCGAGGCAGGCGATGCCGCCGCACTGAAGGCGTTCCTTGACCGCGAAGTCCCGACTCACGAAAGTCTCGTAAAGGTCGCGGTCGCCGAGGAAGTGAAGCGGTTTAAAGATTTCCAATCAACATAATATAATCCACTCGTATGAAACCAACTCAGACTGGCATTGCGGTAGCACTCGCACTCGTCGTAGTCGCGATGTTCTTCATTTTCCCCGGACTCTCGCCATTCGGACAGTACACCGAAGAATCGTCAGCCGACATTACTATAGATACTCAAAATTCAAACACTATGCCTACAGAAAATCCAGATCAGCTTCAGGTAACAGATGAGGTAGTCGGCACGGGTGCGGAAGCTGTTGCGGGCGATAGCGTCACAGTGAATTACGTCGGTTCGCTCACAAACGGCACGGTCTTTGATGCCTCGGCCAATCACGGCTCGTCCGGATTCACGTTCAATCTCGGAGCAGGGCAGGTGATTAAGGGCTGGGATCTCGGTATCGCGGGCATGAAGGAGGGCGGCAAGAGGAAACTCGTCATCCCTGCAGGGCTTGCGTACGGCACACAAGCGATAGGGAACATCATTCCGGCGAACTCAACACTGGTGTTTGAAGTAGAGCTCGTGAAGGTGCAGAAAGGTCGCTAGAGAGACAGAAAAACGCTTCAAGCAAGCCCCCGTACGGGGGGCTTGCTTTTTATGAAATAGTGTGATATAAGTATAGGCGGTCTAGCGAAATTGCTAGCAGGGTTACAGATCATTGGTATACCTAGTCTGAAGGTTTTTCAGGCAACCATATTAAAGAAAGGAGTTCACCTTGAACTCAACCAAGCTGAAGTTGTTTGCAGTAACCTGTGCCGCATTGCTGCTCAGCGCGTGCGGTACGTTTAACGGGTACACCTCGGCGACATCCGAGGATGCTGCGCAGGTGGCTAAGGGAGGTCTCTCTGAAGCCGCACTCGCGCAGCTCGCCATTGTCCAGCACCCAGACGTTAACGGCGGCATCATTCCGGCAGGCGCTCTCCAGCGCATACAGGAACTCGCCATCAGTTGCCAGTGGCAGCTGGACCCGCAACTCGCAGGGATTGGACAGGCCATGGGCGGCGCCGCAAGCTCCTACGGAGCGGCCGGTGCTGTCGGGACAGGCGCTGCGGCTGCCGCGGCTTTCCCGATCGTGAAGGCTGGCGAGTACTTCGTCTACGGCGGTGTGGCCATGTTGGCGACAGGCGCCGTCAATGGCGCTATCTCGGGGTCATATTCCTCGGCTGCCGCCAAGGGCGATTGCGTCCGGCAATTCTGGGCTATTGACCAGAAGAAGAACCCAAAGTTTGAGGGGACATTCACGGTCATCGTCTACTACGGCAAAGCGGAAAATTCACGGCCGCCGGCGTTGGACAAGAACGTGACGGTCAAAGCGTTTCCGCCGCCGGTGGTCGTCAAGCCGGTTGTCACTGAACGCCCGACGACCAAGGCCGACGAGAAGAAGGGCGCGCAGGTCAAGGCGAAATCCAAAGCCAGGAAGGTCGAAAAGCCGAAGGCGCTTACACCCGACCAGCAAGCGATGAAGGACGCGAAGGCGACCCTCGACGCACGCGATCAGGCAGCCTCCGACGCCAAGAAGCCTGCGGCCAAGGACGCCGCCGAAGCGAAAAAGTAAGGCGGAAGAAAGGCCGCCATTTGAGAACCGCGTTATGCACTTGTCTCCGACATTTGCCTCTATGCGGTTCTTTTTATTTCCATAGTCTGATACCGTGAGGTGCATGAGTGCAATTAGTTTCAAAGTAGAGAAGCGCGCCCCCAGAAGCGGGGCGCGCGCTGGCACGCTCACCACGCCGCACGGCGTCATTCACACGCCTGCCTTTACGCCGGTTGGTACGAAGGCCAATGTGAAAGGCCTTCTGCCGGAGCAGCTCTCGGCACTCGGCGCCGAAGTCGTACTCGCTAACACGTACCACCTGTACCTTCAGCCAAGCGAAGGAATTGTGCAGAAAGCGGGAGGTCTGGCGAAATTCATGAATTGGAATGGACCGACCATTACTGACTCAGGCGGCTTCCAAGTGTTCTCGCTTGGCGCCGCGTTTGGCAAGACCGTTTCCAAATTCACGGCAGGCGAAGTCACCGAGAAAGAGGACCAACTCGCGGTGTACGATGCTGACGTCGCGAGTCAGCACGGACAGCTCGCTGTCATAGATGACGAAGGAGTGTCGTTTACGTCACACCTAGACGGTTCGCTCCACCGCTTTACGCCCGAGCGCTCAGTAGAGATACAGCACGCGCTCGGCGCAGACATATTCTTCGCCTTTGACGAATGTACCGCCCCGACTGAGCCGTACGAGTATCAGAAGGAAGCCATGGAGCGCACACACCGATGGGCAGAGCGTAGTCTCAAAACGCATCGGCAGAATATTTACGCAAATAAGCAGCAGGCGATATACGGCATCGCACAGGGCGGGCAGTTTGATGATTTGCGCAAGCTTAGCGCGAAGACGATAGCGGACATGGGATTTGACGGCTTCGGTCTCGGCGGTTCCTTCAGCAAGAAATACGGTGATGATTCTCTGGAGTCGGCACTCGCCATGCTCAAAGAGTTACCGGAGACACTGCCGGTACATGGCCTCGGCATCGGCGAGCCGAGCGACATCCTCGCAGGCATCGCGGCGGGCGTGGATACCTTTGATTGTGTCGCGCCGACGCGCATCGGCCGGCACGGCTCTATCTACACAAAGCGGGGCATCATCCACCTGCGCAATGGTCAGTTTGCAGATGACTTTTCTCCGCTTGATCCTGAGACGCCGGTCGCGGGCACGGAATCATTTATCCGTGCGTACGTGTCGCACCTCGTGCGCGCTGGCGAGATGACCGGCTCGGTCATCTGCTCGCTCCACAATATGGGCTTCATCATCAATCTCGTGAAAGGCGCGCGCGAAGCCATCCTCGCCGACCGCTTTGACGACTATCGCGCAGACTTTGTGAGGAATTACTACCAAGCGAGCTGAGTGATAAGATTCATTCCTATGATTTTTATCCGAAGCGAGCGCAGGGAGGAAGACAGTAATCTGGCTTACCATGGCTAATTTCAAATTACATACCCCATACCCGCCGGCGGGCGACCAGCCGCAAGCGATAGCTAAACTTGAGGAAGGCCTCAAGCAGGGTATGCGTCACCAGACGCTTTTCGGTGTGACCGGTTCAGGCAAAACTTTCACTGCGGCGAACGTCATTGCTACGCACGATAAACCGACATTGGTGCTCGCGCACAACAAGACGCTCGCCGCCCAGCTCGCGCAAGAGTATCGGGAATTCTTCCCTGAGAATGCCGTGCACTATTTCGTTTCGTACTACGACTACTACCAGCCGGAAGCGTACATCGCGCACTCCGACACGTATATAGAGAAGGAGGCGATGATAAACGCCGAGATAGACCGCTTGCGTCACGCGGCGACGCAGGCACTTCTCACGCGTAAAGATGTCATCATCGTCGCGTCAGTTTCCGCCATCTACGGACTGGGTTCACCGGAACAGTATGAGAAAGTGCATGTGAAGATAGAAAAGGGAGGAAAGGAAGATAGGGCGGCGCTTATCCGCAAGCTCGTCGGCATCTACTTTGAGCGCACGAATGCGGACCTGAATCCGGGGCAATTCCGCGCTATTGGCAACTCGCTTGAATTTATGCCGGTCAACGAACGGGCGATATTCAAGGTGACGTTTGACGGCGAGACTATCGCAACCATAGACCAGCTTGATCCGGTTTCGCGGGCGAAGATGAAAGAACCGAAATCAGTTTTCGTTTTCCCCGCCAAACACTTTGTTACCAATGAGGATGAGCGCGACCGTGCGATTGCGGACATCAAACTTGAGCTGGAAGAACAGCTTGCCAAGCTCAAGCGCGAAGAGAAACCGCTTGAAGCCGAGCGGCTCAAGCGGCGTACGCTCCATGACCTCGCGCTTATAAAAGAGCTTGGGTACACAAGTGGCATTGAGAATTATTCGCGTCACTTTGACGGGCGCAAGGCCGGCGAACCGCCGTTTACGCTTCTTTCGTATTTTCCGCACAAGAAAGACGGCTCGCCGGACTTCCTCACTGTCATAGACGAGTCGCACGTCACCGTCCCGCAAATAGGCGGCATGTACGCGGGTGATAAGTCGCGCAAAGATACACTCATAGAATACGGCTTTCGTTTGCCATCGGCGCGCGACAATCGCCCGCTCCGCTTTGAAGAATTTGAGGAGCGCGTGGGGCAGGTCATCTACACGAGCGCCACACCGAGTGCGTATGAGAAAACGCATTCAGAGCAAATCGTGGAACAGGTCATTCGCCCGACCGGCCTCATAGACCCTGAGCTCACCGTCCGTCCTGTCTCCGAGGGAGGTTCGTTAACTCCCGCGGTCGTAGGAGATAACGAACAGTTACATTACAGAGGACAAGTGCAGGATTTTATTACCGAAGCGGAGGTAGTCATCACGCGCGGCGGCCGCGCTCTTGCGACCACGCTTACCAAGCAGATGGCGGAAGACTTGGCGTCGTTCTTGCGCGAGAAGGGTATCAAGGCCGAGTACTTGCACTCCGACGTGAAGACAATAGACCGTATAGATATCCTCACCAAGTTCCGCCAAGGCGGTTTTGATATCCTTGTCGGGGTGAATTTGCTCCGCGAGGGGTTGGATTTACCGGAGGTGGAGCTCGTGGGCATCCTTGATGCCGACAAAGAGGGATTCCTCCGGAGCGAGACCTCGCTCATACAGACCATCGGCCGCGCAGCGCGCAATGTGCTCGGCCGCGTCATTCTCTATGCCGATGTGATGACGAACTCGCTTGAGAAGGCGATAGGTGAGACTAATCGTCGTCGCGCGCTCCAGCTCGCATACAACGAGAAGCACAGCATCACCCCGCTTACTATCAAAAAAGAAATCCACGACATCGCCGCGTCTATGCGCACGGAGCATGAGCGCACGATAGACGAACTCCTTGTGCTGGATACGCTTGCGTACAAGGACGATCCGAAAGAGTTCATCAAACGAAAGAGGGAAGAGATGAGTGAGGCAGTGGAGCAGCTGGACTTTGAGACGGCAGCGCTCATCCGCGACGAAATCTATAAACTGGAGGGCACGGGACCCAAAGCTCGCAAACCCCGCACCCGCAAACCGTTGTCGGGGAAATGAAAAGAGTCGTTAAAATCGTTTGGTGCACCAAACGATTTTAACGACTCAGGACTAGAAAAAACGGGTCGGCGCGTTATCCGGATTGGAGGGCAGTCCGTAGGACGTTTGAAGCAATATGTCCGTCCGTTCCCGTTCCTCCGGAGTGGGAGAACCCCTATATTCAGCTCTTATCAATCTAGGAAGCCTTTTAGTAGATTCGTCCCTGCGCGCATCTTCCGTCGGTTGTTTCAGTCTTTTCGTGCCCATAACCAAACTCCTCTCTATTGATTCCTAACCTTTTCGAGCATACCACAGATTATCGTGGTATAGTCATACTGTACCTGCCCCGCCACGGGCAGGAATTCCCATATGAAAAAGAGCGCAAAAGAGGAACACAAGCACAAGCACGGGAGCGATTGGCTCCGCGTGAAGGGTGCGCGCACCCATAATTTGAAAAATATTGACGTGGAGATGCCGCGCGGTGCGATGACGGTCATCACCGGTCTTTCGGGCTCGGGTAAGTCCTCGCTCGCTTTTGATACGATTTTCGCCGAGGGTCAGCGTCGCTATGTGGAATCGCTCTCGGCGTATGCGCGCCAATTCCTCAATCAGATGGCGAAGCCGGATGTGGACGAGATAAGTGGTCTCTCCCCAGCTATTTCTATAGACCAGAAGAGCCGTTCCAATAATCCGCGCTCTACCGTCGCAACCGTCACCGAGATATATGACTACTTGCGCGTGCTCTACGCGCGCGCTGGCCAGCCGTACTGCATCCACCACGACGTGCCAATCGTGCGCCTATCTAAGGAGGAGATGATAAAGATGATTCTCATGCGCGTGGAATCAAAGCGTGCCGGCACGAGCACGTCGGTCATGGGTGTTGCGGTTGATAAAACGGCGGTCGTTATCTACGCGCCGGTCGTCGTGGGGCGCAAGGGTGAGTACTATCAACTGCTCTACGATCTCCTCGGTAAGGGGTATGAGAAGGTGGTTGTGGACGGGAAAGTGCATTCGCTCCGCGAGAAGATTGTCATGGAACGCAACAAGATGCACAGCATTGACGCAGTCGTGGACTCAATCTTTGTATCCGAATTCGCTCGTTCAACCGCCGCTGCACGCGAGCGCCTCTCCGAGGCGCTGGAGCTAGCGCTCAAGCAAGCGGACGGTCTCGTGAAGATACAGCACGCTGACGGTACGACCGAGACACTCTCATCCAAATTTATCTGCCCAGACGATGGCGCGTCATTTCCTGAAGTGGAACCGCGCCTGTTCTCATTCAACTCGCCGTACGGCGCGTGCCCTGCCTGTAACGGTCTGGGAACGGCGTCGCTTTTCTCGGAAGAAGCGTGTCCGGTGTGCGAGCGGAAGCGACTGCGCCCTGAGGCGCTGCGCGTGTACATACATAGTAAGCAGAAGGCAGTAAGCAGTAAGCAGAAAAGTCCACTCGGAGTGAATATCGTAGATTTTACGAACATGTCCATACGCGAGGCGAAAGATTTCGTAGACACCATTGAGCTTTCTGAGATGAAGCAGGATATCGCCGCACCGATTCTGAAAGAAATAGACAGTCGCCTCACATTCATGCTGAATGTCGGACTTGATTACCTCACCCTTAACCGTTCTGCGGCCACTCTCTCCGGCGGCGAGGCACAGCGCATTCGCCTCGCGTCCCAGCTTGGCAGTGGGCTCACCGGTGCGCTCTATGTGCTTGATGAACCGACTGTCGGTCTCCACCAACGCGACAATGACCGCCTGATTAAGACACTCCTCACGCTCAAAGAACTTGGGAATACGATTATCGTCGTTGAGCACGATGAGGACACTATTTATTCTGCCGATTATCTCGTGGACATCGGTCCTGGGGCGGGCATACACGGCGGTACAGTTGTCGCTACCGGCTGGTTGGATGATTTGCTAACCGCAAAGAAGAACGATACGAATTCTGTCACGCTCGCGTACTTGCGAGAGGAGAAGGAGATTACGGTGCCCGAGACGCGCCGCACGAGCGAGAAGGGGTGGCTCAAAGTGCGTGGTGCGACGCTCCATAACCTCGTGAATCAGAATGTAGATATACCGCTTGGGAAGCTGGTGTGCATCACCGGCGTGTCGGGAAGCGGAAAATCTACCTTCCTCTACGACATACTGCACAGGAATATCGCCAACCGATTTGCGAAGCGCGAAGCCAAGCTTGAACACGTCGCAAGTATGACCGGCACAGAATACGTCGGACGCGCAGTACTCATAGACCAGTCGCCGATTGGTCGCACACCGAGGAGTAATCCTGCGACGTACACCGGCGCATTTACCTATATACGCGACCTATTTGCCGCAACATCTGAGGCACGTGCGCGCGGGTGGAAGCCGGGGAGATTCTCCTTCAACGTCGCTGGCGGCCGCTGTGAGGCGTGCCAAGGCAACGGTTCTATCGCCGTGGAGATGCACTTCTTGCCGACGGTGTACGTGACGTGCGACATATGCGAAGGGAAGCGATTCATGAAAGAGACACTTGAAGTGACGTTCCGCGGTAAGAATATTTACGAAGTGCTCCAGATGACGATTGAAGAAGCCGAGAAGTTTTTCGGTGACATCCCCGCCATCAACGAACGGCTCATGAGTCTGAATGCGACCGGTCTTGAGTACCTGACGCTCGGTCAGAGTGCGACGACGCTTTCTGGTGGGGAAGCACAGCGGGTCAAGATAGCGAGCGAGCTCTACCGCTCCATGCCCATGAAGACCATCTACCTGCTTGATGAGCCGACCGTCGGTCTCCATTACGAAGATGTGAAGAAACTCATTGAGATACTGCAGGAACTTGTTCTACGCGGTAATACGGTGGTGGTGATTGAGCACAATCTGGATGTGATTAAGAGTTCAGACTACCTCATAGACTTCGGTCCTGAAGGCGGTGTGGGCGGCGGGAAAGTCATCGCCAAAGGTACGCCCGAAGAAGTCGCTGATACCGAGGGCTCGTACACGGGCGAATATTTGAGTACCGTACTCAAACGCCATGCAAAGAAGCCAACTAAGTAAATTCAATCTGCCGGATGTGCCGGGCGTGTACCTGTTTAAGCAAGGGAGGAAGGTGTTGTACGTCGGCAAGGCGACGTCGCTCCGCGACCGCGTGCGGGGCTATTTTGACGATGACCTGATAGCGACGCGCGGGCCGCGAGTGGTGGACATGGTCACGAAAGCCGACCGCATCAGTTTTGAGACAACACCAACCGTGCTGGAGGCGCTCGTGCGCGAGGCGGCACTTATCAAGAAGTACATGCCGCACGCGAACGTGGACGGTAAAGACGACAAGACGTTCCTCTACGCAGTCATTACCGAGGAGGACATACCGCGTGTGCTCGTCGTCCGTGGCAAAGATATAGATTTCAAGAATCACGACTTTCGCGCGATATACGGCCCATTTCCCTCGGGCGCACAGCTCCGCGAGGGCTTGCGGCTCATACGACGTATCTTCCCGTTTTTTGATACAGAGAAACCGGTTGGAACAAAGAGCCCCAGTGAGATGAAAATCCGATCTCACGGGGTAAATAAACATCAGAACGCGAGGATAGAGTTTTATCAGCAAATCGGCGCGTACCCGCGCTCGTTTGATGCGAAAGAATACCGACGAACGATACGTAAGGTGATGCTATTCCTCAGTGGTCGCGGGAAAGAATTGCGCGTTGCTCTTGAGAAAGAAATGAAGCAAGCGGCGCGCGATGAGCGATTTGAAGATGCCGCCCTTGCGCGTCGTGAACTCTTTGCACTTGATCACATACAGGACGTTTCGCTCATCAAGGACGAGAACCTACCAACAAATCACCAAGGACTCCCCTTGGCAAGAATCGAGGCGTACGATACGGCGCATTTGTCGGGGACAAACGCGATAGGGGTGATGACAGTCGTCGTAGATGGCGCTCCGGTGAAGAAGGAGTACCGCTCGTTCAACATACGCGGCGTGCAGAAGAACGACGACATCGCGTCGCTTAGAGAAATCCTTTCGCGTCGGCTTAGGCACCCAGAGTGGCAGCTCCCGAACGCTATCGTGGTGGACGGCGGTAAGGCACAGAAGAAGGCGGCAGAAACGGTGTTGAAAGAAATGGGAATCAGCATCTCCGTGGCGGCAGTGGTGAAAGACGAGAGGCATCGCCCTCGCGAAGTCATCGGCGCGCGGGCGGCCGGCGTGAGCGAGGCGGATGCCGTGCTCGCAAACGCTGAAGCGCATCGCTTCTCGCTTGCGCGTCATCGGTATGCACGCTCGCGGGAGTTGCGCTCGAAGTGAGCGGCGTCCGTGCCTAGCTGGCACGGCGCCTAACTCTCGGCTCGTCAGCCTCCGAGCCAACTCACTTCTCGCGCAGCCTCCCGTTCGCTCTGCTATACTTTTCGCATGCAGACTATCGTTGGAGTATTGAGAGGCGGGCCGTCGAGAGAGCACGAGGTCTCGCTCAAGACTGGCGCTACCATGCTCAAGAATCTCCTAGAAGAGCGGTATGTCGCCCGCGATATTTATATAGACAAGGAGGGGCAGTGGCACGACCGCGGTCGCGTCTCCACGCCGGAACGCATCCTTCGCCAAGTGGACGTAGTGTTAAACGGTCTGCATGGAGAGTATGGAGAGGACGGTGAGGTGCAGAAGACGCTTGAGCGTTTCGGCGCACCGTACGCGGGGAGCGATTCTTTCGCCTCGTATCTGGCGATGCACAAAGTGATGTCAAAGATGCATGCACGCGAGGCAGGACTACTCACGCCAGACTTCCGCCACATCAATCGTGCAGAAGAGGCTGAGGAGGTCGCTCATGACATTATCCGCACCTTCTCTCAGCCGGTGGTGGTGAAGCCGGTCGGTTGGGGCTCATCAATCGGGGTCTCTATCGTCGGTGGATACGCGCCGGTGCTCGGCACGATTAGAGAATTGTTTGCGCAGGGTGCACCGAGCGTCTTAGTAGAAGAATATATACGCGGCAGGGAAGCGACGGTCGGCGTAGTGGAGAACCTGCGCGGCGAAGCGCTGTATGTGCTCCCCTCTATTGAGATCGTACCCGCCGAGGGCGATTTCTTCTCTTACAATGCGAAGTATTCTGGGCAGGCGCGCGAAGTGTGTCCCGCGAATTTCTCTCGCGTTACCAGCGAAGAGCTTCAGCGCGTTGCGAAAGTGATGCATCGCGCGCTGGGTCTGCGCCATTATTCACGAAGCGATTTTATCGTCGCACCGCGGGGCATCTACTACTTGGAGACGAATACGCTCCCCGGTCTCACGTCGGAATCGCTTTTGCCGAAGGCACTCGCTGCCGTCGGTGTCTCTGCTCCGGACTTCCTCTCGCACTTGGTCAATCTCGCTTTGGGGCGGTAAGTATGGAGCAAGCAATTCAGAAACAGTTTATTGCCGTTCGCGCAGTCATAATAAGGGACAGCAAGGTTCTAATTATCAGGGAAACCGACACATACATAGGGGGAACTAACCATGGTAAATACGATTTCCCTGGCGGCAAGGTACGCATAGGTGAGTCTGTTGCCCAAGCAATTGAACGAGAAGTTGAAGAGGAAGTCGGGATGAAGGTAAAAGTAGGTGAACCTTTTTTCGTTGATGAGTGGAGGCCGATAATACGGGACGAACAAATTCAGATAATAGGCATATTTTTCATGTGTACACCGATAACTTCAGAAGTTATCCTTGGTGCAGATCACGATGACTACAAATGGATATCCGTTTCTGACCACTCGCAATTTCCTCTCATAGAGAGCGTGAAAAGATCCCTTGAAGTTCTAGTTCAACATGGACAGAAAGATTGATATACACAAAGCGGGAGGGATTTTGATACGAGACCGGAAGTTCCTCGTGAGTAGGACGAAAGGTAAAAGCTTCTTCATCAGCCCAGGAGGGAAGTTGCAGATGGGAGAAACTCCTGAAGCAGCATTGCTGCGCGAATTGAACGAGGAGCTCGGCATTGAAGTCGCAGTACCCGATCTAGAAGAATTCGGAACTTTTTATGCACCAGCCGCGGAGCAGGAGGATAGGTTATTGCGCATGGATGTGTTCGTAGTGAATAAGTGGGATGGAGAGGTACGACCGAGTAGCGAGATAGAGGAAATCCGCTGGATAGATTCCTCGTCCACAGGAATACCGCTCGGTTCTATATTTGAGCACGAAGTGCTCCCTCGACTGAGAAAAGAAGGTCTGATAGACTAGGATATATGGGCCGTTAGCTCAGTTGGTAGAGCACCTCATTTGCAATGAGGGGGTCGCAGGTTCGAATCCTGTACGGTCCACAAAATAAAGAAGCCGGACGCGGAAGCGTTCGGCGACTTTTATTTTGTAGGGCCGTACAGGATTCGAAGAGACGGAGCGGGCACCTGTCCAGCAGGACAGGTCGCGAGTCGCGGACACGACAAAAACCGAGCGACGGCGAGGTTTTGAGTTGCGGAAGAAAAGCGTAATCGCGGTCCTGTACGGTCCACAAAATCAGGGTAAGTATGGCATACTGCATTGTATGCCTCAGAAAACACTCGTGGAGAAGATAATCGGAGGCGTCGGGTCGGCGGCCTCGCTTGTCGTCCATACGCTTCTGTTCTCGCTCTCCTTCGTCCTTGCGCTCATCGGCGTCGTCTCGTGGAGCACTATGCTGCTTGTGCTCACGACTATCGTCTCGCTTGAGGCAATCTATCTCGCGATATTCATCCAGATGTCAGTGAACCGGCAGGCTGTGGAGCTTGCAGAGGTCAGTGAGGACGTGGAAGACATACAAGAAGATGTCGGTGAGATCCAGAAAGACGTTGATGAGATTCAGAAAGACGTTGATGAGATTCAGGAAGACGTTGATGAGATTCAGGAAGATGTCGGCGAGATTCAAGAAGACGTTGAAGAAATAACCGATGAAGATGGTGTGGACGAACAGCGAGAGAAGCAGCAGGCGGCGACGCTTGAACAGCTCACGCAAGACGTGCGTCGGCTGCTCGCCGATTTGGAACAGCTTAAGAAGGGGTAGTCTGGGAATCTTTTAGGATTTCTGATATGGTACATCGTGTCCGCGCTCCTAGCTCAGTTGGTTAGAGCGTACGCTTCACACGCGTAAGGTCGCAGGTTCGATCCCTGCGGAGCGCACAAGCATGGAGCGAAAGAGGTGTTCTGTGTCGGGCCGGAGTATGCCGGTAGTACGCACGATTCGGGTTCGTGTAGACCGAGTTCAATTCTCGGCGGCCCGACAAAGAACGTCTCTCAAAGCGGGCTATCGTATAATGGT
>JBAYHQ010000005.1:0-29515 GCA_041666065.1 Minisyncoccota bacterium | reverse complement strand
GTGAGCTTCCCTGTACGCCCGACCTGCAGCACGATGTCTTCAAGAATAGTCTCCACTTGTTCGGGTGGGAACTTATACGCGATACCGAAACGCGGTGCCTTGCCGGTGTACCCAAGCAGTTCTTGTGCGCTCTTAGACTCCACCTTGAGCACGATACCGTCTATCTGGTAGTCCACCTTATCACGCGCATTTCCCCGCCATTTCTTCCAATATGCAAAGATATCCTCAATCGTGTCGGCGTGCCGATGTTCCAGATTCACCGGGAGACCGAGCTCCGCGAGATAAGAGAGCTCTTCGCTCTGCATCTGCGGGAATGCTTCTGAAGATGCGGCAACGTCGTATATGAAAACGCCAAGCGGTCGCTCTGCGGCAATAGCAGGATCAAGCTGGCGGATAGAGCCGGCGGCGGCATTACGCGGGTTCGCAAAGAGCGGTTCCCCACGCGATTGCCGTTCTGCATTCAACTTCGCGAATCCAGAGCGAGTGAGATACACCTCGCCTTCGGCGACGAGGTCAACGGGGCGCGCGAGCCGCGTAGGCACTGAACGTATCGTACGTATGTTATGCGTCACATCCTCGCCAGTGACGCCGTCACCGCGGGTCGCGGCAGTCACCAGCTTGCCCTGCTCGTAGGTAAGGACGATCTTCAGTCCGTCTATCTTCAGTTCCACGTCATAGGTCTGAGGAGCGCCGCTTACCTTACACACTCGCTCATGAAAGGCGCGGAGGTCGTCCTCAGTGAAAGCGTCGTTAAACGACCATTGCGGGACGCGATGCTTTACCTTCTTTAGAAACGGCACCGGCGCGCCGGCGACCACCTGTGTGGGGGAATCTGGCGTTACGAGCTCAGGGAAACGCTCCTCTAGCGAGGCCAGCTCGTATTTGAGCGAATCAAGCGCCTCAGGCGATATAGGAGTCTCATCTTTCTCATGCTGAAGAGCGCGATACTTGGTTATCGCACTCCGAAGCTGCTTCGCTCGTTCGTATGCCTCTTTCGGGGCTTTCATAGGGACAGTATACGATTTTTCTGCCCCCAACGAAACGAGCCCCACCTCAGTAGCGGGCACTTAATCCGCGTGAGGAGAAACGAGTATTGGCTCCTGCTATATCTACGGTCGTACACGGCACGTCGTACCCTTGTGCGAACACTTGCGTCGCACCTGTCGCGGCCTTGGCGACCATGATGTCCGCACAGTGCTTATCCGCGTCCATCTTGAATCTGTTGTTCACGATCCACGTCGTCGCAGACCACGACTTCGTTGCTGAGATCGCCGTCGCACCGCCGCACGTCATAGCGGGCGCAGTAGCGGGATCGCTTGCCGGAAAAGCGAAAAAGTCGTTCTTCTGGTCAGCGAGGAGAGCGCACTCCATGACTGCATCGGCCACATAAAATGCGTTCTGTGAGCCGATAGCGCTTGAGGCGAGCACCTCCTGCTTGAAGCCGAGCGAGCTGAGGGCGAGCCCGAAGGTAAGCATCACCGACATGAAAATAATAGACACCAAAAGCGCGAATCCGCCCCTGCGCTGCTTCGGCGAGACAGGTCTCCGCTTTTTCTGAAAATCGGGAATCGGGAATCGGGAATTTTTCATATTATTGCCATGCCGTTACGTGGTTCGTGACCGTCACAATGTACGGCGTACCATGGAAACTCCATGACACGGTAGACACCACCTGCTCTTCTTCGGTCGTACCTGCCACATCAGACACCTGTATCGTGCGCGTAAAAGGTGTCTGCATACTCCCCGTCAGATTTCGCTGGGTGTAGATGTTCGGCGGAGTGCACACAACCCCCGTACTGCTCGGTGTGCAGTTAGTAAGATAGAGCGGAGCATCTCCCGAATAGGCTGCGAGCGCTGAGCCGCTTCCATACCCCATGGGAAGCGTAGGATCAAGCGTGCAGGCACTCGCCCGACACTGGGCGATTGACCCCGCCCCGCTTCCCGACCGGAAATTAGTCCATGCGGCAGTAGTATCACCCGTTTTATACGCCGTGAGATACTCGTAGTCGCGCATCGCGCGCACGTACTCAACCCCCTCTTGTGCGAGATAAGAGGCGGTAAGCTGATCGCGAGCGATCTCGGCAGCCACCAGCGCGCGGCTCGCGGTATAGAGTGGCCCCGCTGTCGCGAACGTAAGTATCGTCACGGCGATTAGCGTCTCTATCAAAGTGAACCCCGATGTTTTTGTATGTGTCATAGGTCAGTGCCGCGCATGGTCGCGCCAGTCTCTACGGTAAACGACTGGTCCGGCTTCCCCGCACCGGCAGATACCGTTCCGGAAATGATGATAGAGACGCGGGCCTGCTCATAATCAGTCGGTACAGGTTTCGTACCCGATGCATAGAAGGTAAGCCCCGACACGTTGACTGAGGTGCCGGTCAGGGCGTTGACCGAGGCGCCCACGGTCCTCCGCAGTACGCCTGCCGAGATATCATACGTAACCAGCTCGCCGTTCTTGTTCATAAACGAGAAACTGCTTGCGCCACTCGGACAATCACCGAGTCCGCCACAACTGTACTGCGAGCCGGTCCGTATCTCTCTCGTCATCGTCTCAAGGGCGAACGACAGGTCGTTGATACCGGTCGCGATACTCTGCGCCTGATGATTCACACCGATCATCATCAGGTACGCGCCTGAGGAGAGCATCATGATGAAAGAGAACAAGCCGACGGCAACAACCAGCTCTATGAGCGTGTATCCGTGTTCGTGTTGCTTTGGCGAGACAAGTCTCCGCTCTTTTTTAAAATTGAAAATTGAAAATTGAAAATGATTCATAGTAGCTATGGGCATGAGGGGGCGTTCGCCAATATTCTCCCCGAAGAGGAGACGAGGACGTACCTATCGCCGCCAAGCGGAGACGAGAGGGTCAGACAAGCGCTCGTTATCGGCGACAGCGCCGAGTAGACACCGTTCGCGCTCATGAGCGGGTCGGGGTTCGGGCGTGCGAAGACGATATCAAGCGTGGAGAGGCCACCGCCTCCCGAAGAAGCACACGTCGGCGTCGCGCTGTTTGAGACGTAAACACAGAAGTCGGTCAGTGTAATGCTATTGCCGAGCGTGTACTTCGTGACCATCAAATCACTCCCCGACTCGTAGATACAATCTCCCGGATGAGCGTCAAGCGCTGCCGCGTCAGTAATGATGTGGCACATCGTAGACTGCACCGTCGGCGCAGGATACGCATCGGCAAAGAGTAGGAAGGAGTTCGGCGTCGCCATATCAAAATGAATCCCGTAGCCGGTCGGGGCGACGCTCATGGCGCGCCCCCCTATCCCGTACATCTGGGCCGAACGCAGCGAGAGTGCCACGTCGTATGCGGTATTTGAGAGGACGAGTGTCTTGTTAAACGCTCCTTGGTTCGTGAGTACGACTGAGGTGATGCTCACGACAATCGCGAGCACGACCAAGAGCTCAACCATCGTAAACCCAGAGGACGGGACTCTCTCCCTGCGTGCGTTCGCAGAAGAGAGCAGAGAACTTCTCTCCTCTCTCACTTGCTTGGTAGTGAAGCCGCGGACGGCATTCCTAGGCATCAGTAGAGCGCCGCTATGAGTAGTAAGGGGTTCCATTGGGTGAAATAAGCGAGAAGGAAGCCGGCGGCCAGAAACGGGGCGAACGGCACCTCTACTCCCATTCTAGAGCCGACTGGCCGGAGGGACAATATGACAATACCGATAACTGCTCCTATCCAGAACGAAAACAGGAAGCCGGAGAGCGCAGCACCTCCGGTGAGGAGCGCGAGTCCGAAAGCAAGAGGCGTATCCGCGAAGCCCATCGCACGACCACGCGAGAGTACGTGTACTGCGGCGAGACTGGCTGCGATACCGAGCGCGACGCCGGTCGTCTTGAAGAAATCCTGTACCGTCGGCGCGAGGAGGAATCCTGCGCAGCCGCCCGAAAGCACGAACGCGATAAGGAGCGAGGACGGCAGTATCTGGTGCGCGAGGTCATAGAGCACAAGCGCGAGCAAGAGAGCAAGCGCCACGAGCATGAAAGGGAGTGCGGGGGTAAGTCCTAGTCGCACCCACGTAAGCGCGAAGAGCCCGCCAAGCAGAAGCTCAGTTAGAGGCGAGAAGGCCGACAAGCGAGCGCCGCAGCAGCGCGCGCGCCCTCGCGAGGCAGCGTACGAGAGTATTGGGACGAGCGATACGAGCGAGAGTGGCATATTGCACGCGTCGCAGCGAGAGCGGCCTGTAAGCGGGCTCTGCCCTGTATTGAAGCGGGCCGCAACGACGCCGATGAAACTCGCGATAATCGCACCCAGCCCGAAGAACGCGATAGTGAGCAACGACATCCCACTCATCATAGCAGAAGCCCGTGCGACGGCGGCTGCCGTCGCACGGGCTTCGTATCTTCTATCGCCCTCTTACTGTGTACACGTCGTCCCACAAGTGGGCGTCGTGATCATAGAGTTGATACCGCAATGGTTTCCCTTGCTATCAACGCACCAATACGTTGAGTTCGTCGTGTCCGGCCGATTCACGGCTACCGCATAGTCCGTGGAGTCCGAGACACACTTCGCTGCACCTCCAGGGGAGTTGAGGAGCGCTGCTGCTACCGCCTTCTCAACAGTCGGCTCGTTGAACACGGTGGAGCCGGCAGTCCCAGGGGTCGGGCAATCCGCGATGGCGAACGTACCGTACGAATTGCTGTTGTCCGAGAGGTAGAGCGCGGCTTGCGTGGAGACCGAGCTCAAGTTCGCCTTTACCGCTGCGTCGTTCCCTTTCGTGCGGGCCGTGTTGAGCGAAGCGAGCACGACCGACGAGAGGATACCGATAATAGCGATAACGACGAGAAGCTCTATGAGCGTGAAGCCCCGCGAACTGTTAGCTTGCTGGGCAGGCCTGACCATTGAGGGTTGTGGTAACGCGTGTACCAGCGAATCCTGTTGAGTCTACGCACCAATAGGTTGTCGCGGTAGGCGCAGTCAACTTCACCATGATGGCGTATGCGCTCGAAGAGTTTGCACAGACTGCGTTCGTAGCAGTGCCACCCGATGCGGAAATTGCGCCCGTTATTGCCTTCGCGATCGTAGGATCAACAAAGAGACTTCCTGCCGCGGTGCAGGTAGTGCCAGTGGTGCCGTACGAGTTGCTGCTATTACCGTAGTAAATCTCGGCCTGCGTCTGGATAGTGGCGAGGTCAGACTGAATAGCGGCATCGTTACCCTTTGAGCGGGCCGTGTTGAGCGAAGCGAGCACGACCGACGAGAGGATACCGATAATAGCGATAACGACGAGCAATTCAATAAGCGTGAAGCCTTGGGAACGGTTTTTGTACATAATATATTGTATGCGGTTAATGGGTTTATTGTACGCCTATCGGCGCTCTCTAGGAATACGGGGTGTGGACAACACCTCCCGACGCGAAGCGATCGGAGGGCCGACCAGAGCGGCGGCTTAGATAGCCCCTGCGGGGTTGTAGATCGGGAGGAGGACAGCTGCAAGGAGTGTGCCGACGCCAAGGCCGAGCATGACTATCATAATCGGCTCAATAAGCCCGACAAGCGTGTCCACGGCGTTAGTGACCTCGCGGTTGTAGAACTTTGCGAGTGTAGAGAGTATCTTGCCCAGCTCACCGGTCTCTTCGCCGACCTTCGTCATGGCGACCATGATGCTCGGTATCGCAGAGTGCTTATCAAGCGCATCCGATATAGGCGAACCCCCTTTCACATCAGCGGCGACTTGCTTCAAGATAGCTTCGTAAGAGGCATTCCCCACGACCGAGCTCGTGATGTCTATCGCCTCAACAACTGAGATGCCGGAGAGAAGCATGGTGGAGAGGTTGTCCGCGATACGGGAGAGATAGAGCTTGGTATAGAGCGTCCCCACATATGGGACTTGTAGCTTCACGCGGTCTAGCACCACCTTGCCTGCGTCGGTCTTACCGAGTTCCCACAAGTAGAATCCGCCTGCCGCAAGCGCGATAAGTATGAATATCCCGTAGTGCACAAGGAACGTTGAGAGGTTTATCACCACTGCTGTATAGAACGGGACTGCTTGGCCGGAATCAACCAACACCGCGCTTATCTTCGGTATCACGAGCGTGAGCATGAGTCCCATCACGCCGAAGAAGACCGCGATGACGAAAATCGGGTAAATGAGGGCATTCTCCGCCTTGCTTACCACGTCATAGGAGCGGTCCAGATAATCTGCCAGATATACGAACGTCTCGGAGAGTTTACCCGACTCTTCGCCGGCGCGAACCATGTTCACGTAGAAAGTTGAGAAGACGTCTGGATGTCGCGCGAGTGCCTTATTGATCGGTATGCCGCCCTGCAAGTCGTCACCGACCGCCGAAAGTACCGTGGCGAGCTGCTTATTCTCCACCTCGGAGGCGAGGAGACGGAACACGCGGAGCGCGGAGACTTGCGCCTCAAAGAGCGTCGCGACTTGGCGCGACAGTATCACGATGTCCTTGTTGCTGATCCTGTTGAAAAACGGGAGGCTTATTTCAAGCTCCGACTTCCCTTCTTCGGCCGCTATTGCCGAGATGATGAGGTTGCGACGCTGGAGAGCGGAGACCGCCATGTCCTGCGACGGGGCTTCTATCGTCCCTTCCCGTTCATGGCCGTCTTGATCAATGGCTCGGTAAGAAAAAAGCATGGCAGGGTGGATTACAAGTAGTTCTCAAACGTCTTCGGGTCAAGCGCATGCTCGTACGCGTGTTCCACCGTCACTTCGCCGCGACGCACGAGTTCCGCGAGCGAACGGTCCATGTCTATCATCCCCTCCTGTGACGACGTCTGTATGACCGCGCTCAGCTCGTGCGTCCGCGCGTCGCGTATAAGCGTGCTGACCGCGTTGTTGTTGATAAGCAGTTCGCATGCAGGTATGAGCCCGCCTGATATGCGCGGGATGAGACGCTGGGAAAATATGCCTGCGAGGCTTCCTGCGAGCTGTACCCGCACCTGTCCCTGCTGTTCGGCGGGGAACATGTCAATGATACGGTCAATAGTCTGCGCGGCGTTGTTGGTGTGCAGCGTTGAGAGAACAAGGTGCCCCGTCTCGGCAGCAGTAACCGCGGAAGAAATCGTCTCGTAATCGCGCATCTCGCCGACCATGATGACGTCTACGTCTTCGCGGAATGCACCTTGCAGCGCCGTGTGGAAATCGGGCGTGTCAATAAAGACTTCCCGCTGGTGGATAAGGGACTTCTTGGGGGCGAACAAGTATTCCACCGGATCTTCAATCGTCAGTATGTGTTCCGCGCGCGTCTCGTTAATACGGTCAATCATGGCGGCAAGCGTCGTAGACTTGCCTTGTCCCACCGGCCCCACGACGAGGAAGAAACCCTGTTTGTGCTGCGTAAAGGTCTCAAGGATTGAGGGTAGATTCAGTTCGGTAAACGAGCGCAGGAGGTGCGGTATGAGGCGAAGCGCGAGCGCGACCGTACCTTGGACGCGGTAGCCGTTGATGCGGAAACGAGCATCTCCCTTGTGCGCGTAGGAGATATCAATGGCCTGCGTCTCATTGAACGCGGCCCAGCGCTCCGGCGGCACCAGTGTCTTTAGCAACATCTCGGTCTCCTCCGCAGTAAATGCGGGATACTTATCAATCGTAATGAGCGTGCTCGCCACGCGAATGATCGGCGAACCTCCTGCGAATACGTGCAGGTCGGAGCCACCCTGACTGACGACGAGGTCTAGAAGCTCTTCAAGGCGCTTAGTCGCTTCCATAGGGTTATGTGGTTGGTGCACCAGCGTCAATAATGCGCATGGTCTCGGCAAACACTTCTGATGGTATAGCCGAAGCCTTCACGATATAGCCGTCGGCAGCGAGCTGTTTCGCCTTCTCAATATCGGAGTCCTGCCCTTGATTGGTGAGGAAAATGATCTTCGCGCTCGGTACGAGACTGTCCTTACGAATCGCTTCAAGCGTCTCAAAACCGGTCATGCCCGGCATAATGACGTCAAGCAGAATAGCGTCGGGGACAGCGGCACCTTCCTTGCGAAGTGCAGCGAGCAGCTCTTCCCCGCCGCCGAACATACCAACCTCGTGACCAGCGTTCTTGAATTTGACGGCATAGAGGTCAAGGAGGAATCGGTCATCGTCAACGAGGTATACGCGGTGTGTCATAGCATCAGTATACTACGCATCGGCGTTACTCTTGTTCCTCTTCGGGGAAAAGCTCGCCGCCGAGCGTATTCACATCTTCAAACGGTATTTCGCCGGAAAGCGCCTTGATGATCGCATTCTCACGCATCGTGAGCATGCCCGCCGCGCGCGCGGCCGCAAATATTTTCTCTTCAACAGGGTCGGTAAGCACGATATGCTCCAAGTTCTCGTCCATGCGCAGTATTTCAAAGACTCCGGTGCGGCCGCGCGTCCCGTTCGGACAGTCGGGCGTCGGCGTCGCACGATAAAACTCCTTAAACGGCGGAAGCGCCGCATGATATTTCTCCGGTAAGTCGGCGAACTGCCGGTCAAGGAAATCCTTGAGACTGTCGGTCACGGGGGCTGGCGTGCCGCCGCCCGGACAGAGCTTACGTACGAGCCGCTGGCCTATGACTGACACCAAGGTCGGCGCGATCAAGAAGGGGTCCACGCCCATATCCACGAGACGCGGGATAGCGCCGGCGGCGGTGTTCGTGTGCACCGTGGAGAGCACGAGGTGGCCGGTAAGTGCCGCCTGCACTGCGAGTACCGCTGTCTCCTTGTCGCGTATCTCGCCGACCATGATGATGTCGGGGTCTTGGCGGAGTATGGAGCGCAGACCGCTTGCGAAGGTGTAGCCGATCTCCGGACGCACTTGGCTTTGTGCTACGCCGGCGATCTGGTACTCAACAGGATCCTCAAGCGACACGACATTGAATCGTTCGCGATCCAGCTCGGAGAGCATAGCGAAAAGCGTAGTGGACTTTCCAGAACCGGTCGGTCCGGCGATGAGGATTATGCCGTATGGCGTTTTCATCATTGACCGCACCGTTGCGAGATCGGTTGCCGTGAATCCCACAGAATCAAGCGTGGCGGTTGCGTCTGACTGGTCCAGAATACGCATCACCACCTTCTCTCCGTACTCAGTCGGGAAGGTAGACACACGGAAGTCAATGCGGCGATTCTCCACCATCGCAGAGAAACGTCCGTCTTGAGGCTTCCGCTTCTCGTCAAGGCGAAGCTTCGCCAATATCTTGATACGCGCGACAACGGCCTCGTGTACTTTCACCGGAAGCTCCAGCGACGTATGCAAGACGCCGTCCATACGGAAGCGAACACGCGTCTTCGTCGGCGATGGCTCTATATGCACGTCAGACGAGTGCCCCTCAATCGCGTAGCGCAGGACCGTTGAGACGATCTTCGTCACCGGTGCATCCTCACGAAGCGCCTCGGTCGGTCCGGAGAGGCTCAGTGTCTCTTCCCCGCCAAGCTCCGCGCCGCCGCGGCCGCCTTCTTGCGCGACACCCATGCCACCCGTCATCGGCGTCTTCATGGTCTCGTATTCAGAGAGCGCCTTGCCTACCTCACCGGAGAGATTTTGGTACGAATCCATGATGCGCTCAAAGTCCTGCTGGGTTATGAGAAAAATCTTATAGGGTATACCTATCTTCCCCGATATGAATTGGAGCGCATCCAGCGCTTCAATGTTGTCCGGATCGGTCACCCCTATCTCAAGCACTCCATCAACCGTATCAATCGGCGCGAATCCGTAATGTCGGGCCGATTCAATGGGTATATATTTGAATACTTCCTGATTGGCGGGAGGATCACCGAGCACGCGCGCCGGTATACCGTACGCCGCACCGATACTATTGAGTGCGTCGGCGAGCACAACGCCATGCCCAGAAAGCGCGTCCGCGAGCGTATGTTTCTCTTCAAGCTCTGCTTCTACATCCGCACGGTCTTTCGCCGTGATGATGCCCTTATCAACGAGTAGTCCGAGAAAATTCATCCTTATTGTCCGGTTTGTGCTGGTTGCGCTGGTTGCGCTGGTTGCCCCGTCGTACCGGAGGAGACGGGAGCGAACGGATCAATGCGGCCCTGCACTTCCGGCGTAACCGGCGTAGACAGATTAACGAGCGACGTGAATCTCGGATCTGAGAAGATGTCGGTGTTGAAGGATATCGGCTGTAGCTGTCTCACGAGAGACTGGAATTGGGCTTGGGCCTGATTCTCAGAAGATGACGCGGTAAGCGGCGGCTCGTTCCCCGTGCCGGTGAAGAAATACCAGTACGCGACACCGGCGACAACTACGGCGACGATGGCTATGTTTACGGCATTAGATTTCATAGGATAAAAACTAGCGTAGCCAATAGAGGCTAAGCGTCATCTGATAATCGTAAACGCCCGTATCGGACCCCTTGATGACCAGATCACGAACGTCAAGGAGGCGGGAGCTCTTCTCAATACCCCCAAGGAACGACCGGAGCGACGTGAAGGTGCCCACGCCGGCGAGCGACAGGTCTACCGAACCGACCGGATCAACCGCTATCGCAGGGAGCGTCCCAGAAGGGCGGACTTTTGATGCACCGGTGTCGCCGGTCACGACATCAATCTTTGATACCGAGAAACCGGACCGTGCGGCGAGCGCATTCAGATCAAGTATGAGGCCGACATTGTCTACGGAATCTGGTAGGAACGTGGACAGCGCTTCAAGGTTCGTAGCGTCAATAGCGTCGCGCGCCGACGCAAGCTGGTTCTGCTGGAGCGAGTACTTCTTCGCAGCATCAAGCGCCTGATCGTCGTTCACGATGGACGCCTTGGTCGCGGCAATAGAGCCGCCCCACGTCGGACGTACGTATGCGAAAAATATGATCGCGGCGGCAATAAGGGCAAGTGCGGGAAGGAGGCGGCTGTTCATAGTGAAGGGGTTTGTGAGTTCGCAGAGAACGAGATCAGCTTGGGATCAAGCGCTGCCGAAATCCCGAAGGACACGGAGCCGTCTCGGTTGATGCTTATCTTTGAGAAAATGACGTCCTTGATACGGCCATCGGTCGCGAATGCCGACGAGGCTGCGGCGAGCGCATTGAAACTCCTCGCGACGCCCGTCCCCTCCACGCGCGCCTTCCCTGTTGCATCAATGGAGAGGTGGAGCAGCGTGAAGCGGACGGTAGCTGGCAAGATCGTTTCAAGTGACGCGAAGAAACCGGAGAACATGGTGTGATTGTTGAGGAGTGCCTGACCGGAGGTTATCCGGTTACGCAGTCGCACGAACCCCTCCACGGTCGCAGGATCAATAGCTGCTTCGGCTTTCGCGAGCGCCGCTTCGCGAGACGCGAGCGTCGCTGAGAGCACGCGTCCGTATATGAAGACGCCGAGTGCGAGCACGAACACGACGCCCAACACCGAGTACGCCACGGTGCCGAGTACGCCGGAGAAGTCTACGCCAGAACGATCGCCGCGCTCAGTAAGCGAAGGGCGTGGCACGAACGAGGTGGGGATGTTCGGAAGGAGAGCCATTTCATTTCAAGTATACCTTGCGAGAGAGCAATCCGCGCTCACGGCACTGACAGTTGTGGACAATATCGGTTGTAAAAGCACGCCGACACCGCGGCACGGTGCTACACCTCCTCAAGCTTGCGAAGCGCAAGACCCACAGCGACGGCAAACTCAGGACCGATCTCTTCCAGCACGGGGCGTATGAATGCAGGCACTTCAGCCTTTGCAAAAGGATTGGCGACACGGACGTCTATGGAGAAGGTGTTCTTAGCATAGCTCGCAAGCTCCTTCGTCACTCCACCACCGCCGGTGAGTACGATAGAGACTACCGACTTCTTGTGCGATGTCTCGTACTGCATGAGCACACGCCGCGCCTCAGAGAAGATGCGCGAGAACACGAGTTCGGGACTGCTAAGCGGCGACCCCCCGTCTCCGAGACCTTTCTCTTTCTTCATAGCTTCTGCTTGCGCTATAGACACACCACTCGCGATAGAGATAGCACGCGTGATGTCCTGACTGCCGGTGCTTATAGAGTGAGAGAGTGCGACGACCCCGTGCTCCACAACGTACGTCTTGGTGGAGGACGCGCCGATATCTAGCACCATGACCGGCTTTATCGGTTCATCCACAACAGCACGTATGGTGCTGAATATCTCTATCTCGTAGAAGCTTGCAGCGAGACCCGCTCCCGACACGATACTTTGCAAGCGCGCGAGCTCGTCGTTGTGCACCGCGACGATAAGCACCGACACGGTCTCTCGCTCCTCTTCGTTCTCGGCAGGGCCGACCTTCGGCACGATAAACCAATCAAGCTGGACTTCGCTCATGGGGACAGGGATATACTTCCTCGCCTCAAGCTCAATCACCGTCTTCTGTTCTGCAGGATTCTTCCGGTACGGCAACTCCACGAGTGAGAGCAGTGAACGTGCGAACGGTATGGACACGCCACAATTCGTCGTCGTCACTTTGGACTCACGCAAGAGATCCTTGAGTGTCTCGGTGATCTGCTCAGGAGACAGGTTCGTGGCTTGCCCGATGTCCGCGCCCGCATACGGGCCAAGCGCGAGCTCGCCGTAGGTCTCCAGTATTGCCTTCCCGCCCTCCTTGCGCAGTTGCACCACCTTGAGCGACGAAGAGCCGATATCTACGCCAAGAACACTCGTCGGTTTCTTCTTCGGAAATAGAAAATCCAAAAACGCCATGCGAGAATAATACCATGATGCGGTTTTTTGACTTCCTGTTTCCACCAAGGGCCGACGAGCTCGCCCTGCGGGGCGTGTCTGCCGACACCTTTCTGGCCTTGCTCGCCCCGCGGCTCGTACCCTGTACCCGACCGAGCACGACCGCGCTCCTCCCCTTTTCCGACGGTGCCGTACGCGCGGCTATTCACGAGGCGAAGTACCACGGAAGCGAAGCCGCTTTCAACCTCCTCGCACTCTCGCTCGCCGAGTATCTCTTAGACGCGGACGAGACTTCCCGCACACCGGTTATCGTGCCTGTGCCGCTTGGAGCGGCACGGCGAAAAGAGCGCGGTTTCAACCAGACCGAAGAGATAGCGCGGCGCACCCTTCGCTTACTCGGCGAGAAACACGGACTCCGCCTCTCCCTTACGACCGAGATGCTCACTCGTACCCGCGAGACAGCTTCGCAGGTCTCGCTTCCCCGCCACCTGCGTGAGGAAAATATGCGCGGCGCCATAAGCGCCGCGCACCCCGCCGACCCTGCGCATACGTATATAGTGCTGGACGACGTCGTCACCACCGGCGCGACGCTCCAAGCGGCTTCCGACGCCCTACGCTCCGCGGGCGCGACACATATCGTCCTGCTCGCCCTCGCGCACTAAATTTGGTACTCTGACCCTAACGGAGACGTGGCTGAGTGGTCGAAAGTACCTCACTGCTAACGAGGCAGGGTAGAAATACCCTCGTGGGTTCGAATCCCACCGTCTCCGCAGATAGAAACTTCCAACTGAGAAGAGTCTCAATTTGATTAAGTTACAACACAAGGGATAAACACAACCGCCGGTGTACGCCGGCGGTTGTGTTGCACTATGTGCAGGAAACTAAATTACATCCCCGACGGGTTGCACTCGCGGCAATCACCTTTATGCGAGAACATAATGGAGAGCGCTGCAAGGCCAACCAGCAAGTAGACAATATTTTCTACTGCTGGCACCGAGCCGAGGAGGAGGTTCACGACGTTCAGATTCGTACCCATGTACGTCCCGATCGCGACGAGGCCCCAGTTGAGACCGCCGATAACGACGAGGATGAACGAAACCCAATGCAATGATTTCATGCTGGTGAGTGTAATTACTGCGGGGGATAATCCGCTCCCTATAGTATGACCCTGTTTTGGCAGACTAAAATGCCCCCTGTGCAAAACTCGCCCTCTCCGAGGTCACTCAAATTTTATCTGGAAGCCGTACATGCCCATAGCACAGAGGCCCTGCAAGGTGCCTTGTGCCTGCTCCGCAGGAATAATAATGTCCTCCGTCCCCGATGGCTGTAAGAATTTCTGATACGAGAGTTTCGGTATGACGAGACTTGCCGAACAATCAAATGTCCCCGATGTGCTCACACGGAGGATCGTCTCTACGCCTGCCTTTGCCGTGACCACCCGCGGCGAATACCCGCCTTTCGCCCGTATGTCCACAACCTGCTTGCCCTCCACCATGACGGCTGTTGGTGCTCCGCTATCTCCCGTAGTACCTGCCTGCGGCCGGAGAGAAACGAGCCAGAACGCCCAACCTATGAGCACAGCGCTTACGGCAAAGGCAATAATAGTGAGTTTAGACATATTAGAAGTTGAAGAGCGGGCTGATAATCCCCGCAGTCGCAAGCGCGTTCGCGAGGTTCAAGAGCGCGAGCGCTATGACGATGATGCCGGCGGTCTTGAAGAAGATCCCCTTCCACGGTTTATGCGCGATATTGAGCGAACCGAAGGAGAGGAGCGCGAGCATCGGGAACGTGCCTAGCGCGAAGACCAGCATCGTGAGTGCGCCCTGCATGAAGCTCCCTGTAGAGAGCGCGTAGAGTTGCATAGACTGTGTAAACCCACAGGGCAGGAAGAACGTCCCGATGCCGACTAGAAGCGGTGCGAGGTAATGGTCGTGTGTACTTCCCTCCACAATACGTCTGCCGAACCGTGTCGGCATGGTGAACTGGAGTCTCTTGGTGAAATGAAACACGTCAAGCAGGTTCAATCCGAGCACGAGCATCACGAGTGCTACAAGGCCGCCAAGCACCGCGTTTGCCATGAGTCCGAGGTGGAGAGCATTGCCCAAGAGCCCGACTACGCCGCCGAGCACGAAGAATCCGCCGAGACGTCCCGCATGAAAGAGCGTTTGTGTCCGCCACGTACCGCCCTCGCGCGCGGAGCTCGCCGAGAGCGAGAGCACGAGTCCGCCAACGATAGCGAGACACGACGACACCGACGCGATAAGCCCGATCAGAAACGCCGTTCCGTAACTCACTTCGGAGGAGGTAACGAGGTTCGTGAGACCCGCTCGCTGGAGGAGTACGAAACCTGCAACGAGGAGGAAAGCGAGCGGTACGGCGTAGAGGAAGTCGCCCCACCCGACAGTACGAGTGCCCCCTGCCGTGCCGAGCGTATACCCGTGTTCGCGTAATAGCTGTGAGAGTTCCTCGGCGATCTCTTCGGGTGAACCAGAAAATGTTCCGGTAACCGTGACCTGCTCGCGCGCAAGCGACACCTCCGCGCCCTCCACATGCGGGAGCTCGGTAAGCGTCTCTTCAATGAGTACCGTGCACGCCTTACAGTGCATGCCGTTCACGTGGAATAGGTGTGTCGTTTTTTCATTCATATATTTTTGGTTTTAAGGCGAAGCGAGTTCCCAACGACTGAGACGCTGGAGAGCGCCATAGCGAACCCTGCGAATACCGGTGACAAGAGCCACCCGAATACCGGATAGAACGCGCCTCCGGCAAGCGGGATACCGACTATATTATAGAAGAAAGCCCAGAAAAGGTTCTGCTTGATGCCGCGCATCGTGAACTTGGACAGGCGAATAGCCTTCACGAGCTTGCTGATATCGCCATGAAGGAGCGTGATGCCCGCCGATTCTATAGCGACATCAGTCCCTGTCGCCATGGCAATACCGACATCGGCCTGCGCGAGCGCCGGAGCGTCGTTCACGCCGTCGCCTGCCATCGCGACCACCTTCCCCGCCGCCTGCAGTTCTCGTATCTTGTGCAGTTTATCTTCAGGGAGCACCTCGGCGACGACCTCGTCAATACCGAGACTGTCTGCAATGGCGCGCGCCGTGTTCGCATCGTCTCCGGTAAGCATGACCACCTGTATACCGAGCGCATGCAAGTCTCTCACTGCAGTAATCGCTTCGGGCTTTATCCTATCGGCGACCATGACAACCGCGAGCACCTCTTCGCCTCGCGCAAGTATGACCGGCGTCCTTCCCTCCTTCGTATCTTTCTCAAGCGAGGCGATTGGTGCGCGAAGTTCTGCCGCGAGTTTGGCGTTCCCCACATGGTAGAGCACGCCGCCTACGATACCTGAAATACCCTTGCCCTTGAGGGCGCTGAATCCTTCTACCGGCATATGCGGTATCCCCTTCTCTTTTGCGTAGGCGACGATTGCGGTAGCGATCGGGTGCTCGGATTTGTTCTCAAGTGACGCAAGAATCGCAACAAGCTCAGCATCGGTCTTATCTGAAAAATTCTGGAGTGAGACAAGCTCCGGCTTGCCGCGTGTCATAGTGCCAGTCTTGTCCACCACGACCACGTTCACCGTGTGCAGCTTCTCAAGAGTCGCCGCGTCTTTTATCAAAATGCCTTCCCTTGCACCCTTGCCGACACTCACGATGATAGCGGTCGGTGTCGCGAGACCGAGCGCGCACGGACACGCGATGACGAGGATCCCTATGAACGAGGTGAGGCCATACGCAAGTGCCTGCGAGAGTCCGAGATATGGTGTGCCAACTACGAGCCACACACCGGGCGCGACAAAGGCGAGCACCAGCACGACCGGTACGAACACGCCCGATATCGTATCCGCCAATGCTTGTATCGGCGCGCGGCTTCCCTGCGCTTCCTGCACCATGACGACAATACGCGCAAGCATCGTCTCAGAGCCGACCTTCGTCGCCCTGAAAGTGAATGAGCCACTGGTGTTCAGTGTCCCTGCGACGACGGCCTCACCGACTTCTTTCTTCACCGGCATCGGCTCGCCAGTCACGAGCGACTCGTCAACGTACGATGCGCCGTCAACCAGCACACCGTCAACAGGTATCTTGCCCGCCGGCTTCACGATAACAAGCTCGCCATGGACAACCTCTGCTACAGGGATCTCTACCTCCACGCCATCTCGCAGCACGAGCGCCGTCTTCGCTTGCAGGTTCAGAAGTTTCTCAATAGCGTCACCGGTCTTCACTTTCGCTTGTGCTTCAAGATACTTGCCGAGCGTGATAAACGTGATGACGATTATGGTGACGTCGTAGTACGTGGCGGGAGTGGCGATAAACGGGCGGAGTGCCTCGCCAAATACCGACACGGAAAGACTGTAGAGATACGCGGCAGAGGTTCCAAGACCGATGAGCGTATCCATATTGGCCGCGCCATGCCGGATAAACCGATAGAGACCGGTGAGGTACGGCCGGCCGATGATAAAAATGATGTACGTTGCCATCACGGGGAATGCAATGGCGAAGAATCCCCGCAGAGACGCGGGCATATCCGGCACGAGACCAAATTGCGCGGAGATATCCCACGCCATCACAAATGCGCTCACCATCGCAAGCGGAATCGCTGAAAAGAGCTTCGCGCGCATCGAAGCTATTTCCGCGAGCTTCTCGCTCTTGGATTGATTGAGACCCGTGTGTCCAGCATGCTCCTCCGCTGACATACCCATCGCTTCTGCCGAGGGCAGAGCGAGCGAGTAACCGAGCGGCCCTATCTTTCTCGAGAGATGCTCTGGATTCGTTTTCGTCTCGTCGTAGGAGATCTTCGCGGCTTCCGTACCGACATTTACCTCGACCGCGTGCACGCCGTCCACTTTCTTAAGCGCCTTCTCGATGATGCTCGCGCAGGAAGCGCAGTGCATGCCTCGTACGGGGTACGTGTGCGTCGCCATATTATTTTCGCTTAAGCTTGTACACCTTCAAAACCTCGTGCACCGCCTTACCTGCCTGACCAGAGGTCATCTGGCGATGTACGCACCCCTGCAGGTGACTTTCCATAAGCGCGTCCTCTACACCGGAGAGCGCTTGCTTCACCGCCGAGGTCTGCGTGATCACGTCTATGCAATAGGTGTTCTGTGCCACCATCTCCTGCAGTCCCCGCACCTGCCCTTCTATGATCTTGAGTCGTCGCACCAGCTTCTTCTTCTGGATATCATTCGTCGTTTGCATGTCTCACACTATATACCCCCTAGGGGTATCCTGCAACCACGCTATCCCCAACGAGGATTCCTACGCGCGACGATCGCGCTGCACCGCTCGGTAGAAAAGCATCGGCACAAGTGCGAGCGTAAGCACGATAGCGAACGTGAGACCGAACATGATGGCAAACGCAAGTGGGCCCCACATCGCATTCACCATAGAGAGCGGGATCATACCGACAACCGTCGTGATAGTTGTAAGCACAATCGGACGCAAACGAGTCGCCGCAGCCTCAATGACGACGTCAATGATCGGCTTCCCCGACGAAGCCGCAAGGTGATGGATCATAGAATCCATCAGGATGATGGCGTGGTTGATAATGACGCCCGCGAGCGCGATGATGCCGAGTACCGACGAGAACGAGAGCGGCTGGCCGGTAAGCGCGAGACCACCGAGCACACCGATAAGCGAGAGCGGGACAATGACGAGCAGATAGCCCGTATAACGGAACGAATTGAAACTCACGATGAGGATCATGAACATAAGCACCAGTCCGGCAATGAGTGCGATAAACATCTCCTTGAAGGATTTTGAAATGTCTTCGCTCTCGCCGCCATACGAGACGATCACTCCGGAAGCGAGATGGAGCTCAGCAATACGCTTCTGGAAAGCCGCTATGACAGCGCTCGTCGTTGTCTCGCTCCCCGGATAGGCCGAGACGGTTTCAATACGGAGTTTATTCTTATGCGAGATACTTGCGCTGCTCTGCCCTAGATTCTCGGAGAGGAGCGAGCCAAGGAGTACGGGACCGCTCGGAGATTGAATTGAGATGTTCTTGATGCTGTCCAGCGTCGCCTCATTCGTATTGCTCGGATCGGTATACGCACTGTTGAGATTCAGCTTCACGACTATATCAATAGTGTCGCCAGAGGTCGTGATGCTGGTCGCTTTCACTCCCTGCACCGCCGTGCGCAACGTCTGTGCGATGGTTGCCGTATCAAGTAACACTGCGGCGGCCTTTGCGCGATCAATCGTGAGATTGAATTCAATTCCGTTATTTTTCGTACTTGAGGTGATGTTCGTCACGTGCGGGATGGTCGCGAGGAGTTGGGCGCCCGCGTCAGCGGCACGCATGAGATCGTCGCCGTTCGCTCCGCGGAACTGCACCTGTATCGGTGCGCCGCCTGGCGGACCGTTACTTGGCTGAAGCACCTGCACGGTGGCGTCCTGTACCACAGCGAGTCTCTCTTGGAGTTCCTGCAAGACCTGTGTGCTTGATTTCGCGTGTCCGAGCGGAAGATTCACAGTAATATTTGCATACGAACCACCTGAAGAGCCGTTTCCGAGAAGGTTGGAACTCTGTCCCACCGTCGTCTGGAAGGACTCAATGCCTGGATACGCGTACAGCACTTCCTCAACCTCGCGCGCTGCGAGATCGGTCTGTGCAAGGGTCGTCCCCTGCTGTTTCTCTATATTGATATAGATGAAATCAACGTCGTCTTGCGGGAGGAACACGGCAGGGATAACACCCGCGACGGGGAGTGCGAGCACCACGATAAAAGCGATGCCGAGGCCCCGCAAAAATAGTTTCTGTGCGCGGGCATTTTCTAGCAGGCGGCGCAGGAAACGCCGATACCACAGCGTCACACGCATCGTATATTCCTCTTGCAACACTTCAAAACGATTCTCTTTCTTTTCGCCCGTGAGGAGAATCGCAATGAGCGGCACGAAACCGAGTGCCACGACGATTGAGGCGAGGAGTACGAAGATCAGCGTGTATGGGATGCCGGCGATATATTTCCCGACAATGCCAGAGATAAAGAAGAGTGGGATGAAGACCGCAACGGTCGCCATCGTACCGGCGATGAGCGGCCACGCATAGTCCCGAAGAGCAACGCGTGCTGCTACGAGCGGGTCATTGTGTATCTTTATGCGCGCATGTATAGCCTCAGTCACCACGATACCCGTGTCAACGAGGATACCCACTGCGAGAATAAGCGCGAAGAGCGAAATGAAGTTCAGCGTATTGCCCGTGGCATAGAGCCCGATGAATGCGATAAGAAAAGAAAGAGGTATTGAAAGAGCCGCGACGAACGATTCTCTCCAGCCGATCGTAAGGAGGAGCACGAGCACGACGAGCAGCACCGTCTCCAGCCCCGTCTGTGCGAGTTCGCGAAGCTGCTTCCCTACCTGCACACCCTGATCGGTTGAAGGCGAGATATACACGGCAGTATCAGCCAGCGACGTCTTCTGTAGCTGCGCGACTTTTTCCCGCACCGCATTCGCTACTTCCTGAATGCTTGCCCCTGCTTGCTTAGAGACAGTGAGAGCGACCGCCTGACCACTTGGTTTCCCTCCTAGAGAGAGACGCGAATAGGTTGACGCCGGCGCAAGACTATCAGACACCAACGCGACATCGCGCAGATAAATCGGTGCGCCACCCTTCGTGCCCACGGCGATATCGGCAATCTCGCTTGAGTCGGTGATGCCGCCCTTGAAATTAACATCGTAGTTCACCCCCTGCATAGATATCTTCCCCGCTGGAAGCGCTGCGTTCGCATTTCGGAGCGCTCGTGTGACATCGGTGATGTTGAGACCGTATTGTGCAAGCATCTCCTTCTTCACGATCACATCAACCTCACGCGGCGGGATACCGGCTATTTCAACCGTAGAGACACCCGAAACGCTCTTGATTTCGTCGGAAACCGCTTTCGCAAGAGCAGAGAACTCTGTCGGCGGCAGCGAGCTCGCGAGCGAGATGACGATGATCGGCCGATCGCTGATTGATATCTTTGAGACGGTGGGAGTTGATGCGTCCGTAGGGAGATTCGGTACGGCCTTTGCGGCGGCATCGCGCAGATCCTGAATAGATTGATTCAGATCGGCGTTCGCTGCAAACTGCACGACGACTTGCGAGACCCCATCGCGCGACGACGAGGTCATCGTGTCTACGTTGCTTAGACCAGAGACTTGATCCTCAATCTTCTTCGTCACCAACAGTTCCATATCCTTTGCTGATGCGCCCGGAAGCGTCGTCACCACGACGCCGTTCGGGATAACAATCGCCGGCGCATTCTCTTTCGGTATCTCAAAGAGCGCATAACTCCCTGCAATCACGAGCGTCGCTATGAGTACATAGCTGAACTGCCGTTTATCAAGAAAGAAATTCCAGAGCCACAGCATGAAAAGCTATTTTATGGCGACTATCTGGCCCTCGGAGAGTCCGCGTGCGTCGGTGACAATGACCCGATCAATCGTGATGCCGCGCACGATCACGACACGATCACCGAGGATAGAGCCGAGCGTGACCGGCTCCGCAACGAGCGCATTTGATGCATTCACCGAGAACACAACGGGACCATTCGGGGTCATCTTAACGGCAAGGATGGGGATACTGAGGTCCGTAGCTGGTGCGTGTATGGCGACGTTCGCCCGCTCCAGAGAGAGGTTCACGATTGACCCATCAATGAGCGTCTTATGGTCCCCTTCTATTCCTATCTTCACTTCAATCTTTCCGGTCATCGGATCAATCGCGGGAGCGACAAAGGTGAGAACTCCCTGAAGCCCGCCATCTATGTGCGCCACGTTCCCCACCGCGAGCGTTTTTGCATCATCCGGCGTCACGTGGGTATCTATATACAGCGCATTTGGGTTAGACACGATTGCCACCTGCGTAAACGCAGGGACATAGCCGCCCTGTGTAATCGGCAAACTCACAATTGTCCCAGAAATAGGGCTCCGAACGATAGTTTTCTCAAGACCCGATTGTGCTGCTGCTAAGACGCCCTGTGCCTGCTTCACGCTTGCCTGCGCCGCAGCGAGATCGTTGCCGTCGTAACCGGCCTTTGCGCCAGTTACCGAGGACAGAGCAGCGACAACCTCAGAACGCGCGGCAGCGAGCGATGTCTGATATGCAGCGAGTGCCGCAACAGAAGAGCTCTGGCTCTGCGATGTCTCGTTGACCGCCTGTATCAGATTATCAAGAAATCCGCGGGTTTCTTGCAGGTGAGCCGTCATCGCGGCACTGTTCGCCGTGACACTCGCAGGTGACGCGGTAGAGGCGAGCAGCCGAGCATCGGCAATCACCGACTCAAGCGCGGCCCGTTCGCTCTTGAGCGTCGCTACCAGCGCGCTGTCGGGCACGGTAATCACGAGTTCCGGCGACGAGGTCTTGGCATTCGTAAATAGCTGATCGGCACGTACGTGAACGGCATCGTCAAGCGCCGCGTAAGCGCTTTGGAGCGAGGTGAGCGATGCGGCCTGTGAATTCTGAGCTGTACTGCCGACTGATCGCGCAAGTGCTGCCTGTGCCGCGTCCAGCGCTCCCTGCGCCTGAAGCACAGAGGCTCGCTGTCCGCTGTTTTCAAATGAAGCAATCACTGCCCCCGCACTTACGTAATCACCGATGGCTCGGTTCAACACAACAATTTCGCCCGATGTCTGCGCAAGCACGGCCGCTTGCGAGAGCGAGGTCACCTTGCCCGTGACGGGCAACGGGCCAATAGCCGAGGAGAGATCGCCGACCGATGCGGTGTGGACCTGCGCCACCGCAGGAAGGGCCTCCGGCGTGCGAGCGGCCTTTGAGAGCAGGTGCCCCCCGATAAGCGCGACCACGATAAGCGCGGCTCCGCCACCGATTGAGTACCCGCGCGGAAGACTCCGTATAAATGAAAGCATGCCCGAAAATGTAGTACGAAAGAATGACATAGTCTAGTGATTATGTTTGTGTATAAACGTGCGGACGAGCTTCGTGTGCAACTTGTGAAATGTCGCGAATTCCGTGTCGGTCAAGACAGAAAAAACTTTCGCCATATTACGAAGCACGTGCGTACGCAACTTCTGCAAGGCTTTTTCCGTCTTCGGCGACAAAACGACAATCGTCACACGCCCGTCCTCTTTGAGCGAACGTTTGAGCACGAAACCGTTCTTTACGAGCTCGTTTACAAGCTGCGTCGTGGCACTGCTTGAGATACCGAGCGTAGTACTCATGTTCTTAATTGATACTCCTCCCTCTCGCTTGAGGAGGTCAAGTACAAGCCACTGCGAGCGAGTGACGTGGAAATCGCTATCGCTACAGAGCATAGCTGATTCTATACCGCGCTTGAATGTATGAAATCCCTCAAAAATATCCTGTAGTTCTTTCGTGCGCGATAGCATATGCATAAGATACTTACATAAGTGCCGTCTCCCGTCAAGCGACACCGAGGTGTGGAGCACGAGCGCTATACTGTATGCACATGCCCCCACTTTCCGTCATAGCCTCTGCCGCCGCACCACTTCTCGTGCCCGTCGCCGTGCTGCTCGTGCTCTATTTCATGCGCACGCGACGTTTCTATTTCATACGCCACGGCGAAACTGTCCTGAACGCTGAGCACATACGCCAAGGGACTGAAGGCTCTCTGTCTCCACGCGGCCGCGAACAAGCGAAGCAGACTGGGCACTATTTGCAACGCTTCCCTGTCGGTCGTATTATCGCGAGCTCGTACCCGCGTGCCGTGGAGACCGCGAAGATCTTAGACGAATACCTCAGAGTGCCAATCGTGTACTCCGACCTTCTTATTGAGCGACGCAATCCGAGCGAGATCATCGGTAAGCACACCGACGACCCAGAGGTGGTGCGTATCGTAGACCAGATGGACCTCGCGTATCACGACGACGACTATCGCTATTCCGACGAAGAGAACTTCGCCGATCTGAAACGGCGTGCGCGGAAGTGCCTCAACCTGCTTGCACGCCAAGGCGTACGCGAGACGGTCGTCGTGACCCACCATGTCTTCCTCAAGATGCTCGTTGCGTATTTGCTCTACCGCGAACGCTTGCACGCCAAGGATTTCGTGAAGCTCTCGTTCTTCAACTATTCAAACAATGCGAGTATCACGGTCTGCGAGTTCCACCCGTGGAAGATCTTCTCACCGACCCGTGGATGGGAGGTCGTTTCCTACAACGAACAGCCTGAATAAAAGAAATCGCGACGCACTTGGCGTCGCGATTTCTTTTGCTCTGCTTAGTAAGCCGCAAAGCTGGCTTGCTAGTAGCCCATGCCGCCCATATCACCGCCTACTGGCGGCGCTTTCGGCTCAGGGATCTCCGCGATAGCCGCCTCGGTCGTGAGGAGGATGGCCGCCGCCGAGACAGCGTTCTCAAGTGCCATACGCGGCATCTTGGCTGGGTCTACGATACCTGCGGCGAGCATATCGTCCACGAGTTCGTCAGTGAGTGCGTTGTAGCCGGCGTTCACCTTCCCGCCCTGCACCTTCGCGACAATGACCGAAGCGTCATCCTTGCCCGCATTGAGTGCAATCTGCGCAAGCGGCATCTCAAGCGCGCGTACGACGATGTCAAAGCCGGATTTCTCGTCCGCAGTCATCTTCAGAGTCTGCGCGGCAAGCTTCTTCGCTATCTTCGCGAGTGCGGTGCCACCACCGGAGACAATACCCTCTTCAATAGAGGCCTTCGTCGCCTTCACTGCGTCGTCTATCTTGTCTTTCAGGTACTTCATCTCGGTCTCGGTCGCGGCACCTACTGAGATAACCGCAACACCACCGGAGAGCTTGGCGATACGCTCCTCAAGCTTCTCCTTATCAAACTTGGAATCGGTGTTTCCTGCCTGCGCGGTAAGCTGTGCGACGCGCGACGCAATGTCCGACTTCTTGCCCTTGCCACCGACGATGGTTGTAGCGTCTTTCGTCGCGACGACGCGCGACGCCTTGCCGAGCATCGCCAAAGTCGCGTTCTCAAACGTCATGCCGACTTCGTTGGAAATAACCTGCCCACCTACCACGGTCGCGATGTCTGCAAGCATGTCTTTCTTCCTATCGCCGTACCCTGGCGCCTTAATAGCGAGCACGTTGAATGTGCCGCGCAACTTGTTCACGATGAAGGTGGAGAGAGCATCGCCCTCTATGTCGTCGGCGATGATGACGAGGTCCTTGCGGCCAGACTGCGCGACCTTCTCCAGAAGCGGCAGTATCTCCTGCACACTGCCTATCTTCTTATCGGTGATGAGGATCGGCGCATCTTTCATCTCCGCTTCCATACGCTCAGGATTGGTCACCATGTAGGCCGAGACGTAGCCCTTGTCTATTTGGAGACCTTCAACGATGTCGTAGGAGAGTTCCATACCCTGCGACTCTTCTACCGTTACGACGCCGGAGGCACCCACCTTCTCCACCGCTTCCGCGATGATGGTACCGAGCTCCTCAGACTCCGCTGAGATAGTCGCCACCTGCTTCACCTCCGCTTTGCCGGAAACCGGCTTCGCCATCTTCTTGAGTTCTGCAAGCGCAGCGACTTTCGCCTTCTCCATGCCGCTTCTGATACCCATCGCATTGGCGCCCTTCATCACATGCTGCAGACCCTCTTCCACAAGTGCTTCTAGGAGAACGACCGAGGTTGTCGTACCGTCACCGGCGGTGTCGTTGGTCTTGCTTGCGACCTCCTTCACTATCTCCGCACCCATATTCTCAAACTTATCCTTGAAGGAAATCTCCTTTGCGATAGATACGCCGTCGTTCGTGATGCGTGGACCGCCGTACGACTTCTCAATGACGACGTTGCGACCCTTCGGGCCGAGCGTTATCTTCACTGCGCGAGCAGCCTGCGCGATACCCTTCGCTATCGCCTTCCGTGCATCTTCAGAGAAAAGAATTTGCTTTGCCATAGTGATAAAAAGTTAGAAATTAATTCACAACACCGAGCACCTGCGACTCAGAGAGGATGTAATACTCCTGCCCCGCTATCTTCACCTCGTCGTAGCCGTACTTGCTGAATATGACCGTGTCACCAACCTTGACCTGCATCGGGATACGCTTGCCGTCCTCGTACTTACCCGCGCCGACCGCTACCACCGTGCCCTCGGCCGGCTTCTCCTTGTCCACTGTCTCAGGGATGATGATGCCTGAAGCGAGCTTCTTCTCGCCACCTCGCCCTGCCGGCTGAACGACGATTCTGTCGCCAAGCGGCGAAAGCGAAAACTGTTTTGTCTTCTGTGCCATAGCGTTCTCTATATAAATGAATAATCGCCCTTACGCACCAATGCAGGGAGTATAGAGAAACCCTTCTGTGCACGCAATAGGAATTTGACACGCTGACTTATCCAAGCATAATAACCCCAGACAAGTTGTGGTATGTCTGTCTGTCCCCGCAGTTCTCACCCTTTATTGCATGGAGGAAGGCATCATGAAGAAACTGAATCACTACCAACTCGGCTGTTATCTGGAAAGTCTCAAGGGTGCCGGCGTCGTGCTGCTGCTCTTCATCGCAATTTGGGCGGCAACACTCACGTGGTGCCACCAGATTTCGGAAAAGGGGCGGCTCTACCACAAAAACGTGGCGGCAGCGGCAACCTTCGTCACGACCGTTGAAACGAGCTGGCCCTACGACCGCATCGCTATCATCAAGGGGCTCGCCGAAATGCAGAGCGCGTACCTCGCGACCGGCGAACGCGACACGAGCAAGTTCCGCCAGCTTGATCGGCTACAGAGCTGGGCTGACCATGCTGTGACCGTCGCTGATCAGCAACAGTTCCTCGCAGAAGTGCGGAGCTCGCATGGCAAGGTGGTTCAGGAGATGCCGTGGTTCGCGAACGGCGAAGACATCTTCCTCTTGGTGCTGCTCACGGCACTTCAGACGGTGATTCTGTTCGTCATTACGCTGAAGTGGCTCGCGTCGCGGGAGCCGCGCCTGCGCCTCGTCAATCACCGCTAGCCGGCGGTGCCACCCTCGGAGGGCCGCCCTTACAGGCGGCCCTTCTCTATTGAGAGAGTATTGACAAACCTTAGTGTTATGCTGTATGATAGTACGCAGGGAGAAACTGTCCTTACTTGGCGAACACCCCGTTCGCCTTGTACCAATCGCAATACAAACAACCACCAGGAGAAAGCCATGCAAGTGAGAAACATGCTTTTCGCAGTACTCGTCACCCTGTCCATGCTCGCCGGCGTCGCGCAGGCTCAAACCACAAACGTCTGCTCGGATCCCGCGGCTTACAACTACGGCAAGAGCGATCTGTGCATCTACCTGCCGTCGGCGCCGCCGGTACCACCCTTCAGTTGCTACGGTGACTGGAATATCACCATTTCTTCGGCACATTTGGTCGTGGCGAAGAAACTGAAGATATTCGTCAACGACTTCTCGGTCACGGCCATCCTGAGTTCCTACCAAGTGAACTCTGACGGCTCCGTGTTCTGTCGTGGACCCATCATCGGCTTCCCAGGGTCCAATGCTGAAATGCGCTACAACCCGAACAACGGGGATGCGCGCGTGGACATCTGGTTGCCGCTGCCATTGACCTCGGTGAACGTGCAGGCCTCATCCCGACTGTTCATGGACCCGTCCACCCAATCTTTGAGCGGAAGCATGGACGGTCCGGTGAACGACTACAGCTCAAACCAAGCCTACACCTCAAGCCTCCAGGGCGACCTTGAGGCAAGGCGCCCCAGTCATAACGGCAAGGGCCGCCCGATGCCCGGAGGCTGATAGCCTCAGTCCGTCTTAACATCGCCTGCCCCGTGCAGGCGATGCTCTTTTATACCCGCTTGCACCCCATTCCCTATCCGTGCTACCTTTAGGGGTACAGATGGAGGCACTCGTATCGGCACTACCGTACGCGGAAATCGCCCTCTCAATACTCCTCATAGTCGGCATCGTCCTGCAGAGGCGCGGTGCGACTCTCGGAGGGGCTTTCGGAGGCGATAATTTCGCATCTACATTTTACAAGCGCCGTGGCGCCGAAAAATTCCTATTCAATGCGACGATTTTCATTGCAATTCTCCTCGTACTCGCAGCGATAACGAACTTCCTTCTGGTGGGGTCATGAACAACGACGTTCGCGAAGAGTGGCGGAGAAAGCTCGTGCAAGTACGACGCATCCCCCTCCTTGAACGCATACCCGCGTACGTGAGCGCGCTTTCGTCGGGCGATCGCGTCATAGCCTACGTGCTTCTCGCCTTCGTCGGTGTCGCCTCACTCGTAAGCCTGTATGCGCTTGAGCAGTCGCTCCTTATTGAAGTCCCCGCCTACGGCGGGACGATCGTTGAGGGAGAGGTCGGGAATCCTCAATTCATAAATCCGCTCCTTGCTATCAGCGACGCCGATCGCGACCTTGCTACGCTCACGTATGCGGGGCTCATGGGGCTCAGCGGGACAGGGGCGCTTGAGCCGGTGCTGGCCGAGAGTTATACGATGAGCCCCGACGGCAAGACGTACACCTTTACCCTGCGGGAGGGTGCTAAGTTCACCGACGGTACACCGGTCACCGCGACAGACGTCGTGTTCACGGTGAAGAAGGCGCAGGACCCCGCACTAAAGAGCCCCGAATACGCGAACTGGTCGGGCGTACAGGTGGTCGCAGTAGACGCACAGACCGTGCGCTTCACACTCACGAAGCCGTATGCCCCGTTCCTCGGCCTCACGACGCTCGGCATATTGCCCTCGCGCCTGTGGCAGAACGTCGGTGATGCCGAGTTTCCCTTCTCTGCCTTGCAGACGAGCCCCGTCGGCAACGGCCCGTTCAAAGTCGCGAGCGTGTCGCGCGATGCTTCAGGACTCATACGGAGTGTGTCGCTCGTGAAGAACCCGTATTTCGTCCTCGGACGACCGTACCTTGACGGACTGCAATTCAACTTCTACTCAAACGCCGAGGACCTCGCGCGTGCGAAGAAGAGTGGTGCGATTGAGAGCGCCTACGGCCTTTCTTCCGACACGACGCTTGCCGCACCCTATGCTCGCGTCTTCGGCATCTTCTTCAACCCAAGCGATAAGCAGGTCTACTCGCGTCTTGAAGTCCGTAAGGCACTGTCACTCGCGATAGACCGAGACGCGGTTATCTCGTCTGCGCTCGGCGGGTATGCGACTCCCCTCTTAGGACCAGTACCTCCTGGAGAGGGCGTCAAGCAGGTCCCTATACCGAAGTCCGAAGACACGACAGCCGCAGCGGCTTCCATCTTGGAGTCTGCAGGGTGGTCGTACGACGCCGATGCGCGCGTCTGGAAGAACGTGAAAGCGAAACAATCCCTTGAGGCGATCACTATCCGCACATCAAACGTCCCTGAGCTCAAGAATGTGGCAAGCGCGGTGAAGACAGACTGGGAAAGCCTCGGCATACCCGTTGATATAGAGCTCTATGAGCCGGGAGACCTCTCGCAGAATGTCATCCGCCCTCGCAAGTACAGCGCACTCCTCTACGGCATGGTCATAGGACGCGACCAAGACCTCTACGCCTTCTGGGATTCGCAGGAGCGAAATGACCCAGGGCTCAATATCGCGCTCTATGCCAACAAGAACGTGGACGCTCTCCTTGAACACGCACGGAGCACCGCCGACACTGAGTCGCGCATCGCGGATCTGCAGAAGATTGAGAACATCGTCGCCGCCGACTACCCTGCGGCATTCATCTATGCGCCGAACTTCATCTACGCCGTGCCGGAAGACCTCCACGGTGTCGCACTGCCCCAGATCATCACGCCGGCAGACCGGTTCGCAACCGTCGCTTCGTGGTATCGCCGGACCGATTCCGTGTGGCCGTTCTTCGCACGGAAGAATCAGTAAACATTTTCGTACGGGTTTCAGTTTGAATTTATTACCAAGCGAGCTAAGTGAAGAATGTGTGTAGTCAGACATTCTTCCGAAGCAAGCGTAGGGAGAAACCTTGGTTATTAACAATTTACCCGAAGTAACTAATCAACATCGTTATGCAACCAGCACCAGCACCAGCACCTGCGCCAGTACCTGCGCGCGAGCGCCCCGCCACGACCCCATCCGGTCCGGCGCGACGCCCTGCGCGGCG
>JBAYHQ010000004.1:0-32467 GCA_041666065.1 Minisyncoccota bacterium | reverse complement strand
CCACTTGGAGGCAAGGCCTCCAAGTGGACTTCCAGCATACGGTTCATGTGCTTGGTGAAGGAGACCACGATGCTTGTGGTGAGCGGCCCACCGGACATATCGGTCCCCGCCGAGCGTGCTGTAAGCGACACCTCCGCGCCCGCCAAGCGGGCGCGGTTCACTTCTTGCACGAGTGCGCTCACGTCTGCGGCATCTTGCGGGTACACGATGAGTTCCGGCATGCGAGAGAAGAGGGAAGTGTCGCGCGACGCTGCGCGTCGCGCGACTTTGTCGCTTGAGACCTCGCCTTTCATCACTCCCGCAAGTGCCTTTTTCAAATCATCGGTCGTCATAGTGCATAGTATACCTTCTCTGCACACCTCAGTGTTATTTTAGAAGTAATGCGCGTGCGATTCGTCGCGTTATCCATCTTCATCTGCACTCTCGTGTGGAGTGTGCCACTCGCTGGGCATGCTGACGTTCCTGAACCATTTGTTTATTATGCACGCCTCATTGGCGTGCAACCAATTTACGGTGCTTCATACGGCACGCTACAGACGGCAGTTCGGGCGGGCGACACACCAATGCTTCAGGTATATGTCCATAACGCGAATGGCGTGCCGTCTGTCTCGGCTGATCTCTCGGATTTCGGCTTATCAAGTTCAGCGACGACAAGCGGTCAATGGGTTGGATACGGAGCACAATATTATCCGGCCTATTACTACGATTTCGGTCCGCTCGTGGTCAATGCGAATACGGCAAACGGCACTCATGTCATTTCAATCACTGCAACCGATAGCGTAGGGAGTACAACGACTGCGACCACGAGCGTCACTGTGGATAATGTATTACCGACGGTTTCAATCTCGCGCGTCACGTTCTCTACTACTTCACCGCAAGAGGGCGACTACGTATACTTCTCCGGCTCGGTGAGCGGGACGGGAAGTAGGGCGAAGGCGTCTCAAGTTACCGTGCGTCTTTCTGACGCTACGGGTAATCCAGTGGTAAGTCCTAATGTAGGCGGAGCATCGATAGCGTATGATGCGGCGGGTCTTAACGACGCTCTCGCAGCATCAACTGATGGATCATTTGCAAACGTACCGATCAGACTCCTCACTTTCGGCGATACAGAATGGCTCTCTCGATCTACAAACCTGAGTGTGGAACCGCTCGTATATGACGAAGCGGGGAATTTCGGCAGCGGCAGCTTGACCGTGCCTATTCCTAGACCGCTTCCACCCGATCCTTGTGTGGCTGCTGGAACATGCGTCTCCAACGTCCTCTTCCTGCCAGGGATCGAAGGCAGTCGGCTCTACGAAGGGACGGGGTGCGGTAAGACTGCCGAGGAAAAACTCTGGGAACCGTTTGAGTCTACGTGGAGCGCGCTGCGTGGTGCGGGAGACAGAAAAGTAGAGGATCTGTTTCTCAATCAATCTGGGGCAGGTGTCTGTTCGGACATCTACACGAAGGAGGGCGACATCATTGACGCAGTGAATGGCGGCAACATATACGCCTCACTTATAAACGAGATGGACGGACTGAAGTCCGATGGAACCATAAATGATTGGAGGCCGGTTGCGTACGACTGGCGACTTTCTCTGGATGACTTGCTAAGTAAGGGCGCGCAGCACGGCGCAAATATCTTTTACGAGGAGGCGACGAGTACACCATATATAGAGCAGACGCTCCGTTCTCTCGCAGCTCGTTCTAAGACAGGGAAGGTGACTATCGTCGCGCATAGCAATGGCGGCCTCGTTGTGAAAGCGCTTCTGGAGCGACTTGGCGGCGACACCGCCAAGTCGCTGGTGGACAGAGTGATTATGGTGGGTGTGCCGCAGAGTGGCGCGCCAGCAGACGTTGGTGCGATGCTTGTCGGTTATAACGCTGGTATCTACGCCCTGAAAGGCTTGGTGCCGATAGTCTCAAATGCCGCAGCACGTTCGCTCACACAGAACTCGCCGATGGCGTACCACCTGCTCCCATCGCAGGATTATTTTGACAGCGTTATGGATGACTCTGCTCATCCCGTCGCCCGCTTCGCGGGCGACGGGTACACCAAAGAGATCTCTGCCTACGGGCCTGTCATCGGGAATCTGACGGAACTAGACGATTTCTTACTCGCCAGAGATGGAGGGCGTGTGAAGCCTAGCACGAGTGATTTGAAATCGGCTGAGATTCTGAATCAGACACTCATTGATTACGCGAACAGCACGCATGCTGCACTTGACGCGTGGACGCCGCCTGCGGGTATAGAAGTCACTCAGATAGCGGGGTGGGGAGTAGACACGGTCGGTGGTGTGGATTTCTACACCGCACATCCGACTTCGGCAGTGACCGCTTTTGACCCGTATCGCGCGTACCGGCCGATCTTTATTGAGGATGGTGACGGGACTGTCCCTGTTCCAAGTGCCCTCATGATGGCATCTAGTACGAACGTGAAGAGGTATTGGCTGGATCTGGATTCTTATTTTCTGAATACATCTATTAGACGTAAGCACGCTGATTTGTTTGAAATCCCATCTCTGCAAGATTTTATAAAAAATATTCTTAAAAACAGCACGAGTACACTTCCTTCTTACATTTCTGAGACTCAGTTAGCGCCGTTAACTACTAAAAATAAACTCACCTTCTTCCTCCACTCGCCACTTACACTAGAGCTTCAGAATGCTTCTGGAAACGTCACCGGCCTCGCAGAGGACGGTTCGGTGAGTCAAGGTATCCCCGACTCCACGTATGGCGAGTTCGGTGAGGTGAAGTACATCACCGTACCGCAAGGGAACACATACCAGCTTACTATGCACGGGCAGGCGAACGGGACCTTCTCACTTGAGATGCAGGAGTCTTCGGGCAGCACTGTGACTGCTCTTAGTACTATCGCGAACGTTCCGACTACTGCGAACACTCTTGCAACCCTTTCCATAACCGGTGGTGTAGATACGGCATCGGCGCTCACGGTTGACGAGGGTGGCGATGGCGGAAACGTGATCACCATTACACCGAGAGTCGGAGAGACAGTGAGCTACGAACCACCGCAGACGCCCATCGCTGCTGCATCTCAAGCGGGGGCAGGAGGAAGCATCTCAATTCCGGCGATTGTTCCAGTGACTGCCGAAGTCATTGTCCCGATTATGCCAACGGCTACCACGAGTCCACCTGAAGTCACGGAATCCACACAGACAGTTCTGGTTGAAAAGGTAACTAATGTCGCCGTGGTAGGTGACATTCGTGCGGTCAATAAGCTAGTGGTAGCGGGTGTCGTGAGGGGAGAAACAAATAAGGGCGTCCCGCAGACAGCATCGGCGTACGAGGCTTCTCAACAGCCGATGGTGAAAAGGCTTGGCGAAGCAGTCTATAATGGTTTGCATAGAATCTGGAGAGGTTTGAAAATAATCTTCTCTATATAAAAATGAAAACAAAAACCACTCAACTCATTCCGGCGGCTCTAGTTCTGGTGGCAGTTAGTTTTCGGTACTTTAGTACTTGGTGTATAGATTCTATTTCTTCTTGCTATAGCTCATGGATTCACCAGTCGTATCAACATTTCACATACCCTCTTTTTCTCTTCTCCCTTTATTTCTTGCCGTTCGCCATCGTTCTGGCTCTCATCCCGCGACACCTCTTTAATTCTTGGCTCAAGCTCGCTGCGTGGGCGATACCACTCGCTTTTATTTTCATCGCGACGACACCAGTGAATTGGACGGGCATCGGTATAAACTTCTTCCCATTCTACCGAGATGATGCCGCTCGACTTGCCGGAGAAGTCTTCGCCGCTCTGAGTCTCGTCCTCATCATTTGGAAATATTTCGCCGCCCGCCGAGGAAGGTAGGACCATCCGTACAGAAGGGCACCTTCTGCGATTTGCCATGGCACACAAAGAATACACGCAGTATCTGACGGATGAAGACAGGGTGCATGTATCTTTTGATGAAGGGAGAGGGAAGATTTCACGTTTTTCTGTAAACTACAGTGCTCGAGTTGATGGGCGATGGCGTCAAGTCTTCAGGATTGATAATTGTCATGGGCGACCGCATATGCACAGGTATTATTTACTCAGGAAGCAACTTCGGGTAGAATTAGGCGACAACAACGAAGAGGCGTTCACGGAAGCGAAAAGGTATACAGTTTCTGAATTCGAGAAGATCAAACAGAACTATCTGCAGGCAAGAATACGAAGATGAATATGACTAAAACAACGATACAGAAGAACATCCAGCTTTCTATAGATTTCGACACGTATGTGTCGAGGCATCCACGCGTACTCAATACTATTCCGTCCGGCGCACACATTATTATCACATCTAGTAGTGACAAGGCGCTTTCTGAGGCGAATCGTTCTATAGCACACGGTAGTCGCAGCGGTAAGTTCGTCGAGGCGCACAAGACTAACGGATCGTGGAGTATTGTGACACTAAAAAGATAGGTCTCAGGTTTCATCAAAGACTAAAGAGCGGGTTCTAGGACTAGGACCCGCTCTTTAGTTTAGGAGAAGTAAAGTCAGTCAAATTCAAATTACCACCCCCAAGTGGGGGACTCTGATATGATTGAGGCATGAAGAGAGATTTTACAATCGTGCTTGGGGTAGTGGCGGTGGCCGCCATACTCGCGCTCTGGATGACGGGTGCGCGCATGGCGCAAGCACCGACCGACGGTGTACAGGAGACAGGCCCGCTCACGCTGGAGGCGCGGATAGGGCAGGAGGTGAGAGGGCTCGGCGTACGCCTCACACCGCTTGCAGTGCTTGCAGACAGCCGCTGCCCAGTAGACGTGCAGTGCATACAAGCGGGGACGGTCAGAGTACGCGCACGGCTTATAAGCGGTCTCGGTGAGGCCGATCAGGGATTCACACTCGGTCAGCCAGTGACGACCGAGACCGAGGTGGTTACACTCATAGCGGTACTTCCACAGCCGAAGGCAGGAGTGGCGATACAAGAGAGCGAATACAGATTTGAATTTACAATCGCGAAGCGCTAGAGGAGCTTTGACAGAAGCATTATTTAGTTGTATATAAGGCACAGAGGCGGCAGAACTTGTCCGTCACCCAGCCACTGAACACATCGCACATAAGGAGGCACCCAATGCCCGCAATAGTGAATGATCACAACGTAATTGAATTCTCCGAAGTCGGCGGCACGATCCTGTCATGGGAACACCGCGGCATCAAGATTCTCTTCCCGCAGACATTCGTCAGGCGGGGTGGGGAGATGAGGCCTCGTGGCGGTATGCCTGTGTGTTGGCCGAACTTCGGCACGGTTGACCCAGCGTTTGGGCTGCCGCAACACGGCGTGCTCCGCAAGCGCGAGGCAGACGAGATAGCGCCCAACGGCGTCGTCTTCCGCGGCACGGACTTGCTCGGTCCGATGCACAACGTACTGTCGGAAGTGCGGATTCTCATAGAACCCAAGCAGACGGGGTTCGTGTACACCCTCGCCGCGCGGCTCCTTGAGCCCTCGCCGAAGGAGGTGTTCGTGAACGCAGGGTTCCACCCGTACTTCCGGACGCCGACCGGCGACGCTCTTGCCGGTACGTGGGTAGGGGGGACAAAGCTCTACTATCAGTCGCAGCAAGGCCCGATATGGGAAGACGTGGATCGCGGATTAGACGTCCACCCCAAGGGCGTCGGTACCGTGAAGATGCGCCTTGGCGGTGTGTGGGACTTCGCGATGGAGAAGCGGGTCGTGTTCTGGAGAGATTCCCGCGACTATCTCTGCGCCGAGCCCATACTCGGTATGCCAGGCATGTACGGCACACCCGACTGCCCGAAGCTGACCGAGAAGGGGTTAGTCATGACGTGCGCGTTTAGTGTCTCGCTGGACTGATCGCACTTGTGGAAACGTAGAAAGCCGAAATCGGAGCTCCCGACTCGGCTTTCTTTTTTTGCCCGTGCGGATCTCAGCCCGTGGATTGACTTACCGCCCTCGTGTGCAATAATCAGCTCAGGTTTGATCCTCAGCTCGGTAACAATGGTGTGACCGAGCTGTTACTTGAAAGGAAGGGCAAATGAACCAACCGTTGGAGAAGGTGCCGCCCACAGAAGCCCCGACCATTCGCGAATTCGGTTACAGGGGGTACTTCGCGTGGTGCGCAGAGCAGATGAAGAAAGACAGGCGGAGACACAAGGAAGCAATCATTCTGTGCATCACAGTCGCTGGCAAGCTCCACTTCGGGGTTTTCGACGGCTTCGATTCTGCGACACACGAATTGACGCTCAATCGCGGTGGGGCCTACGGCCTCCTTAAAGTGTGCAGCGACGACATCGGAGAGAAAGACTATGTATGGCGGGTGGACACGAACTCGTTCTTACTCACCGCTGTCGCCTACGGGAACTCTCCAAGCGGGCGTCAACCCAATTTACTGGAATCGTGGAAGATTGACCCGCATTACTGGGTCTCACACGCCGACAGTCCTGCTGAGCAGTAATCTCTGCGGCAGAAACCAGCAGTCCGCACTAGTGAAGAGCCCGCGTCTTCCACTGGGGCGGGCTTTTCATTATCCCCACTGGTACACCACACCATCGCACATACATTATTTGATACACTACAGACATATGGCAAAAGGAAATCATCGGGACAAGAAAGAAGTGAAGAAACCGAAGAAGGACAAGCTGAAGAAATAACCTCTCCGCTGTTCATAACGCTTTTACTGAGAATAAAAGCGTTACAATGAATGGAGCATGAGGAAGATTTCATACTACGTCATCGCAGTGGTTGTGGCGGGGGTCGCTATCACGGCTCTTTGGGTATACCAGCGGTACGTGAAGACTCCTGAGCAAGCGTTCCTCTATTTCAAGGTAGACAAGGGTGACATACAGGAAGCGATAAAAGTGCGCGGCGAAGTAGTCGCACAAAAGGAGTTTGAACTGGAGTTTCCGTTCTCAGGCACGGTAGACGCCGTGTACGTGAAGGGCGGCGAAGCAGTGCAGAGCGGCGCGCGGCTCATGCGACTTGATACGAAGGACCTTGATCTGCAGGTAAGTCAGCTTGAAGCGGTAGTGTCGCAGCGTAAGGCAGACCTCGCGAAGCTTGTCACCGGCGCGACTGCGGAGCAGATAAAAGTTTCTGAGTCGCACTTGGTAAGTGCTGAAGTCGGCCTGCAGGAAGCGAAAACGAATCTCGTAGACAAGATACAAGACGCGTACACGAAGTCTGACGATGCGGTACGCGCGAAGAGTGACCAGCTCTTTGATAGTCCGCGGAGCGCGAATCCGGCTCTGAAGAGTGTCATCAGTGCCGGCAGTGCCGTGCGTGACGAGCTCAACACGGCACGGCCAGTACTTGAGGAGATGTTGAATGCGTGGAGCGCGTCCTTGGCGCGGATCAGCGGTGCACAAGACGCTGCCAGCCTCACCGCCTTTGTGAAGACGGCGAAGACCAATGCAGCAGCCGTATCGCAGTTTCTAGACACGCTCTCGCAAGTTGTGACGAATCTCACGGCGAACGCGAGTTTGTCGCAAGCGACGATTGATTCCTATCGGACCGATATGTCTGCCGCACGTACGACCATGAGCACTGCGACCGCAGGCCTTATCAGTGCGGAGGAGAAGTATAACCTCGCCGTTGCCAACGTGACGCTCTACGAGAAGGAGTTGGCACTCGCGAAAGCACCGGCGCGGAGCGAGGACATCGCTATCGCTACCGCGCGCGTGAAGGAGGCGCAGGGTCAGCTGGAGGCGGTCAGGGAGAAAGTGCGTAAGTCCACACTCACCGCGCCCACAGCGGGGAAAGTGTCCGAGGTGCATTACGAGGTGGGCGAAGTATTCCGCCCAGGAGAGTCAGCGATCTCTATGATTACCGACGGGTATAAGCTCCAGTCGGACGTGTCTGAACTGGAGATCGCGAAAGTGCGCGAGAAAGACGGCAACGTGGTACGCATCGCCCTAGACGCGTTCCCGAATCAGCAATTTGAAGGGAAAGTCGTTTCGGTAGACGCGAAGGAAGTGATAAAGACCGAAGACAAGTACTACCGCGTGAACATGATATTTGATGCGTTCGGCGCGAACCTGCGTTCTGGCATGAGCGCCGACGCGACCATACTCTCCACCATAAAGACCGGCGTACTGCGGGTGCCGGCACTTGCGATATACAACGACGGCGAGACCAAATACGTGAAAGTGCTCAAGGCAGGTCTCACCACGGCGGAATCTGAAGACTCTTTAGAGAGGACGGAAGTGCTGGTCGGCATCACAGACGGGGAGTATGTGGAGATACGCGGCGGCGTACGCGAAGGGCAGACAGTCGTGGTGTCAGCCGAATAACCATATGGAGAAGTCACGCACAGAACGCCGCGACCCCGTGTGCGGCATGGACCTGTCCGACGTACCGGAAGTGATCACTGCAAAGATACACGGCGAGAGTTTCTATTTCTGCAGCCGCATGTGTTCTGCGCGTTTCAAAACCGATCCGGAAAAGTTCCAAGGCGAGCCGATGATACACCTGCACGATGTGTGGAAGGTATTTCATGACGGCGACGTGACGACCGAAGTTCTCCGCGGTATCAACATACACATCTGGCCGAAGGACTTCACCGCCATCATCGGTGCCTCCGGAAGCGGCAAGAGCACACTCCTGAATATGATCGGCATGCTGGACCGCCCGACTCGCGGCGGACTCTTCTTGGAGGGGAAGAATATCGCTCGCACCTCCGAAGACGAGCGTGCGCTCATGCGTTCTTCTAAGTTCGGCTTCGTCTTCCAGCAATACAACCTGATCCCGTGGCTCACTGCCTACGACAACGTGACGCTCCCGATCATCTTCTCCGAGACGAAGGGCGGCATGGAGCGGGAGACTATCGTGAAGCATTTTAGCGACATAGGACTCGGCGCGCGGATGGAGCACCGTCCCACCAAGCTCTCCGGTGGCGAGCAGCAGCGCGTGGCGCTTCTGCGGGCGATAGCGAATAATCCCGAAATCATTATCGGCGACGAGCCGACCGGCAATCTAGACTCAGTGACCGGCGCCAAGATCCTAGACATGCTTATCGCCCTCAATAAGAAGGAAGGGAAGACGCTCATCATCGTGACCCACGATGCTGACATCGCGAAGAAGGCTGATCAGATCATCACCCTCAAAGACGGGAAGACGATACCAGGACATCTACAGCACGCGAAGACCTATACTGAATGATATGTTCCAATCCTTTCTTTCACTCACGTTCAAAGGGATACGTTACCGACCGCTTCGGAGCTGGCTCACGGTCATCGGCATCGTCATCGGCATCATGCTGGTGGTCATCATACTGTCGCTCTCCGGAGGGCTGAAGAACGTCATCAATCGGCAGCTGCAGATGTTTGGGAGCGACCTCCTTATGGTCCTGCCAGGGAAGGAGAGCAACCTTATACTCGGCCTCTTCGGCGGGCAGAAATTTGCCTATAGCGATATCAAGGACCTTGAGCGACTGCCGGGCGTCCGCACGGCAGCGCCGTTTGATATCGGGACGCTGAACGCTGAGTTTCGGGGCGAGAAGAAACCGGTCTTCGTGCATTCTTCACGCTGGGACGTCCTCCGCCCTATCTTTGAAGAATCTATGGGCACGTCGCTTGCCGACGGTCACTGGCCGAAGGACGAGAATTCAAACGAGATCATGCTCGGCTACCTCGCCGCAAACACCTTGTTCAAGAACAAGGTGCGCTCCGGTGACGAGATCATCGTGCAGTCCAAGCGTCTGCGCGTTGCGGGCATATTTGAGACGATGGGGAACCGAGACGACGACAACTCTTTCTATATGTCGTGGGACCTCTTCCATCTCATCTCTGGTATCAAGCCAGGGGCGATGACTGCAGTCGTCCGCGTACAGCCAGGGTACGATCCGAACTTAGTCGCGCGCCAAGTACGGTTTGAACTCGCGAAGCAGAAAGAAGTGGAGGAGTTTACCATCCTCACGCCGGTCAGGACGACGGCTATCGTCGGGAACATCATCGGAGTCGTGGAGCTGGTGCTCGTCATCATCGCCTTCGTATCGCTCCTTGTGGGTGCGGTCGGCATCATGAACACCATGTACACCTCGGTTCTTGAGCGCACGAAGCAGATCGGCATCATGAAAGCGGTCGGCGCCTCTCGCGACTCCATCATGTCACTCTTCCTTATTGAGTCGGGCATCATAGGGCTGGTGGGCGGACTGCTCGGCATTGTGTTCGGTCTTGCGGCAAGCTACGGCATCGGCGTCGCGGCGGAGAGTTACGGCGCACCCGACCTCTTCAACTGGGCCGCCGTTGATTACTTTGAGCTCCTCGTCATTCTCATCATTACCTTCATTACCGGCGTACTCTCCGGCGTCTTGCCTGCGCGCGCGGCGAGCCGGCTTGAACCGGCGGAAGCGCTTCGGTACGAATAAAAGGGGTGCATATCGTATTGCGGAAATAGTTTGGCGTGGGACGATACAGAGAGAGTCGTCACCAGGTTTTTGATTATTCGCATATATCTTTTTGTATGAAAAATAACTCTTTGTACGTTGTGCTCGTATGCATCGTGCTCGTGCTCCTCGGCGTGTGGTGGTACGTGCAACGACCGTCTTCAGGCGGATCGGCAGGCCCTGCTTCCGATATTGGCGCCGCCGCAGAGACTGCCGCTTCAGCGCAGTCTTCCGTCTCCGGTGCCGTGGGCAATACGAATCCGTTTGGCGCCGAAGTGAATCCGCTCAGCGGTTATCAGAACCCATTTGGGCAATAATCTCCTCTCCTATGAACACTATTCGTCCATTGTTCTTTTCAGTCATCCTCTCCGGAGCACTTGTTGTCGGTGCATTCGCTACGGTGAGTTACGCACAGACGGCCTCTGACGCAGCGGGCGTCGCCGCAAGTACCGCGAACATCACGTATCCGATAGCGGAGCTCGGTTCGTGTAAAGACAAGGAAGCCTGCAAGACGTATTGCGACGACTCTGCGCACATGGCGACCTGTGTCGCGTTCGCTGAAAAACAAGGCCTTCTTTCGGGCGAGAGTCTGCGCGTGTCCAAGCTGGTGGCGGCGCGTGTCTCTGCAGGGAAGACTCCTGGCGGTTGCACCAACGCGAAGTCGTGCGACGCGTACTGCAATGGCAACGTGGAGCACCTGAACGCTTGTCTCGCTTTCGGCGAGGAGCTCGGCATGATACCGGCGAAAGAGCTCGCGGAGGCTCGCAAGATAGCAAGTGCACTTGCTAAGGGTGCGGCGATGCCCGGTAGCTGTAAGACGAAAGGCGAGTGTGAACAGTATTGCGCGGTTGGCACACACATTGACGAGTGTCTCAATTTTGCCGAGGCATCCGGTATACTGCCGGCCGAAGAACTGGCAGAAGCGCGCAAGGTCGCACCGTTTCTGAAGAATGGCGAGACGCCAGGGAAATGCACGACGAAAGCGTCGTGCGATGCGTACTGCGCTGACGATACGCATCTTGAAGCCTGCATCAATTTCGCTGAGAAAGCGGGATTCGTATCTGCAGAAGATGCCGCAATGGTGCGCAAGATCGGCGGCAAAGGTCCGGGGAACTGCAAAGGCAAAGAGCAGTGCGAAGCGTATTGTAACGATGAAGCCCACGCCGCAGAATGCCTCTCTTTCGCTAAAGAGAAGGGACTCTTGTCTGAGAAGGATCAGGCAGACATAGACACCGGCATTGATCGGTTGAAGGCGGGTCTGGAACAAGTGCCCGCACAAGCTCGTCCAGAGGTCACGAAGTGTCTTGAAAATGCCGTCGGCGGGCCGGAGAAGCTCGCGCGCATACTCTCAAAACAAGATGTGCCGACGAAAGCCATGGGTGAGAAGTTCCAAGGATGCTTCGCTAACATCGCAGAAATCATGCAGAGCGTGATGGGGGCACAGCAGGGCGGCGGAGAGAGTGGTGCGCCGAATCCGGCCGATATACGCGCACAGGTAGAGCAGGAAATGCGCAGTGGCGCGCCGAGTGGTCCCGCCGCCTCTCCCTCCGGAGTAACGGGTAGCTCCGTTCCTGCCCCTGCGGGCAGTGTGCCAAGTGGTGCACCGAGCCCGACTACCGAGAGCTGTGCGGCATTTGCGAGCGCTCCCTCGTGCGACTATGTGCCCTCCGGAGTCGCCCGCGACCTCTGCGTGAAGTGCAAAGCGCTCTAAGTACGCATGGGTGATATAAACAGTCTGGCGCGTGCGATTGAGAAGATCTCAGTGCACGACCATCTCTGTCTCATCTACGAGAATAAGGAGGAGCAGTTTGCGGCCGCCATCCCGTTCATGCGTATCGGGCTGGAACGCGGCGAGAAGTGCATTTACATCGCCGATGACAATACGGCCGCAGAAGTGCTCAATGCGATGCGCATCGGCGGCATCGCAGTAGATGAGGCGCTCAAAAAGGGTTCGCTTGCGGTGATAGGGAAGAAGGATGCCTATCTCAGGAACGGTTATTTCGATCCGGATGAGATGATCAAATTCCTTACGGAATCTACCGATGCTGCGAAGAAGGAGGGGTACACGGCACTCCGCGCCACCGGCGAGATGACGTGGATGCTTGGCGGCGAGAAGGGCACGGATCGCCTCATTGAATATGAAGCGAAGCTCAATCGCTTCTTCCCGCACAACGACGCTCTCGCCCTGTGTCAGTACAATCGCCAGCGGTTTGGCCCAGCGATTCTCCTTGACGTCATCCACACGCATCCTATCGTGGTGGTCGGCAATACGGTGTGCAAGAATTTCTACTACGTCCCCGTTGAGGATTTCTTGAGAGAGGGGAAAGGGACCGCTGAGGAGGTTGATCGATTGTTTAAGAGTCTGATTGACCGCGAACGCATAGAACGAGAGATGCGCGAGGGGGAGAGGGAGCTGAAAGAGGCTCAACGCATTGGGAAAATCGGCAACTGGAGTTGGGATATCGCCACAGACAAAATAATTTGGTCTGAGGAGTATTATCGTCTGATTGGATTTGACCCCGCGAAAGCTCCTCCGGGGTATGAGGAGCACCTAAAGGCGTATACACAGGAGAGCCAAACGCTTCTGGATACTGCAGTGAAAAAACAGATGCAAACCGGCGAGCCATACGAACTGGATCTGGAATTTGCCAATCCTCAAAGCACTTGCCGTTGGATCACGGCTCGGAGCGAGACCATACGCGATACCGCGGGGAAGGTTATTGGATTACGAGGAACCGCACAAGACATTACTGAGCACAAGAAGTCTGAAGAGGAGCTTAAGAGAGCGACTCACGATCTCCATATGATCTTAGAGTCCACTGACGAGGGGATTTATGGAGTGGACAAGGAGGGGTACTGCACCTTCGTAAACAAGGCGGCGCTGAAGATTCTTGGGTATGAACAGGAAGAAGTATTGGGCAGAAATTCTCATGTCACTTGGCATCATAAGCATCTTGACGGTTCACCGTACCCGTATGAAGAATGTCCTATTTATACGGCACTCATGAAAGGGAAGGACGATAGAGTCAGCGATGAGGTTTTCTGGCTCAAGTCCGGTGCGCCGCTCCCTGTAGAATATTCTACCTTTCCTATCTTAGATAATGGGATCATCAAGGGAGGGGTGGTAACCTTCCGCGATATCACGGAGCGCAAGAAGGCCGAAAAGAATGAGAAGAAACATCTGCAAGAGGTGGAGAATATGAACAAGCTCATGGTCGGTCGCGAGCTCAAGATGATAGAGCTGAAGAAAGAAAATGAGCGGCTCGCGAAACAGCTCGCACAACGCTGACGTATACTACCTCTATGCCGCTCTCCGAAACAGAAATACTCTTTAGCACACTCGCGCAGAGCTCTTCCGATTGCATCAAGCTCTTTGATGTCAGGGGGAAACTGATATTCATCAACACGTCCGGACTTCGGGAGCACGGGTACAAGGACGTAGAAGATGCCGCGCAGCGCGATTTTGCAGACACGATGGTTCCTGAGTCACGAGACCATTTCAAGAAAGCATTTTCCGCCGCCTTGCACGGAGATCCTGCTTCGCTTGAGATACATCACACCGAAGAGGGAGCGAATAGGGAATTCTGTTTGGAAAACTTCACGCCGATACGCGACAAGAGTGGCGTTATTGTAGGCGTCTTGGGCATATCGCGGGATATCTCGCTCCGCAAGAGGATGGAAGAAGAACTGCGTGAGAGGATTGACGATCTTGAGAAAGTGAACAAGCTCATGGTCGGGCGGGAGCTTAAAATGATGGAGTTGAAGAACACGATTGAGGAACTAAAGCAGAAAGTGGCCTCGTCATAACATGATTTATCTCATTCGTCATAGGACAGCTAGATTCTTAGCCTATCTTATCGGAGCAGAGGCGCTCGTTGTCATGGCAGGATGGATTTTCACTATAGACTGGATGACCCGCCTCGTGCCGGTCGGCCGGCAAATGCAGTTCATTACCGCGTTTTTATTCCTCCTCAGTGCTTTCGGGCTCTACTTTATGTCTCGCGCCATTCAAGACGATGACAAGAGTGCGCAGCTCGGCCTGCCAGGTATTTCAATCACGATACTCTTGCTCTCAGTTACGCTCTTCGTGGGTAGGATGCTCGGAACACCGACGGGCATAGAGGATTTGTTTTTGGACCGCTCGAATCCGGTGCTCCTCTCGCTCGTGTTCTCAACAACGGGGTGGCCCTCATTCCCCACGCTTCTGAACTTCTCTCTGGTAGGTGTTGTCGGTGTCGTAGCACTCTTCCCAGGACGTTTGCGCGACAGGTCGCTTTCGTATGTCGGCGGCTTCATCGTCCTCGTCGGAGTAGTGGCTTCGGCGGGCTATCTGTTCAGCCAACCCATGCTGTATTACGAATTTACGGTAGCCACACCACCCATGTCGCTCACTGGTGCTCTGTTATCCATACTGCTCGGATTCGGCCTGATGCAGATACATAAGCCGGAAATGCCGCAATGAATCTAGAAAAGAAAATCGCCATAATCATTTTACAGATCGCGCTTATACCGTGGGCGCTCGCGGGTGTTATTGCCTACTTGAGCGCACAAGAGCAGATCAATGCGAAGACGTATGCCAATCTTGCCGCCTTCGCGGACCTGCAGAAGAATTGGCTACAGGATGCGATACAGAATAAGCTTGACACACTCAGCCTCGTATCCAATGATCCTGAGTTGCTGGCACTATTCCACGAGTATCAGAAACGACCGACGGTGCTCGCACAGAAAAAGGTGCAGACATACCTCGCCGGAGAGCTTGGGGGTATACAAAGCATCCAGAAATTGTTTCTGGTGACGCCTGTCGGCATCGTGGCCGCTTCCACAGACTCATCGCTCATAGGGGAGGACGTCAGTGCTGAAGAGTATTTCAAGCTTGGCCTACGTGCGAAGGACGCTTCAACCTTGGAGAAAGACTCTGCCGGCGTCCTCTCACAATATGTGTCCGGCCCGATTGTGGTGCAGGGAGCGACTGAAGGGGTCGTTGTCGCAGTGTCGGATGCGCACGAGATCGTCTCAATCGCGAAACAGTACCAAGGGCTCGGAAACACCGGAGAGACGCTCTTGGTGAGAGAAGTAAATGGTGGTGATGCCCTGTTTCTGGCTCCCACCAGATTTGACTCGTCTGCGGCGCTTGTGCGCACCATACCGGCTAGTCAGGTAAATGTCTCTGCGCTACACGCTGCTGCTTCTGGGGAAGAGTTGATATTTACTGATACCGTTGATTATCGGGGCGTCAAGATATTCGCCGCTACACGGTACATCAATAACGTAGGCTGGGGCATCGTTGTCAAAATTGATCAGTCAGAAGCGCTTGCGCCGGTACGGCGATTAGGAGAACTCTTCGCGCTGGTTATTGTCGTGGCCGGATTTCTCGTGGTGTTCATCAGCATCTCTATGTCGAGATCTATCACGCAGCCTATCAACCAGCTGACGCTCTTCGTGCGGAAGGTCGCCGAGGGAGGGAATCTCCAGCAGAGTATCGTTGTCACTTCTAAGGACGAAGTGGGTCAGCTTGGAGCGGCATTCAATAATATGATCCTACGACTCCGAGAAGCGTATACGACGCTTGAGAAGAAGGTCGCCGAACGCACGAGCGAGCTCGCTGAAAAGACCGAGGATGCGCGCAATAGCGAGGCGGCGGCGCTCAACATCGCCGCGGATCTGAAAGACGAGGAGGAGAAGCTTGCCGCGGAGAAGACGAAAGCGGAGAATCTGGCGAATGACCTCAAGAAGTTCAAGCTGGCAATTGATAACACGTCTGACATGGTCATCATCGCCGATGCGAGCGGCACGGCGCTTTATGCGAATCCGGCCGTTGAGAGGATAACCGGCTACACGCCGGAAGAAGTGGTGGGGAAGCAGTCGGGATCGCTCTGGATGACACCGGAAGCGGCACCGTTCTACGAAAAGCTCCGTCACACGCTTCGCGAGCAGAAAACGAACTTCACCGGTGAGATCCAGAATCGGCGGAAGAACGGCACGCCGTACACTTCTTTCATAAGCGTATCGCCGGTATTGGACGAGCTCGGTAATCCGCTATTCTTCGTCGGTCTTGAGCGCGATATTACGAAAGAGAAGCAGATTGAGAAACTGCGGGTTGACTTCCTCTCACTCGCTTCGCATCAGCTCCGGACACCGCTCTCTGGTACCAAATGGCTCATTGAGACGCTGCGCTCAAAAGTGCTCGGACCGGTAACCCGCAAGCAAGACGAGTATCTGGAGAATATCTACTCTATAAATGAGCGCATGATCCGGCTTGTGCTGGATATGCTCTCGGCGCTGCACTTTGAGAGCGGTGATGTTGAGGTTGAGAAGAAGGCTGTGGCTATTCCAGAAATCTTCGCGAATATCATGGCGACGACCCGCGTTGTGGCGGAGAAGAAGCACATAGCGATTCGCGACAAGTCAGCTGAGCACGAAATCCCTCAGATAGTGACGGATCCCGCCTTCCTCAGGACTATTCTTGATACGTTCATCTCAAACGCGCTCAACTATTCTCCCGATGGTTCGGAGATTGTCTTTGATGTGGTAGAGGAGAAGGGTAGTGTCGCCCTCTCTGTGCAGGACGCGGGGATCGGGATTCCGCCGGAGGAAAGCCCGCGCATATTTGACCGTTTCTACCGAGCAAGCAATGCAAAAGCGATTCGTCCCGACGGCACGGGGCTGGGGTTGTATATAGCCAAGATGCTCGCTGAAAAGCTCGGAGGGTCAATTACCTTTACCTCGCATACGGGGGAGGGGACGACCTTCACGCTCCGTATCCCCACGAGTCCTGCCGAGGCTAAATCGGTCCATGGTACGATATAGGCATCTATGAAATACATACTGGTCGTTGAAGACGAAGATTTCCTCGCCCGCGTGCTCCGTGACAACCTTACCCTTGAGGGCTACGAGATAGACGTAGCGGTGGACGGTGAGGAGGCACTTGAGAAGATACGCGCGAAGCAGCCGAGCCTGATACTTCTTGACCTGCTTCTGCCGAAGAAGGACGGTTTCCAAGTCCTTGAAGAATTGAAGGCGAATCCCGATCTGAAGCTCATACCGGTCGTCGTGCTCTCCAACCTCGGAAGCGATGCCGATATCAAGCGTGCGCTCGCTATGGGTGCAGACGACTATTTCGTGAAGTCACAACACCCGATCGCTGAGGTGATTGAGCGTGTGCGCAAATATGTAGCGGGAGCAGGGACGAAGCAATAAATCGGCATGAATTACGGAAGCGATGAGTATCCTCAGCCTTCTCAACCTTCACGGAATGTGTACGCACGATACAGCACGCGGAGATCCGCGTGCGCTCTGTTTATTGCGACCCTTGTCTTCTTTAGCGGCGCAACCTCGGCACTCGCGGCGGTACGGACGAGTACCGCTACTGGGGGACTCTGGACAGCTGGTACCACGTGGGTGGGCGGTGTAGCCCCGTCAAATACCGATAGCGCAATCATAGCCACGACGGGCGGCAACAGCGTCACGCTTGGTGCTGCAGCAACGAATGCGGGGCTTACGGTGAATGCGGGCGCGACACTGAATTTCTCCGGCGCATACGTGCTTACAGAAAACGGCAATGTCGTCGTTAACGGATCGGTCACGGGAACGACGGGTACGATACGCATGAGTAGTAACGGACGTACCATAAGCGGTTCCGGTACGATCGGGAGCATCATACTCGCGAGTCAGAATTTCTCTTTCCTCTCCGACGCGAACCTCGCTATCAACAACACCATCAATTCCGCTGGCAGGACCGTGACGAATAACGGCACGATTACGCTTACTGGTAATTATGCGCGTACGAGTGGTACGGCGGTCTGGACGCAAGGGACAAATGCCGTGCTCAATATCAGCGGAGTGTTTACCCCTTCAGCGAATGTCACACTGAATGCGAGCGCGAGCGGCAACACCATAAACTACAACGACGTGACGCAGGCCGTGGAACCAGCGACCTATTACAATCTGATCCTTGACGGCGGTAGCGGGGTGAAGTCTATGGTAACCGGCACGTCAGTAACCGGCACGCTCAGCATCGCGCCTACCGGCACTGCCACCGCGAACATAAGTGCAGGGGTGACCCTCACGGTGGCGAACCTCACGCTCGGCGGACTCGGTAGGATAAACGGCACGTGGGGCTCCACGAGTTCCTCTGCGACCTATACGAACAACACATATTTTGCCGCGACGACTGGTAGATTGAGCGTGACGAACGACACTCGTGCGACACCGACGATTTTTGTTACCAATTCTCCGATCACGTACGACGGCTCGGCACATACCGCAGCGGTTTCTGGTTCAGTCGCAGGCTCTGCCTCCTCCGTATTGCTTAGTGGCTCACCGACGCAGACCAATGCCGGCACCTACGCGGTTACTGCCAACTTCACTCCGACTGACGGGACGAGTTACAAGAGTCTGACTGCGGCATCGGCGGGCTCTTTTGTCATCACACAGGCATCGCAGTCCATCACCTTCTCTCCGCTTCCCGACAAAACGCTCATAGATCCTGATTTCTTGGTTTCTGCCACAGCGTCTTCCGGCCTCACCGTATCCTTCTCGTCGCTTACCACCGGTGTCTGCACCGTCTCAGTCGCGACGGTGCATCTGGTAAACGCAGGCACATGCACCATACGTGCCTCACAGTCGGGTTCGGCGAATTACTTGCCAGCCGCAAACGTAGATCAATCGTTTACGGTCGGTAAAATAAACCCGACGCTTTCAGTCACCAACTCTCCCGTTGTCTATTCCGGAGCGCCTCAAGCCGCCACTGTCGTCGGCTCGGTTGCTGGAACGGTAAGCAACGTTAAGTACAGCGATTCCGCGGTGACCCCGACCAACGCCGGCACGTACGCGATTACCGCCGACTTCCTCCCGAACGACACGACTAATTACAACTCGCTCACTGGAGCATCGGCAGGCTCCTTTGTCATCACGCAGGCATCGCAAACCATAGATTTCTCCGCGCTTTTTGATAAAACGCTGGGTGATCCCGACTTTAACGTGTTCGCCACGGCGTCTTCCGGTCTCACCGTGTCGTTCTCGTCGCTCACGACCGGTATCTGTACGCTCGTAAGCACACTTGTCCACCTCGTATCGGTGGGCGAGTGCACCATCCGTGCGTCACAGCTCGGCAACGTTAATTATCTTGCCGCGCCAGACGTGGACCGCTCATTCTTCGTCAATGCAGTGACGAATCCTGTCCCGACGACGACCAGCTTGTCGCCGTCGTCAAAGACAGCAGGCGAAGGCGACTTCACGCTTACGGTGCACGGCACCGGATTTATCTCGTCGTCGTCAATCTTGTGGAACGGCGCGAGCCGAGCGACCACCTACGTGTCTTCGGGTACGGCCACGGCGGCGATACTGGCAAGCGATATCGCGACCGCCTCCTCAAGCATCCTCGTCGCCGTGCAGAACCCTCCTCCGGGGGGCAGTACGAGTAACCCGCAGGTATTTACGGTAGCAGCCGCACCGACGAATCCTGTCCCCGTCATCGCCTCTATTTCGCCGAACACGGTAACAGAGGGGAGTACTGGCTTCACACTTATCATTACCGGCACCGACTTCGTTGCGTCTTCTGTCGCGCAGGTAGACGGTGCGGCCCGCACGACGACGTTTGTCTCTGCTACTGAGCTCTCAATCGCTATCGCCACATCTGAACTGGCCTCTGCGACAACCTACGACATCACCGTCGCAAATCCTGCGCCAGGGGGTGGCACGAGCAACTCCAAAACGCTCTCGGTCACTGCGGTGCCCACGAACCCCGTGCCGCACATCTCCTCTATCTCGCCCAGTACCGTAACCGAAGGTGCTGCAGGATTTACCCTGAGTGTATTCGGCACCGACTTCGTCGCATCGTCAGTCGTACAAGTAGACGGCGTGCCTCGCGCGACGACATTTTCTTCCGCAACAAAACTGCTCGTGGATTTCCTCGCTTCGGAACTGCTCTCGCCAGCTACGGCGAATATTATTGTGGTGAATCCTGCACCAGGGGGCGGCACAAGCAACACTGCCGTCTTCACGATAGCCTCGTCCGGCGCACCCGCCACTCCTGAAGCGGGTCCGACGGGTGGGCCAGCAGGACCTTCAACCATCACCTTCACGGGGCATGCATTCCCAGGCGCTTTGGTAAAAGTCGTCGGAAGGAACCTCTCCTTTGACCTCTTGGATACGCAGAATGCGCGAGTAGATGCCGACGGTTCGTTTACCGACACGTTCACAAGCGCGATTGAGGGCGTGCACAGCTTTGCTCTCAGTGTCACCGACCGCGACGGCAGGGCGACGCAATCCAAATTCTTCACGTTTGATACCACGTCTTCACACACCTTTAACGTGATCGTTCCTCCGACGGTAAGTGTGTCGCCGGCCATCGTGCGTCGTGGGTCAAACGTCGCTATCTACGGTTTCGCCCCTCTCGGTACGGTTGTGCATATAGACATAGACCGAGCTGCTCAACCGGTTGTCGTACCGGAGAGCGACGGTTCGTATCGGCTCTCCGTGAATACCGCCGCCTTTGACTTCGGCGAGCACGAGGTACGTGTCTTGCACTCAAGTCCGTCGGGCAGGGACACGAGCGACTTCGCACTTTCGCAATCGTTTACCGTGTCGTCGCTCGTCGCACCTTCAGCCGACCTCAACGCTGATGGTGTCATAGATATTACCGACATGGGTATGTTCTTCCCGCGTTGGGTGTCCACTGACGCATCGGTGCGAGACAGCATTGACCTCAATGGAGATGGTAAGATAAATCTGACAGACTTCAGCATATTGGTACGAGCAATACGCAAATAAACATCATGTCTCATACGATCCGCACATTCTGGATGACCGCCATCGGCGTGGTGTGCTTCGTGGTGCCGGCGAGCGCGAGCGCGGCGACCATGTTCCTCGTGCCGCAACAGAGTGTCGTTGGGCCGAAGGACACCGTCATCGTTGATGTCCGTATAGACAGCGCTGGTACGGGCTTCAACGCGGCACAAGCCACGCTGCACTTCCCAAAGAACCTTCTGCTTGCTGGCGAGGCGGAGACGAAAGGCTCGGCATTCAGCTTCTGGCTGGAACAACCTTCAGTATCAAACGACCGTGGCACGGTCTCGTTTATAGGCGGTGCACCGTACGGCGTCTCAGGCAGTTCCATACAAGTCTTGCGTCTCGTCTTTACGCCGAGAGGCACAGGTTCAGGCATCATCTCTATCGTAGATGCGGCCGTGACCTCGTCTGACGGAAGCGGCGCCAACATACTCGCAACGACGACCGACACCACTATCACCGTGTCGCCGACCCGCGTCAGCCCCCCTGCGGTGACGACCATCACGACGGTCGCGACGTCCACGACGGTCGCGCGTACACCGGTTGCCGGAACAGCGGTTCCGTCTGCGCCGGCTATCCGTGTGCCGCTCTATCCGGAAGACGGCACAGCATGGTACAACACCATCAGTAAATTCTCAGTGAGCTGGGCGCTCGCACCAGATGTATCCGGTGTGAGTACCGCCGTTAATCGGGAGTCTGTCTTCACGCCTCCCGCTGAATCAGAGGGTCTCTTTGATAACGAAACGTTTGACGCACTCTCCGACGGTGTGTGGTACGTACACGTACGTTTCCAGAACAATCTCGGCTGGGGGAAGGCCTTGCATCGCCGCATCGCGATAGATACGGTGCCGCCGGCAGGTTTCAAGGTGGCGCAGGTAAGCGAGAAAGATCCGACGACACCGAAGGCAACACTTGAGTTTCGCGCAAGTGACGCACTCTCCGGCATACGAGGTTACCAAGTCAGCATAGATGGTACGAGCTTGCCGACCGTCTCTGCGGCAGGCTTTACCGGAGCATTCACCACGCCGCTCCTTGCTCCGGGGGAACACGCGGTGAGCGTGCAGGCGACCGACCTCGCCGGCAATAGCGTCATAAGCACGAGCACAGTGAGGATTGAGCCAATACCCTCGCCAATCATCACGTCTGCAACCGAGCATCTCTACGTGGGTGATAATCGCGGACTCATGCTCTACGGTTCAGCACCGGCACAGGGCACGCTGCTGTTTAGCATATTGAAAGACGGCGTGGTCACCGAAACCGGTTCTGCTGTCGCCGGTTCTGACGGCAATTGGATATTTACCTCGGAGCATTCACTGCCGGCAGGCACCTTTGTCGTGCAGGTGAGGAATCAGGACGCACGCGGAGCGTTGAGCGACGTCGTAGTCTCGCCACAGATACTCGTTGAAGAGAAACCGGTCATACAGTTCGGCATCTTCCGGCTGAACATGGAGGGGGCTATTATACTGCTCCTCGTCATACTCTTCGGCGGGGTCGCCGGTGGCTGGTGGTTGTACCGTAAGCGACAGGAGCTGCTCTTCATGCGCCTCATCTCCACCGAAGCCGACATGGCGAAGGTGTTTACCATGATACGCACCGACTTAGCGCAACTGCGCGCTCCAAGCGGCACTGATGCGGATCGGGCGCTTACTATCTCGCGTCTTGATGAGAACATAGAGAAAATGCAGGAATACCTGCGTCACGAGATGCAGAATATCAATAAGTGAGTTCGTACGTGCGGGTTATCTGGTAGAGTGGGGTACATGACCCAAGCCGAGGCGCTCACCATCCTCAAGACCGGCGCGAACGTGTACCTCACCGGCGAACCGGGGAGCGGAAAGACACATACGATAAATGCGTTTGTAGACTGGCTTCGTTCGTGCGGTATTGAGCCGTCCATCACGGCGGCGACCGGCATCGCCGCAACGCACGTCGCCGGCATGACACTGCATTCGTGGAGCGGCATCGGCATCGCCGAGTCACTATCGCCTGCAGACGTGGATCGTATCGCCACGAAGGAGCATATCGCGAAACGCATCCAGAAAGCGAAAGTACTTATTATAGAGGAGATATCTATGCTCTCAGCGGCGACGTTTGAGATGGCGGATGCGATATGCCGCGAAGTGCGCAGAGTGGAGAAGCCGTTTGGCGGACTTACGGCGATTCTCGTTGGCGATTTCTTCCAGTTGCCGCCGATTTCCCGCGGGCGTGACGCCGTCTTCGCGTACGAGTCATCGGTGTGGCGGGAGTTGAATCTCATCACCTGCTATCTCACGGAGCAGTATCGTCAGGACGATACGGCGTTTCTCAGCGTTCTCTCAGCAATCCGTTCGGGCGACGTGGAAGAAATGCACTATGAACAGCTGAGGACACGTCGCGTTCCGCGAGAGGGGGAGGAAGGCGAGGAGATGCCGGCGGATGCGCCGAAACTTTTCTCGCACAATGCCGACGTAGACCGCATCAACGCCGATGAGCTCGCGAAACTCAAAGGGGCAGTACAGAAATTCCGTATGAGCGCGAAAGGGAAGGACAGCCTCGTGGAAGGACTCAAGCGCGGCTGCCTCTCGCCGGAGGTCTTAGAACTCAAGGAAGGTGCGGCGGTCATGTTCACCAAGAATTCTCCGCAGGGGAAGTTCGTGAACGGCACGCTCGGTGTCGTGACTGGTTTTGCGGCTGACGGTATGCCGATCGTGAAGACGAAAGATGGTCGTACCATCACGACTGAACCGATGGAATGGCAAATGGAAGAGCAGGGGAAAGTGAAAGCGAGCGTCTCACAGATACCGCTCCGACTCGCGTATGCCATGACCGTGCATAAGAGCCAAGGCATGAGTATGGACGCGGCTATCATGGATCTCTCACGAGCTTTTGAATACGGACAAGGGTATGTCGCACTCTCGCGCGTGCGCCGACTCTCCGGCGTGTACCTTACCGGCCTCAACGAACGTGCTCTTGAAGTGCATCCGGAGATTTTAGAGAAAGACAAGGATTTTCGCTCCGCGAGTGAGGCGGCGGGCGAAGCGTTTGCGGCGATGCCCGCGGCGGAGATTACAGGTATGCAGAAGAAATTTGTAAAAGCGATGGGTGGCGCATGGACCGAAGATATAGAAATAGGGAAGAAGAAAACGGCAAGCAAGAAGTCGCAAGCAGGGCTGCCAGGGAGGCTCGCGGAGACGCTCCAGACGGTGCGCGACACGAAGAGTCTCACCGAGGCGGCGAAGGCGCGCGGGCTCGCGCTCTCTACCGTCGTGACGCATCTTGAGGAGCTTGCCGAGCTCGGCAAGCTTACCAGAACTGATTTCGGACACCTCGTGCCGCTCCACGTTGTAGATGAGGTGCACGAGGCGCTTCAAGCAAGCGATACCGACAAGCTCTCACCGGTGTTCCACGCTCTTGGTGGCCGATACTCGTTTGAGACTATTCGCCTCGTGCGCCTTATGCGTTAGGTAGCAGCCGTTCTATGATTTTCGCGGTATCGGCAGGGCCGGTAACTGCTTCAGTCGGGATACCGGTTTCTTTCACTATCTCGTCATTACCGCCTACGAAGAGCCCGTCGCCTACATAGAGCATATCGGCTATCGGCGTCGCGATGATCTCGGAGAATTTCCGTACGCCGTACGCCTTATCAAGACCGGCGCGCGTGATGTCTACAGAGTTTGTGGCATTGACGCGTACCGAGAAGTCGGGGAGACGGCGCAAGAGGGCTGCTTGAAGCGGCCGGCGTTTCTTCTGATCAGGGTCCCACGCTTTCTTCTCCTCAATCGGTGCTTGCTGACCAAGGGACGACCAGGTGATCTGTGAGCCGCGGTCTTCGGTCTGCTCGCCCCACAGCTGCGGCGGCGGTACATCAAGACCGGTTTCGTGGAGTGCCGCGGCGAGCGCCGCGAGCACACGCGACTTCTCCTCAGGCGTGAGCGGGTTGTTGTAGAGGTGTTCCCACGCGCCGTCTTTCCATACGTAGCATTGTGCAGCGCTGGTCGGGAATAGGTAGAGGTTAGTAAGATGCGTTCCGACCGGCATATTGCCGAGGAACTGGCGCTCAAATTGTGCGTAGGAGCCGCCGGACATGATCGCGACGGGCATTTTCTCCAGAAGGCGGGCGAGAAGAGCGCCCATGTCGGGAGTGAGTGCCGACTTGCTCTCGGTGAGCGTGCCGTCTAGGTCAAAAATGATTGTTTTGGTCATAGGAATCGCGATTGGTTGCTCATAGTTAGGATAACGCTTTGATGATATGGGAAAGTGACGCTGTCGCCACGCCGATCACCTTGTCGGCCGCTCCATAGTAGAGGAAGAGCGTGTCGCCGCGGACTACGGTGCCGCACGAGAAGACGACGTTCGCCACTTCGCCCGCGAGTTCGTAGGGTTGCGTGGGCTCAAAGATTGGGTCTGCAGTGCGGGCGAGCACCTCGGTGCCGGTAGGGTTGAGGAGCGCGGCACCGAGACGGTAGGTCGCGTGTCGGGAGACGCCGTGATAGATCATGAGCCAGGTATCGCCGGCCGGTATAAGCGGTGCGGCACTCCCGACTTTCGCTCCGTCCCACATGCCGCGACGCGGCGCCATGATCTCTATACAGCGGCTCGCGCGCTTGTTGGAGGCGGTGTCGGGCAAGATGTCGGCACAGATGGTGTTGTTGATACGGTGATAGAGCACGTAGGCACCATCAATCTTCCCCGGCAGGAGTGCAAGATCCTTATCGTCCACGTTGCTTGGGGTCAGGATGAACGGGTCACTCCATCGGTCAAAGCGGCGTGCGAGGAAATCTTCCACGCTGATTGAGGTGAGCGCGCCGGCGGGCGAGCGTACGCCATCGTACGCGGTGTAGGTCATATAGAGCGTATCTTCAATCCGCACGATGCGCGGATCTTCGCAGCCGGAGTTGCCGGTGGGGCTTCCGTGCTTCATCTCAAAGTCGGCGCGCGGTGTATAGATAGGCTCGGCGAGGCGCTCGTCAATCGTGACTCCGTCATGAGATAGTGCGAGCCCGATAGTTGAAGTGTTCACGCTGTCCATCGCGCGATAGAGGATGTGCACCGTCCCATTGAGGTCAATCGCCGCGGCATTGAAAACCGCTCGGCTTTCAAATCCGTCGCCCTGCGGGGTGAGGATAGGGTTCTGTGGTGCGCGCAGGAAGGTGCGCGCATGAGCTTCGGGGTCAAGCGCTTCAAGGAGGTCGGCGAGGCGCACGCTCGCTTTCGCGCATACGGTGTCAGCTGCGCCGTACCAGATATCTAGCATGCCCGTTGCCGCGTCAATCGTCGCGCCAGTGGGGAAGACGATATTCGGCACGAGTCCGTACTGCTCGTAAATCTCCTGCGGTATGAAGATAGATTCGGTACGCGACACTATCTCAAGCGGATTGTTGCGCGCAAGCAGGGCTGCTTCTACAGAGAAGACGCGTTCGCCGCCGCCGAAATAGTTCTCTATATAGGAATACAGTATGAGCCAGCCGCGATCGGTCAGTACCGGCGTACTGCCCACTTCCACGTGGTCACTCCCGCCGCGCCGGAGTGAGAGCTTGTGTGACTGGAAATCGGCGTACCACACGTCCCAGAACCCTGGCATGAAGAAGTCTTCCACACGGTCGGCGTACGCGACACATACTTCCGCTGGGGGGCGGTCAGTGTTCACAGAGAGAAGGAGTGCGACTTTTCCACTCACGCGCTCTGGGAAGAGGGCACACGCTTTTGCATTAAAGGGAGTGACAAGGTATCGCTCGGTGAAATTGTAGGGCGAATCGCCGACCGCGACTGCGGCCTTTATGTTGTCAGGACCAAACGGGTAGCCGCCGAGCGCCGTATAGAAGCAGTACCAGCGACCCTCAAAGAATGTCACGCGAGGGTCTTCGCACCCGAACTTGTCCCACGGCTCTTGTGGCGCGATGATTTGTTGGCGCGAATGGAAGTGGAGACCGTCTTCGGAAAACGCGGTGCCGATGCTTGAGAGCTCGGCACTCGGCGTCTGCATCACGTTCGGCGAGCCAAGGGCGCGGTAGAAGAGTTGTACGCCGTCGTCCGTGCGGACGACGGACGGATTGAATGCGGCAAGCGATTCCCACGGCCGGTCGTGTTGCGGCATGAGTATCGGATTGTGTGGTTCGCGGCGGATGATGAACATGCGGGTTACGGGAGCATTGCTCGGATACCTTCAGCATACAGCGTATACGCTCGGACGAAAGAGTCGTCTACATGTGCATAAAGGATTCCTTCGCCAGCCTTCGTCTCTACGAATTGGCTTGCAAAAGTTATTGTCTTTGCCTCACTGTCGCGAATGAGCGGTTCGGGCGATACCCACTCAATTAGTCCGTCCTCGTAGTTGTATATGAAGAGCCCGACAGAAAATATGCCGTATCGTATTTCGCTTCCGACCTTTCGGTTCGCTTCGCGGCCGTTTATGACGCCGAGCAATTTGCCTTCCCCCACGTCAATAAACTCTCTTGAGAAAAGGGGCCCAGGTGAGGCATGGCCGCCGATCCATGGGATGTGGTGTTCAACTGGATGGAAGGCAACAGGCCCGTATGTCCATGGCTTGCCCATGTCTTCTGCTATCGCGACACGAACAATTGAGTAGGTATTTTCTGGTTCCCGATCGCGCGACTCCACGAGGTTATACCGGACGCCATTGGAATTGACCGGAGCAATAGAGACCTCCTTGGCACTCGCGTGGAGCACCTCATCTTGGAGCAGAACCGGTTCGGTCATGATAAGGGAGTGGAGATCATTGCCGACCGCATGTCCGAGATGCACGTGAATTTTATCCTCTTGTTTCGGCGATTTGATTGGGATGGTGAAGTAGATGTGTGTGAGCCCTGTTTCCGCATCAATCCAGATGTCAGGGTCTTCAAGACCGATGCACTCCCAGCCATCGGGGGTGAGTTTCTTCAGTATCGCCTCCTCATTCTCCAAGTGAAGCCGCTCGCCGACCGTAAAGTGTTCAAGCGAGTCGCCGGAGACCATGAAGAGCTGGCTGCGATCAACGTACCCTCGTACCTCAATGTTTCCCTCGCGGCTGGTAATGCAACGGATGAGCCCCTCTCGGTATCTGGAACGAGGACTCAATGTTATTGCCATCATATGGCTGAAACGACTATCTTCAACCGCTTTGGTTGGATGCTCAAAATAGGCCCGCGGCTTCATGTTAGTTTGTTTGCGCAGGTGTGACCACCTCAAGCTCCGGTTGTCTGTCATACAGGAGCTCCTCTAGGAAGGAGTCTAAGGGTGTGGTAGCCACGCACACCACCTTGTCGGCACCGCCGTAGTAGACGTAGAGCAGGCCGTCTCGCACGACCGCGCCGCAGGCGTATACGATGCCGGGCTTGCCATGGTTCTCGTAGGTCTCGTCGGGCACGAGTACCGGATGAGAAGCGCGATGGAGGATTTTCGTCGGGTCGTTTAGATCAAGAAGCATCGCGCCGAGCTTATAGCGGTGACCCTCAGCGGCATCATTTGCATGATAGAAGACGAGCCAGCCCTTCTCGGTCCGAAGGGGCGGGGGGCCGGCACTCCGTACATGGACGTGCCACGCGATTTTCTGATCGGGCACCTTCTGCGGATCGGGACTTTCAAAGGTCTGTGCCGAAAGGTTTTCAAGATTGTCGGTGTATACAATGCGCACATGGTCAGTGTCCTCGCCGATAATGCTGTGGAGGACCGCGAATTGCCCGTTAATTTTCTCAGGGAAAAGTACCCAGTTCTTGTCGCGCATGCCATGGGAGAGGATGATCGGCCGCTCCCATTTGTAGAAACGGTTTGCGAGGAAATCTTCTTCGCTCATAGAGATAGCGCCGACACGGAGCGACCAGTTCTGGAACATGTTAAAGGTCACATAGACGCGCCCCTCAATGGCGACCATACGCGGGTCCTCGCACCCGCCCCAACTGCCGCCTGAGGGGTACAGCATAGGGGAGTAGCGACGCGCATTGCGCGGGAGCGAGCTAGACTCGTTCGCGACGTAGACAGGGTAGGGCAGGTGCGTATCAAAGGTTATACCGTCTTGGCTGCTTGCATAACCGAGACGTGACACGCCGTCCATGCCAACCGCACGATAGACGAGGTGCGTGCGGCCCCCAAGTACGACTGCTGCTGGGTTTAAGACCGCCTCGGCGGTCCACGGATGATTCCCTGGCTTCAAAATAGGATTGCGAGGGGACTTGGAGAGGAGAAGCGATTCTAAGTGGAGGAGTTCAATGACTCGGTCGCGAAGCGGCTTGGAGAATGCGACGCCAAGAATCGCACCCACTACGAAGAATGAGAAAAGGAGTGCGACCGCATGCGCGAAGAAGATGAAGCTCATAGAGAAAGAACATCTTCACAATACCACCCTCGTCCGTGTTTCGTACGCAAGTAATACACACTGCGTGCGTGCACGTACTCGGTTTATGCGTGTCGTGGCGTAAATGCAGCGCGAAGCGCGTTCACGATAACTGCGACGTCTATGCCTTCTTGTATAAGCGCACCCTCAACCGGCACGATGAGGCCTGCGGCGGCAACAAGCATACCGACAGTTGAGAGTCCGATACCGGCTGCGACGCTCTCGCCTGCGATGCGTACCGAACGGCGTGACAGTGCGAAAAGGTCGCTGATGAGTGCAACGTCGTGGCCGAGTATGGCGACATCGGCGGCCTCTATGGAGGCGCTGTTTTCCGTGCCTGAAAACACGACGCCGACATCTGCTTTTGCGAGCGCCGGTGCGTCGTTTAAACCGTCGCCGACCATCGCGACTATCTCGCCGCGCTGCTTCGCTTCGTCCACGATGCGATATTTCTCCTCTGGCGTGCAGTCGGCGCAGATATTTACCTTAAGTCCGGAGAATATCACTTTCGCGTGCTCCTCGCGGTCGCCGGTAAGCACCGCCACCTTGAACCCTTGGTCTGCGAGCGCAGTGAGCAGGCTTTTCGCGTTCTCCTTCAGCACATCAGAGAAATGGAATACGGCGACCGGAACGTCGTCCTCGGTCAGGAGCAGCGATATGCCGCCCGCTCGGTGGTCTTTCTCCGGCGCTTGCGCGACGGAGACGCGATGTGTGCCCACCATGCCAGCGATGCCCTTGCCGATCGTCTCACTCACATCCTCTGCGGGTACGGGGGTGAAGTTGCGGGTACGCGCCGCAGCGACGATAGCGCGCGCAAGCGGATGGATGGAATGGAACTCAAGCGCCGCTGCAAGAGAGAGCGCCTGTGCCTCGGTCATATGCGGCGCGAGAACAGTAATGCTCGTCAGCTCTGGCGCACCGAGCGTGAGCGTGCCCGTCTTGTCAAAGAAAATCGTTCCCACGCGGGCGATGGTCTCAAGCGAGGCGGGCGTTTTCACGATGATATTGCGCCCTGCGGCTCGCGAGATACCGCCGATAAAGGCGACGGGCGCCGCTATGAGCAGCGGACAGGGAGTGGCGATGACAAGCACCGCAAGCACGCGTACGACGTCACCCGTCACAAGGTATACGCCGCCCGATATGAGGAGTGTCAGCAGAGTGAAGGGTAGGTTTGCCGCTGCGGAGAGCCGTACGAACGGCGCCTGGTCGCGCTCGGCATTTTTCACGAGGTCTACGATTTTCGCATAGGTTGAGGTCGCGAGTGTTCCTGACACGCGCAGATCAAACGCTTCACCCGCGTTCACACTGCCGCTCTTTATAAAGGCGCCGCCAGTAACCGTTTCAGGAAGCGGCTCTCCGGTGAGGTTGGCGAGGTTGAGCACCGCGTCGGGCGAAACGAGAGTGCCGTCAAGCGGCACGAGTTCGCCGCCACGCACAATGATGATCGTGTCTGCCGCAACGTCCGCGAGCGGGACTTCTTCAGTCACATTTCCCTCGCGCCGTACGATGGCGGTTTTCGGCATCCGCGCGAGAAGGGAGGCGAGCGACGCTTCTGCGCGTCGCGACGCATATGTCTCAAGCGCTGCGCCGCTGGAGTACATAAGGGCGATAACTGCGCCCGCGAGCCATTCATGCGAGAAGACCGCAACGAGCATCGCGAGGAGTGCTATGTAGTCAAGCGACCAGCTGCCGCGCCGGATGTCCCGATACGCGCTGATCGCGATGAGGAGCATACCGATACCGATAGCGACGAGATAGGTGCCCGCTTCTTTTGAGACGAGCGCGGCGGCAAGGAGGACGGCTATCGCCGCTGGGAGCGCTATGGTCGTGAAGTCCAAGTACCGCATGTGCGTATGCCTACAAGTATATAGCATACGCACTCTGCGTTGCCGCACTCGCACGGGTGCGGCAGTTTCGCCCGCACGTGTGAGTTTGCGAGATGCAGTGGATAACCAGACACAAGAGGGCACGGGCAAGAGTATACTTAGCACATTACCCGCATCACCGGATTAACAAAAATACAAGTATGGACATAGGCCCTGTGCAATCTCCCCTCAACAAGCTCCCCCTCATGCTCGTCGTCGCTTTTGTAGCAGGCGGCATCGTGGGTGCCGCAACCGACCCGTACCTGCCCGCCGCACTGAGTAATGCTAAGAAGGGATACGAAGAAGGCTTCGCTTCTGCCAAAAGACTCGTGGAGGAGAGTCAATACGGCAATCTGTTCCGCGGTCCGGAGGACGTGCGCTATGTAGCTGGTACCGTGACAGCAGTAGAGGGAAGTCGCTTGACGCTCCGCGTGCAAGCGCCGAACCCGTTTGAGGATCCAGCACTTGCCGAGCGCACGGTACTCATCACCACCAATACCAAAGTGGTGAAGTTCGTACCGAAAGACGAGAAGGCGTACCAAGCAGAGCTTGCCACCTTCACCAAATCAGCTGAATCCAAAGTAGCGGGAGCAGTACCCCCCGCACCCTTCACGCGAGTCGTACTTGACGCTTCCAGTGTGACGGCCGACACCGTAGTCGTAGCGACCGCCTCGTACAACATCAAAGACGCGAAGGAGTTCCAAGCGAGCGAGATACAAGTTCAGCCGAAGGTGATGATTGGGAAGTAACTCCTATGATCAAGGGGAAATCCTTACAGACATCCATAGCGAGATCGGTGTTACTGGTTTTCTTCGCTGTCGCGATGTTCGCCCCGAACTCCGCAGAAGCTGTATGCGATCTTTTCTTTGGAAATTCAACGTACCAATCTTTTTCAGGGTTCTGTGGCGCTAGCGGTAGGATTCCTTGGTGTAACTCCGTGTCCCCGTACGATTATTTCCCAGGTCCTGGTCCTTCAATGTGCCTTGATGAAATTGGAGTGCAAAGCACTAATTCTTCCACTTCTTATTGTTGGGTCTCGGACGTGTATTGCAGAACCTCCGTTCCCTCCTGCTACGCCATCACCGGCTCTCCCATCGCCTGCAGCTCTCTTGCCGGCACCTCAGGCAACGCATACAGCATCCCCAGCACCGACACTCTCGGCACTGCCTCGTGGACGTATGACAGT
>JBAYHQ010000003.1:0-33313 GCA_041666065.1 Minisyncoccota bacterium | reverse complement strand
GAATACCACGCGCGGCGACCTGCTATACTTTAGCCATGCTTGATCAGCCGCTTCAGCCGTTTTCGCCGCCCACATTCCTACTCTCGTATCTGCCAAACGGTCTCTCGGTAGGCACGGCAACTGCGTGGGCACTCTACGCCGTCTTCGCTTTCTGGGCCGTGTACACGCTCGTGGCGATATTCCACTGGCTCAAATATTCCCACGCTTCGTGGGTCACCTTCCCCGCTATCGCGGTACATCTCGCAGTGTCGCTCGCGCTTATGTCGTACATACTCTCAGGTAACGCCTATTTCCTCACTCCGTACCTACCATGAAAGAATTTGAACTAGAGCCCGGCGAGAGCGTCGTCATGGAAGCACGGAAGCACTGGCTGCTCTTCGTCCTTGAGCTCCTGCCTTACGCCATACTCGCTGTCATACCATTTGCACTCCCCAAGATCCTCGTGCTCGCGCCGCCAGTCGCCCGATTCGCAGACTATTTCAATTACCACTCGGTACTCGGCCGTGCGGGGCTCGGCGTCTGGCTACTCCTCACGTGGACCGGCGCATGGAATGCCTTCACCAGATATTTCTTGAACGCATGGGTGCTTACCAACAAGCGTATCGTGAACATAAAGCAGCGCGGCTATTTCAGACGTGAGGTGTCCAGTCTGTTCCTCTCGCGCGTGCAAGACGTAACGACCGACGTGGAAGGTGTCCTCGCGTCACTCCTCAATATCGGCGATATAAAAGTGCAGACCGCAGGCGAAGACGTGGAGTTCGTGATGTGGGGTATACCGCGCCCCGAACAGATGCGCGACATAATCCTCAGATACGTTTCTACAAAGGCAGACACTACGGGCGTGTGAGGTAACCCGCGTCTCTGCGAGACAGTTACGCACACAAGCCCGTGCGTGATAAAATCACTCCATGGCAGAACTCATCCCCACTGAACCGTACAAGGGCGTTCGCGATTTCTACCCAGCCGACTGGGCGCTTCTTGGTTCACTCTTCGCTACTATGCGCACCACCTTGCGCGCGTGGGGCTACGAAGAATACAACGCTTCCCCGCTTGAGCGCGCCGAGCTCTACGAGGCGAAAACCTCTGAAGAGATCGTCAGCGAACAGACCTACACCTTCACCGACCGCGGCGATCGCCGCGTGACGCTCCGGCCCGAAATGACACCAACGCTCGCGCGCATGATCGCCCACAAGCGGCGCGAGATGCCCTTCCCGCTCCGCTGGTTCTCTCTGCCGAACGTCTTCCGCTACGAACGCCCGCAGAAAGGCCGCCTGCGTGAGCACTACCAGCTAAACGTAGACCTCGTCGGTATCGCCTCTGCCGAGGCGGATCTTGAGGTCATCACGATCGCCTCAGAACTCCTAAAGGCGTTCGGCGCGAGGGAGAGCGACTTCATAATCCGCGTGAACTCGCGAGCACTCCTGACCGCGGCGTGCGAAGCGGCGGGACTCAAGAGTGACACCACGCGCGCCTACCTGCGCCTCTTAGATAAGAAGAACAAGATGGCCCCCGAAGCATTTGAAGCGGCGCGAAGCACTATCAGCGTGAGGGATCCGCTCGCGCTCATAGACGACGCAGGAAGCTCTCCCGACATCGCGCGCGAGAAGCACGCTCTGCTTGCTACCATTGAGGCACTCAAGACGCGCGGCGTAGGGAATGCCATCTTTGACCCCACGCTCACGCGCGGATTTGATTACTACACCGGCGTCGTCTTTGAAATATTTGACACGAATCCGGCGAACCCTCGTTCACTCTTCGGCGGCGGCCGCTTTGACCGGCTCGTTGCACTCTTCGGCGGCGAACCTGTGCCGGCTATTGGTTTCGGCATGGGCGACGTCACACTCGCCGATTTCCTAGAAGCGCATAACCTCCTCCCCGCTGGCAGAGAGCACACGCCAGAACTCTATATCGGAACACCGTCTGTAAGTGACATCCCCGCCGCACAAGCGTTTGCGAGGACATTACGAAAAGAGGGTGGGCGCGTCTTTGTGAACCTGACCGAACGAGGCCTCGGTGACCAAGTGAGAGACGCAGTAAAGCGCGGCATACCGCTCTTCGTCGCATACGGAGCGAACGAGACTGCGAGCCAGACGGTACGCATGAAGATCCTTGCGACCGGTGAGGAAGCAGGGCTCCCCGCTTCCGAGCTCCCCCTACGTATGCGTGCTGGCAGTTAATCAATATCTATCATGCGCGCCATTACGTTTGATATTGAATCAATCTCCGACTCGTTCGTGCGCGGGCACATAGACGTGAACGAGCAGGAACTCACGGTCGTCGCTATACACGACTCACTGACGAATGAGTACTCGCATTATTTCAAAGAAGATCTGCCGAAGCTCTGGCCGATACTGGAGCGCGCCGACATGCTTGTCGGTTTTAACTCCGACACCTTTGATATCCCACTTTTGAATCGCTACTACCCTGGCGATCTCTCGCATATGCGCTCGCTTGATATCCTCTCCGAGGTGCAGAAAGTGCTTGGTCGGCGCATACGCCTCCAGTCGCTTGCAGAGGCAACGCTCGGCCGTGGCAAGTCCGGCGATGGAGCGAAGGCCGGCGAATGGTGGAAGGAGGGACGGAAAGAAGAGGTAGCGAAGTATTGTATAGAAGATGTGCGTCTCACGCGCGAGCTCTACGACTACGCACTCAAGAACGGGAAATTGAAATACAAGGACTTGCGCGAGAAGCGCGACATCAAGCTTGATACGACGCTCTGGGAGCAAGAGACGACTACTGTCGTACCCGCGATGACCCACGCGCTGGAGCTCTAGACAAAGCCTAAAAACGAGCGTACAGTTTATTCAGATTCATAGCACAGTTTCGGCGGATTCCCGCCAACCGCGGAAGCGGACCAACGATACGAGGGAGGAAGGCATCATGGCGCAATTTGGCTTTTGGCTGATGATCTGCATGGTCGTACTCATGGGCGTGACGATGTGCGTACGTTTCGTCTGCTACGACGAAGCCAATACGCGACAGACCACGTTCAACATACTGCTCGCCGCATCAATGCTGTATATCGCGGGGATATTCATGTATGCGGTGCCGCTCCTCGACGCTGGAGTGCCAGATTTCCTCTTCCACATCCTGAAATTGCTCGGCCTCTGGGTGCTGGGACTAATCATCGTGATTGGGGGTTGCGTCGTGTTGCTGGCGGTTATTTTCGTCGCGGTAATCGTCTTTGACCCGAACCGCAACAAGAGGAAACAGGAGGCGCGCCGAGGGCGAGCCTAAGTCGGGCACGGTGGCGAGAAGCGCAAGCGCGCAGGAGGGACTTCCCCCTGCGCGTTGTTGTTTTTGGTATGATACGGGCATATGAGCAACAAACTCACCATTCCGCTCGCAATCATCTTCGGCGGCATCATCGTCGCTGTCGCGCTCTACGTCTCCGTGCCGAAAGGCTCGCCGAGCACTGGCAACCCTTCTCTCGTGCGCCCCGTCGGTGTCTCCGACCACATCCTCGGCAATCCTGCGGCGAAAGTCATGCTCGTAGAATACGCCGATTTTGATTGCGAATATTGCAAAGGGTTTGACGAAACCCTGCACCAGATCATCGCAGACGAGGGAGCGACCGGCGAAGTGGCGTGGACCTACCGTGAATTCCCACTCTCGGAGATCCACCCGAACGCGCTGCGGCACGCCGAAGCAGCGGAGTGCGCCGCACTCTCTGCCGGCAATGAAGCGTTCTGGAAATTTAAAACCGAGCTTTTCAAGCACCAGCCTATTGACCCGCAACAGTACGGCACGTTTGCTAAGAACGTCGGCATTTCCAGCGAGGCGTTCGCCGACTGCTTCGCAAAGGCCGCAACAACGGTAGATGCGCGCATCCAAGCCGACCGCAAAAATGCTCTAGATATGGGCGCGCAGGGTACGCCTTATACGCTTATCCTTGTGGCGGGCAAGCCGCCCGTCGTCATGACTGGTGCCAACCCATATGGTGTTGTGAAGCAGCTCGTAGACGAGGCGCTCAGCAACTAATCTTTCAGAAGCTCTAGGAGCGCGTCATACTCGGACGCTTCTCCCTTCCTCCACTGCCCGCTTAGGAGCTCGCCAATAACTTCATCAAGAGTCGCGGCGAGTGTCTGCCGCATATCGTCCGTGAGCGTAACCGGATATTCTGTTGTCCCCTCTTCAGACAACTGCACAATGAGACCTGAATCCGGAGCATATCCGTTCTCGCGCAACAACAAATCGTAAAAAGCAATCTGCCGTTCAAATTTTTCTCGGTCGGTTTTATCTATCGTACTTGATGTCTTGAAATCAACGATACACTCGCCCTGAGTGCCGGAGACGAGGGCATCAACACTCCCCTTCAGAAGCACTTCCTTCCCTCCCACAACCCGTTTCGTGCCAAACGACTTTTCAATCTCAAGTACTTCTCGCGAGAAAAACGCCTCGGTAAGCGCCGCTTCAAGCAGTGCGTGACTGTGCTGCCGAAGTGTCTCAAACGTGTCGCCTCGCGGCAGGAGCGATTTCCTGATAGAGCGCTCAATTGTCGCATGAGCTTCCGCAGTACGCGAGTCTCTGTTGCTCTCCCCAGTATTACCGAGATACTGCGCCAGTGCCGCATGCACCGCATTACCGAGTACGATAGCGCGCGATTCAGGCTCGCGAAGCCGCAGGACGCGTTTTGCGAAGAAGGCTGCCGGCGACTCCAGATACTCGTTGTACGCCGAAGGAGAAAGACCGTCGTGTAGGAGATACCGTTCCGTCAGTTCTTGGACAAGTTTCGGCGCGCTTGGCACGACGTGGAGGAGCGGAAGCGGGTCAGCGGGGACTGCAACAGGAGCGAGACCTGCCGGCAGAAGCGAGAACGGGGACTGCTCTTTCCCCTCGGCGTTCGCAGCTGCATAAGAAAGAACGAGCGAGTTCTTAGCGCGCGTAAGAGCCACGTAGAAGAGACGCACCAGCTCTCCTCTCTCTCGTTCCGTATCAAACGGCGACGGTATGAGTGCGCTCCTACCGCGGCCCTCCCACTCGCGGGCCGTAAGCGCGGTGACGAACACGCGTTCAAATTCCATCCCTTTCGCCTTATGCGCGGTAATCACGGTCACGCACCCCTCCCGTTCCGTAAGAGACGTCTTGATGCTGCCAATCTCGTGCTCCTGAGCTTTCGTAAGCTCGTCAATCACTTCAGCAAAGGTCGCATTCGGCGCCCGTCGCGCAAGATCTTCAATGTGCATGATGAGCTGACGCATGAGCGGGATATCCTCTTCAAGACTCTCGGTGTGCGACAACAGATACGCACGTGCGTTTGAGTCCTTCAGGATGAGAGAGAGCATGTTCACGGGCGGCACGGCTATCGCCTGTTCTTGAAGCGTCCCGATGAGGTTCGCAATAGCGAGGAACGCTGCCTTCAGTGCATTCAGCAACTCATAGTCAGCGTGCTGCCGCAAAAAGAGAAGGCGTTCACTGAGTGCCTCCTTCCACCACGGCGCGATCAAGGCCTCGCGAAGCGAGGCGACATCGTTAGGGTCGGCCACCGCGCGCATGAGTGCAAGGAAAAAGCGCACGACCGGACGGCCCTCAAGGTCAATGTTCCCCGCACGAAGAACGGGTATACCGCGTGCGCGTAAGTGGAGAGCGAAGAGGTCGGCAGTCCTGTTCCAGCGCGTGATCAGGGCTATCTCGTGCGGCTTCGTCCCTGTCTTGATAGCCTGCTCCACGAGCGTCGCCACTTGGTCGCGCTCTGCGAGCGGGTCATTCGCCGCGAGAAGATGGATGTCGGCTCCCTGCCCGCGTGCTGCTACAAGCGGCACATGCGCGCCCGCTGCAGACGGCAATTCTGAAAGAAGTCCGTGCGAGAGATCCAGCACCTCCTGATACGATCGGTAGTTCTCTACGAGCGTTACCACAGCCGTCCTTGGATACTGCGCGAGGAAGGTCTTGAAATGCGTCGCATCGGCTCCTTGGAATCCGAAAATCGCTTGCTTCTCGTCGCCGACGATAAACAAGTTCGGATGGTCATCAAATGCAAGCGCATCAAGCAGGCCGTGCTGGAGCGCGTTCGCGTCCTGATGTTCGTCAGCAAGGATATACTGGTACTGCTCCTGTAGGTCAGCGCGAAGGGCTTCATCAGTCGCGAGCCCGTCAACCGCGATGCGAAGCACATCGGTGAAGCCGTAGAGGCCGCGCTTTTCTTTCTCTTCTCGGTATATCTCAATAAGACGCGCGGCATCTCTCCCTTTCTCAATACGCTCAAGACGCTTCAACCCTTCCGGCTTCAGGTCACCAGCCGCACCACCCTTCCCTCCCCGTACATATCGCAGCGTTGGTTCTGCTTCAATACGCTTTGATTCTTCGTCCAGCCACGTACGATACTCCTCTACCGATATCCGCTCGCGTGTCATATCATCCTCAAGGTCCTTCAGATCCTTCAGGTAATGGAACGGTGACTTCGCTGTCCGAAGCGACGGAACACCATGCGTTTCAAGTACGCTCCGCCAGAGAAGTACTTGTTCCACCTCTCCCATCTGTCGCCGATCTGTATATTCCGCGAACACCTCAGGATGCCGCTTCAGCACTTCCTCAGCGAAGCTGTGGAAGGTGAAGACGCCGACCTTCCGCGCTGTTTCCTCACCGACCAGTGTGCCGAGGCGTCGCGCGATAGTACGAGCTGCCGAATCGGTAAACGTGAGCACGAGGATTTCCTCCGGCTTCGCACTTGTCTGGAGCAGTATGTTCGCGATGCGGAGCGTGAGGATGTGTGTCTTCCCTGTCCCCGGACCCGCGATGACCAGCACCGGCCCTTCCACCGTATCCACGGCGAGCTTCTGCTCAGCGTTCAGCCCTTTGTACGCTTTCTCAAATGCCTCGGTAGTCGCCATCACCTTCAGTGTACCGCGCCTGCAGAAAAAACGCCCTCGGCTTGCGAGGGCGTTTTTCTGTATTAGTACGACTTCAAATGCCGAGCCTTATCGTGTGTGCGGATTTTCTCCAGCGCTTTCGCCTCAATCTGGCGGATGCGCTCACGGGTGACGCCGAACTCACGCCCCACCTCTTCAAGCGTGTGGTACACACCGTCCATGAGGCCGTGGCGCATCTCCAAGATCTTCCGCTCCTTCGGCGAGAGGTCAGAGAGTATCGCCTTCACCTGCTCTGAGAGAATGCGCTCCGAAGACTCCTGTACCGGCGAGGGGATCTTATCGTCTGGGATGAAGTCGCCGAGGGTGGAGCGGTCGTCGTCGTCTGAGCCTATCGGGTTCTCAAGCGAGAGCGTGTCTTGATTAATCTTCTCTATCTGATAAATCTTCTCCGGCTCAACGCCCATTTCTATAGCTATTTCCTCTGGCTGCGGGTCGCGGCCTAAGGCCTGTGCGAGGCGGCGTGATATCTGCTTATACTTAGCGATGGTCTCCACCATGTGCACAGGGATGCGGATGGTGCGCGACTGGTCGGCGAGTGCGCGAGTGATCGCTTGGCGTATCCACCATGTCGCATACGTGGAGAACTTGTACCCCTTCTTCCAGTCAAACTTGTCCACCGCGCGGAAGAGGCCGAGATTCCCCTCCTGTATGAGGTCTAGGAGCGTAAGGTCGGGGCTACGGCCCACGTACTTCTTCGCGATAGAGACCACGAGGCGCAGGTTAGAGCGCGCGAGGATGTTGCGCGCCTCCGCGTCGTTCTTCTCTATACGCTTCGCGAGCTCGCGCTCCTCAGAGGCGGTGAGAAGCGGGTACTGTCCTATCTCGCGGAGGTAGATCTGGATAGAGTCGTAGCTCGTAGAATGACGGTCTTTGATATTGCGCGTTGCGAGGTATTCGTCGGCGGCGTCCTCAAGCATGCCGCCCTCAAGCACATCCACTCCAGCAATAGCGAAACGCTCATACAGTGATTCAAGGAAGCTCACATCCTCCTCAACATGCGGGAATGATTTGAGGATTTCGTTGTAGGTGACATAGCCACGCTCCTTACCCTTCTCTATGAGCTGTTCCGCCGAAAGCGCTTTCTGCGAGAGTGCTTTCGCCTTCGCGCCCTTCGCTGCTTTTGGAGCGGCTTTCTTCGCGACTTTCTTCACCGGCTTTTTTACTGTCTTCTTTACCGCCTTCTTTACAACTTTCTTCGCTTTCTTCGCAGCTTTCTTCACTGTCTTCTTTGCCGCTTTCTTCTTAGGCGCAGACTTGCGCACCGCTTTCGGAGCGTGCTTTGGTTTCTTCACGGTCTTCTTTTTTGTAGTAGGTTTCGCCATGCGTGAAAATAAAATGAAAAAGATTTCTCCAACTACCCGATCGCTGAAAGACGCAACTGCAGTTTCGCACACGCCTCCTGCGCAGTCTTAATCGCAGAAACATCGCCGGCCGCTTCGGCCCTGCGCAAGTCTGCTACCGCCTCCTGATACACTTCGCGTACCACTATCTCTTCAAAAGCGCGAAGAAGCTCGTCCGCAGCGCCTTCTGTAGGATCCTCGCCGAACGTCTGCTCCGTCTGGAACAAGACCGCCTCCGGGGGTACAGCTTGGGGCACGTGCTCGGCTTCAGTAATACGAGAATACTCTGATTTGACACGATTGGCAAGCGGTGTTTCTGGATAGGTGTGCAGAACCGCGAGGAGCTGCTCAGTGCGAAACTCGCGCGGTGAACGCTTCGCGGGTACAGGTGCAACAGGCGCGTTCGTGACACCTGCGACAACACCCTGCTTGGGAAGGCGCGCGAGCGATTCGCGCACCGCCTCGGAGCTGAGCGAGAGCGTACGTGCGGCGGCCTGTATGAAATGTTCGCGCTCCATCGGGCTCGGTATTGCGGCAATCAAGGGAAGCACAATGTTCTCGGCCGAGCGCAGGAGCCGATGCGGGTCGCGCTCCTTATCGGCGAGTTCTGCGAGGAAGAATTCCACGATAGGCTTCGCGTCCCTGATGCGCTCTGTAAACTCTTTCGCGTCCTCACTAATCAAGTCCGCTGGGTCTTTCCCTTCCGGCAGGCGTGCTGCCTTCACGCGCAGCCCTGCTCGGAGCGCGAGCTCAGCCGAGCGCGCAGTCGCCTTGAACCCAGCCGAGTCAGCATCAAGAATGAGCATCAGGTTCTCGCTGTACCGCTTCATGAGCGTAAGATGCCGGTCAGTAAGTGCCGTGCCCGAAAGCGCAACAGTATTTGCAAAGCCCGCCTGATGCGCATGAAGCACGTCCATCTGCCCTTCCACAAGCATCGCGAATCCACGCGTACGAATAGCGTCTTTCGCCGCGTCCATGCCAAAAAGGATATCGGACTTATGGTAGAGGTCGGTCTCCGGACTATTGAGATACTTCGCTAAATCATCCTCCGCCAAGGCGCGACCCGTGAAGGCGACGACGCGACTGGTCGCGTCCCGTATCGGGAACATGAGCCGATTGCGGAACCGGTCGTAGTAGGTGCCGCGCTTGCCGTCCGCTTCTTTGATGAGCCCCGCTGCCAAGAGTTCCTCAATCGTAAACCCTTCGGCAGTGAGCGCTTCCAGCAGGTCGCGCCATGCGTCCGGCGCATGACCGAGGCGCCAAGCGCGCACAGTATCGTCGGCGAGCAGGCGCTTCTTCGCGTATGCCTCGGCAGGACTGTTCGGCAGCTTACCTGCGTACCACTCGCTCGCACGATTCATCACCTCGCGCATCCGCTCTTTCTTAGATGCTTCTTCGCGATTTTCACTACCATATATGGTAGTGATTTGGACTCCGGCTTTATCGGCGAGCAGTTTCAGTGCGCCCTTGAAATCCACCCCTTCAATCTTCTCTATGAAAGAGAACCCGTCGCCACCAATACCACAACCGAAGCAGTGCCACGTCCCGCGCTCGGTAGAGACATGGAAGCTGCCAGTCTTTTCTTTATGAAATGGGCAGAGCCCCACGAGCGACCGCCCTGCGCGGTGTAGCTTCACATACGGGGCAATGATGTCCTGTATGCTCAGTCTTTCTTTTATCTCCGCCACCGTATCCTTCGCCATGATTTCTTGATTCTACCGCGTTTTACAGATGTTTGACAATCATACAAGCAAGTGCTATTATGCGGACTGGTTCAGTCTTGGCAGAAGTTTCTGCCATCCATTCACATTGAGGAGGAAATTGTGACCAAGGTCGTGCAGATAGAAGTAATTTCAACCGCGCAAGTTTGCCTGTTGCGCACTGGGAAAGTAGGCATTTGTGTCATTGGACAGGTTGTCGAAACCGCCCAATGGGACGTCGGTTTCCCGTACAAGAAGGGCGATATTCACCCAGTCCTTATTAGCGAGGGCGGGACAAAGAGTATCCCCTGCGTCGGAGACCGCGTTGAGGTCACCAAGAAACTTGACGGGGGCGACTCGGATATCGGCGTGTACCTTGTGTACCAACGTTGACAGTGCGCCAAACGGCGCGGGACTGAAAGTTCCGCGCCGTAACTCTTTTCATACCCACCCTCCCCCGTACAAATATCCTTATCTGTGGACGACCGTCTACTCATAAGGATATCTTCATACCAAAGCAAAACCGCCCGTGAGGGCGGTTTTGCTTTCAATATTCCCTATTTAGAGACCGCGAGGGGTACGCGGTGCGAACGAGGTGGTGCGCGTCTCGGAATACTCCGGTGCGGGGCGCTCTGCCTGCAGCTTCGCGATGTGCGCGAACTTCTTGCTGCCGGAGAAGCCGGTGCCCGACGGGATGAGGCGGCCGAGGATGACGTTCTCCTTGAGACCACGGAGGCGATCCACTGAACCGCGAAGCGACGCGTTGATGAGAATCTTCGTCGTCTGTTCAAAGGAAGCGGCCGAGAGGAACGAGCGGCGCGAGAGCGCGCTCTCCTTGATGCCGAGCACGATCTCCTTCGCTTTCGGAGCGATCTTACCTGCCTCGTCCATCTCCTTGATAGCCTTCGCAAACTCCCAGTCCTCCACGACGTCGCCGACTGAATAGTCAGTGTCCCCCGCTTCGGTTATCTTCACGCGCGAGAACATCTGCTTCACCACGACCTCAAGGTGCTTACGCGAGACGGGCGCGCCTTGGAGCTCGTAGATCTTGGATGCCTCAGTGATTATGTACTCCTGTGTCATTGCACGACCTGCATACTCAAACAGGTCATCTAGGTCGGCAGAACCGTCAGTGAGTATCTGTCCGCGCACGACCGTGTCGCCCTCCTTCACCAGCGGAACGCGAGGATACGGCGCGAGGTACTCGTACGACGAGCCGTCCTTCTTGCCCTGCCCTGCAGTCGGCGCGACAACGATGACCTTCTCACGACCCTCTTCCTTGATCTCCATGACGATACCATCGGACTTAGAGATGACGGCCGGATTCTTCGGTGAACGCTTCTCAAACACTTCCTCCACACGTGGGAGACCGCTCGTGATGTCGCCGCCGACCGAAGCCACGCCGCCGGCATGGAAGGTACGCATGGTGAGCTGGGTGCCCGGCTCGCCGATAGCCTGTGCGGCCACCGTACCGACTGCTTCGCCCAAGTCAACGACCTCTTGTGTCGTGAGATCCATGCCGTAACAGGTCTGGCACACACCGTAGCGCGTCTCGCAGGACATCGCCGAACGTGCGACGACGGTCGTGACAGACGGGCTCGCGTCAAGCGCCTCTGCATCCTTGATGGAGAGGTAGTGACCCTTCTTGAAAAGCGTGATGCCGTCCTTGTCCTTCACGTCTTCAGCAATCGTGCGTCCGCGAAGCGCCTCCGCGTAGTTGATCTGGATACCCGAAGCGCTTATGCGGTTGATCTTCACACCGCGACTCGTACCACAGTCCTTTTCAGTCACGATAGAGTCCTGCGCGACGTCAAAGAGACGGCGGGTCAGGTAACCGGCCTTTGCAGTACCGAGCGCCGTGTCGGTGAGACCCTTACGTGCACCGTGTGTGGACATGAAATACTCAATCGGGTTCAACCCTTCAATCATGGAGGAGATGATCGGCACTTCAATCGTCTTACCAGACGTGTCCTGAATAAGACCCTTCATACCGGCCATCTGCGTCAGGTTGCCGAGCGTACCGCGAGCTCCAGACTTCACCATGTCGGCGACCGAACCCATCGGGTCAAGCTCAAGCGAGACCTGCGACTCCACCTCCTGCTTCGCACCTTGCCATATCTCAATGGTCATGCGGCGCTTCTCTTCTGCCGAGAGGAGACCGTTGTCAAAGTCGGCTTGTATCGTCGCGACCTTCGCAGCGGCGCTGTCAATGATGCGCGGCTTCTCCTTAGACACTGACACGTCGTCAATACCCCACGAGATACCTGAACGCGTCGCGTAGTCAAAGCCGAAGCGCTTCACCTTGTTCACGATGTTCGGCACTGCGTCCAGACCGTAGCGGCTGATGCAGTCGGTCACGATGCGCGCGAGCACCTTCTTCGTGATGGTCTCGTTGATGAACGGGTAATCGGACGGGAGCACCGTGTTGAAGAGAAGGCGTCCTACCGTCGTCTCAAACGGGCGGCTCTCAAACTCCTTGTACTTCTCCTTCCCCGCGACTGGGAGCACCTTGATAGAGGCTCGCAAGTCTATAGCGCCGTACTCAGACGCGAGAATCGCCGCGTTCGGTGAAGCGAAATGGTCGCCTTCGCCCTTTAGTCCTGCAACTCCCTTCGTGAGCCAGTAGACGCCGAGGATGATGTCCAGCGGCTTGCCGGTGAGCACGATCATGTCGCCGGACCCCGGCTTCAGGATGTTCTTGTTCGCGCTCATGATATTCGCTGCTTCCCACTGCGCTTCTTCGGAGAGCGGCACGTGGACCGCCATCTGGTCGCCGTCAAAGTCTGCGTTGAACGCGTTACAGACGAGCGGGTGGAGTTGGATAGCATCGCCTTCAATAAGCTGCGGACGGAATGCTTGGATACCTTGGCGGTGAAGCGTCGGAGCTCGGTTGAGGAGCACGTACTTGCCTGCAATCGCTTCTTCAAGGATTTCCCACACTTCTGCGACGCCGTCTTCTATGAGGCGCCCTGCGCCGCGGATATTGAATGCTAGTTCGCGCTCAAGGAGTCCAGCGATAACGAACGGACGGAAGAGCTCAAGTGCCATATGCTTCGGCAGACCGCATTCGTCAAGCTCCAAGTCAGGACCGACGACGATCACCGAGCGGCCTGAGTAGTCTACGCGCTTACCGAGAAGGTTCTGGCGGAAGTAGCCCTGCTTACCTTTCAGGTAGTCAGCGAGCGACTTGAGCGGACGGCGCTGTGCCGCGGTCATCGCACCAGCAGCGGCACCGCTCTTGCGGATTGAGTTATCAAGGAGCGCGTCAACCGCTTCCTGCAGGATGCGCTTCTCGTTGCGCAGAATCACTTCCGGCGCATGGATATCAATCAGCTTCTTCAAGCGATTGTTGCGGTTAATAACGCGACGGTAGAGGTCGTTCACGTCTGAGGTCGCGTGACGACCGCCCTCAAGGGCGACCATCGGGCGAAGCGCCGGCGGGATAACAGGGATGCGCGTGAGGAAGAACCACTCAGGACGTACGCCCGAAGCGATAAGTCCGGCGATAAGCGAGAGGCGCTTTGCAAGCTTCTCGCGCTCTGCGGCGCCGGCAGTCTCGTAACGCGCCGCGAGCGTCTTCTCAAGGTCCTTGAGATCTATCTTGTTGAAAATGTCGTAAATAGCTTCCGCACCGATGCGTGCCTCAAAGAGACCGCCGTACTTCACGGAGAAGCGGTGGTATTCAAGCTCGTCAAGCACCTTGCCAACGACGAGACCCTCAATTTCATTGCGGGTAATCGTCATCTTCTCCTTGAGCGTGTCGCGCTCCTTGTCGCTTCCGAGCGACTTGTACTTAGACTTGTATTCGCTCTCAAGCTCAGTGAGGAGGCGCTTCTTCTCGTCTTCAGCTATCTTCGTGACGATGTAGCCTGCGAAGTAGACAACCTTCTCTATATCAGCAGCCGACGCACCGAGGAGGAGCGCCATGCGGCTCGGAACAGAACGGAGGAACCAGATGTGCGCGACCGGTGTGCAGAGCTCAATGTGGCCCATGCGTTCGCGGCGAACGATAGAACGGGTGATCTCCACGCCGCACTTATCGCAGACGATGCCCTTGTAGCGGATACCCTTGTACTTGCCGCAGTAACACTCGTAATCCTTTTCCGGACCGAATATCTTCTCGTCAAAGAGGCCGTGCTTCTCGGAACGCTGGGTGCGGTAGTTGATCGTCTCCGGCTTGGTCACTTCTCCTGAAGACCATGCGAGGATACGCTCCGGCGAAGCGAGCGTGAGGCGCAGTCCATTCCAAGTGTCGCGGGCAGGGAGTTTTCGTGGTGTGAATGCCATAGTGTTTTCTTGAAATTAGTAATTACGCCTCCGTTTCTGGCGGAAGATTGAGCGGGTCTACGTCAAGCGCAAGACCGCGGATCTGATTGGTAAGGACTGCGAACGATGCCGGTGTGCCGGTGTGGCTGATCGGCTCGCCCTTCACGATCGCGTCAAAGGCTGCCGAACGACCTTGAATGTCGTCCGACTTGATAGTGAGCATCTCGCGGAGCGTGTACGCTGCGCCGTAACCAAGCAGTGCCCACACTTCCATTTCGCCGAAACGCTGACCGCCGTTCTGCGCCTTGCCGCCGAGTGGCTGCTGCGTGATGAGGCTGTACGGACCGATGCTGCGCATGTGGATCTTGTCTTCCACCATGTGATGCAGTTTGAGGACATACATGTAGCCGACTGCCACGAGCTGTGCGAATGCCGCGCCAGTCTGACCGTCATAGAGCTGCATCTTGCCGCTCCGTGAGAAGCCTGCGGCTTCTAGCTCGTCGCGAATCTCGTCTGCAGTTGCTCCGGCAAATGGCGGCACGATAGCTTGGTAGCCGAGCGTGTGTGCTGCGAGGCCGAGGTGCAGCTCAAGGATCTGACCGAGGTTCATACGGCTCGGAACGCCGAGCGGAGTGAGGATGATGTCCACCGGATTGCCGTCCTTGTCATACGGCATGTCTTCCACCGGAAGCACGCGCGAGATGACGCCCTTGTTGCCGTGGCGGCCGGCGAGCTTGTCGCCGACTGATACGTTACGAACCTGTGCGACGGTGATGACGATCTTCTTGATGATGCCGCTTTCAAGCTGGTCGCCCTTCTCGCGAGAGAAGACGCGCACGCCGATGACACGACCACGCTTCCCACCCTCCATACGGAGACTGGTGTCCTTCACGTCCTTCGCCTTGTCGCCGAAGATGGAGCGGAGAAGACGCTCTTCAGGCGTAAGCTGCGTCTCGCCCTTCGGCGTAACCTTACCGACGAGGATGTCTCCGGGGCGCACTTCTGCGCCGATGCGAATAACACCCTCTTCATCAAGGTTCTTGAGACGCATCTCGCCGACGTTCGGGATGTCGTGCGTCGTCGTCTCTGCGCCGAGCTTCGTGTCGCGCACCACACACTCAAAGTCTTCAATGTGCACGGTTGTAAACTTGGCTTCCTGCACGAGACGCTCGGAGATGATGATAGCGTCTTCGTAGTTTGCGCCGTTCCAGCTCATGAACGCCACGCGCACATTCTGACCGAGGGCGAGCTGTCCCTGATCGGTGGACGAGTTGTCGGCGATAACGTCGCCCTTCTTCACCTTGTCGCCAAGCACCACTGACGGACGCTGCATGAAGGTAGAGTTCTGATTGGTCTGCGTGAGTCCTTGCAGGTGGTAATCCTTCGTCTTGCCGTCCTTGTTCTCAACCTTGACCTTGCGGGCATCTACGTAGGTCACTTCGCCCGCCTCCTCAGCGAGGATAAGGCGGCCAGTCGAGCGTGCGGCCGGCGCTTCTATACCCGTGCCCACGAGCGGGATCTCAGGGATGAGGACTGGGGTCGCCTGCTTCTGCATGTTGCTACCCATGAGTGCGCGGTTCGCGTCGTCGTGGTCTACGAACGGGATCATGCAGGTCGCGATGGAGAACATCTGGTACGTTGATGCGTCCATGAGCGTGATCGCTTCGCGCGGGACGATAATCGGGTCGCCCTTGTAACGTGCCTCCACGTGCTCAAGAGTGATACGACCGTTTGCGTCAAGCTTGGTCGCGCCGTGCGCGATGTATTCAAGCTCCTCATCAAGTGCGTTGAGGTGCACGATCTCGTCGGTCACCTTACCTTTTGACACACGAACATACGGGGTCTCAATAACGCCGAAATCGTTCGTGCGAGCGTGAGTCGCCATGTGGAGGATGAGGCCGATGTTCTGACCCTCCGGCGTATGGATCGGGCAGAGGCGTCCGTAGTGGCTGGGGTGTACGTCGCGCACTTCAAAGCCAGCGCGCTCACGCGTGAGACCGCCCGGACCGAGCGCGGAGAAGGTACGCATGTTCTCCAGCTCGGAGAGGATGTTCTGCTGGTCCATGAACTGCGAGAGCTGGTTCGCAGTGAAGAACTCGTGCACAGACGCGTGGAAAGGACGCGGGTTCACGAGCGCCATCGGGAGCGTCGTCTCGCTCTCAATCGTACTCATGCGGTCCTGAATGTTGCGCTTCATGCGGCTCATGCCGACGCGCATACGCGCCTGCAGGAGTTCGCCGACGAAACGCACGCGACGGAAGCCGAGGTGGTCAATGTCGTCTGGACGAGCCGAAGGGTCCACGTTGAGCTTCGTGATCTCTGAAATAATGCGGACGAAGTCGGCGAGCGTAAGGGTACGCTTCTCAAGTGCTTTCTCTGTGGTCGGCAAGCCGAAGCGCGAGTTGAGGCGCGCGCGGCCGACCTTACCGAGGTCGTAACGCTCTACCGAGAAGAGCGACTGCACGAAGTTCTTTGCGTTCTCCGGTGTGGCAAGGTCGCCGTCGCGCATGCGGCGGTGTATCTCCACATACGCCTCTTCCACCGACTTCGCTTCGTCGTGAGCGAGCGTCGCCTGAATCGCGGCTTTCGCGAGCGGGTCCTTCTCAAAGTGCTTCAGGACGGCTTCGCCGACGCCGCCGCCGAAGATAGTGAGTACCTGCGAGATCGGGAACTTGCGCTTACGGTCTATCTTCATGAAGATTGCACCGTCTGCTTCAGAATCTATCTCTATCCACACGCCGCGAAGCGGGATGATCTTTGAGCCGAAGTACTGCTTGCCGCGGATGAGCTCGGACACGAAGAAAGCACCGAAGCTCCGTGCGAGCTGCGGGACTATCGCGCGTTCTACTCCGGAGACGATGAACGAGCCGTGCGGCGTCATCATCGGCATGTCAGTGAGGAATATCTCCTGACGCTTCTCCGAACCGAAAGTCTTGTTGACGAGCTTCACGGTCGCCTTGATCGGCGCTTCGTAGGTGCGCATGTTCTCGCGCGCAAACGTCTCGTCAAACTTAGGCGTGCCTATCTCAAAGCTCTCAAACTGAAGTTCAAACTTCTTGCCGGAGTAATCAGTAATAGGAGAGAACTCCTTGAAAAGCTCCGTGAGGCCGTCCTTGAGAAGCCAGTCAAACGAGCCGCGCTGGTGGCCGACGAAATCCGGAAACGGTACGGATGGTGCTTGATACGCACCGAAGGTCTTCTGCACGATGTTCTTTCGCATGTGGTGTAGCGGTAACGTTAATAATCTCTACTCGCAAGATTCCTCCCCTTCGCCCTATATAGAAATGCGAACGCACGGAAATAAATCCGCTCTCGCTTTGCGTTTATTCGTTCCTCGTATGAGTCGCCCTACGCCCTGCCCTCCGTTACACACTCGTATCTGATGCTCCAAATGTACCAGCCGCCCCACTTTCGCGCAACCCCCGCGCATGGGTCTGGGGATAGCGTTTTAGCGCTTCTCTCTCCACGCGTCAATATTGGCGTGGTGGCCGGTTTGGAGGACTTTAGGCACGCGGTAATTTTTCTTTTTATACAAAATAGTTTCGGGGCGGGTGTAGACGGCCGAGGAGGCGATGCGGCGCTCTTCTACTGAAGCATCTTTGCCCAAGACGCCAGGGAGACGGCGCGTCACCGCGTCCACTATCGCAAGCGCCGGCACTTCCCCGCCGGTGTACACCGCAGAGCCCACGGCATACTCCTTCACCGGCGCGAGCGTCTTCAATATCTTCTTCGCGCGCTCATCTATGCCCTCGTAGCGGCCGCAGACCAGCACCACATCGGTGTACTTCGCGAGCGCATCCGCGTCTTTATTTGTAAACTGCTTCCCGCTCGGCGAAAACCAAATGATGACAGACTTACGAGGGGCACCCTCGTGCTGCACGAGGGTGCCCCTCGTTTTTACTTTGAGTGCTTTCTCGACGGCGCGGACGACGGGGAGAGCGGTCATCACCATCCCCGGACCGCCGCCGTACGGGCGCTCGTCTACCTTGCCCCATTTGTTATCTACGAAATCACGCGGGGTCTGATACTTTATTGAAATCTTCTTCTCCTTCCGCGCACGCCCGATGATGGACGCGCTCAAGTATGCGTCGCAGGCTTCTTCAAACAGTGTAATGAGGTGAAATCTCACGATTACAACTCCTCTATCACTTGGTCAACAGTCTTCATCTCAACAGAGCGCGTGCCGCCGACCGGCTCGTTAATCTTGAGGTTCACGCGCGCATTTCCCTTCATGCCGACCACACGGAGGAGAATACGGAGCGCCTCGGCGGTCTTCCCGCTCTTGCCGATGATCTTGCCCATGTCCTCAGGGTGGACAGTAAGCGTGAGGAGAACGCCCATTTGGTCTATGGTGCGGGTCGTCAGGACCGACTCTGGGTGATCAACGAGTGCCTTCACTGCGTATTCAAGGAATGCTTGATCTGGTTCCATGGGGGTATATGTTAGTGCCGCATCCCGCGGGCTCTGCGGAGTTACGCGGCTGGAGTTTCCTCCGCAGCCGGCTCGGCTGCTTCTTCTGCTGCTGCTGATACCTCTTCGGCTGCTGGTTCTGCTTCTGCCTCTACCTCTGCCTCCGTCGGGAGTTCAGGAGCCGCTTCTGCTTCGGTGGTTGGCGCAGCGGCTGCCGCTTCTTCTGCCGCCTTCGCAGCCGCCGCAGCATCTGCCGCTGCCTTTGCGGCAGCCGCCTCGGCAGCTACCTTCGCCTCATCTACCTGCGGGGTCTTCTTCGGGAGCGCATTTACCTTCTTCCCCTCTATAACGCCCTTATTGATAAGGAGGTTCTTGATGGAGTCCGTCGGCTGAGCACCCTTGGCGAGCCACGCCTTCACGCTCTCCTCGTTCAGAGTGAGCGCCTTGCTGCGCGGGTTGTACGTGCCGAGAAGCTCCACGATATTGCCCGCCTTTGCAGCACGCTCCTTCTCAAGTACGGCAATACGAAACGCCGGATCATTGGTCCGGCCGATGCGCTGGAAACGAATCATCAACATATGTAGGCGAAGGTTACCAGAATAGGTCCAAAACCGCAAATACGTGCATGAATAAAAAATGGCGGCCTACCATCGGCCGCCGAATGTACCACGAGGAGATACTTCAGAACAAACTGCGCGCGAAGAGGCCGCGCAGATATACTGTAGCACCCGCGACAGAATCTGCTAGAGTGAGATAAATGCCCGCCGACCAAGTCTATGAAGGCCCCATAACGATGACCCGCAAGGGTTTCGGCTTCTTCGCTATACCAGAAGCCGCCTCCGCTGAAGCTCCGGCGAGCCAAAGGGAGGATCTCATCATCCCCAATGAATGGACGAACCACGCCCTTGCGGGCGACATCGTAAAGGTAGTCCCCGCAGGCATGTACCAAGACCCGTCGGGTCGTATGCCCGCACGCGAAGCGGGCAAGGTGACCGAGATAGTCTCGCGCGCTCGCGAGACGTTTGTCGGGACGCTCATAGAAGAGGACGGCCTGACACTACTTCAGCCAGACTACAAGAAGATGTACGTGCCAATCGTTATTCTGGATCGGGGTGATGCACCGCTCGGCTACAAGGTCGTCGTGCGTCTCGGAGTATGGGCCGCTGACAAGGATTACCCACTCGGCACTATAGAGGAGATCATCGGTCCGGCAGGCGTGCATGAGACCGAGATGCGCGCACTCGCACTCGGCCAAGGGTTCTCCCCCGTCTTCCCCCCAGGGGTCGTCGCCGAAGCAGAGAGACTGGAACACGAGGGGTCAGCTATGCTCGCCGCAGAAGCGAAGGACCCGAAGCGGCGCGATTTCCGAGGCGTGCCTACCTGCACCATAGACCCGTTTGACGCAAAAGACTTTGACGATGCGCTTTCGGTACAGACACTTCCCGATGGCAACATTGAGGTCGGCGTCCATATCGCCGATGTCTCGTTCTTCGTGAAGTCGGGTAATGCGATTGATACCGAGGCAGTGGAACGCGCGACGTCCGTCTATCTCGTGGACCGCACCATCCCCATGCTCCCCGAAGTGCTCTCCACGGATCTGTGTTCACTCGTGCCCAACGAAGACCGTCTGTCAGTGTCTGCAGTGTTCACGCTGGACAGCGAAGCGAACATTCTGAACGAATGGTTCGGCGAGACGGTCATCCACTCAAATAAGCGCTTCACCTACGAGAACGCACAGGCTACACTCGACGCCGCCATAGCGTCGAGTCGCCCGACTCCGCCTGCGGCGGAGTTTAGGGAGGTGCAAGAAAATGACCAGGGAGTCTTGGGAAAAGAACTTGTCATCCTTTACGAACTTTCAAAGAAGATCCGCGCGAAGCGTGCAGCGAAGGGGGCTATAGAATTTGATACTGCCGAAGTGAAAGTGGAACTTGATACGACCGGCAAGCCGATCGCTATCCGACTCAAGGAACGCAAGGCGACGAACCTCCTCATTGAGGACTTCATGTTGCTCGCCAACGAGGCAGTCGCGAAGCATCTCTCTAAGCTCACAAAAAACGGCGGGCCGCACTTCGCCTCGCTCTATCGTGTGCACGACGAACCCGATACCGACCGTATAGAGAATCTTGCAAACTTGCTTCGTGTCATGGGCTATCACCTGCAGACCTCTGGGAGTGGCAAGGTGACCGGCGCGGAGTTAAACCGATTAATGGAAGCAGTGAAAGATAAACCGGAAGAATACCTCGTGAAGATGGCGACCTTACGCTCCATGAGCAAGGCTGTCTACACCACCCGCAATATCGGTCACTTCGGACTCGCTTTTGAATTCTATACCCACTTCACGTCGCCCATCCGCCGCTACCCCGACCTCGTCATACACCGGCTCATCAAGGCGCATGCCGGTGGTGACCCTATAAGCGAAGCTGAGATGCAGGCGTTTGATAAGCTCGCCATCCACGCATCTGAGCGCGAGGTCTCTGCTTCAGACGCCGAGCGCGAATCTATCAAGATGAAGCAGGTGGAGTTCCTCGCGGAGAAGGTCGGTCAGGAATTTGACGCCGTCATCTCCGGTGTGACTGAGCGTGGGCTCTATGTGGAGGAGCAGACGACCCGCGCCGACGGCATGATACGCATTAAAGACGTGGGCGACGACTATTTTGAATACGACGAAAAGAATTACCAGCTTCTCGGCAAGCGCACCCGCAAGAGCTATCGCCTCGGCGACCCTATCAAAGTGAAATTGACCGCAGCACGCATCATGGAGAAAGAGCTGGACTTCGTACCGGTTGTATAACTACAGGCGGCCGCGGACTCTCATGGCCTCAATGATCCTCGTGAGTGCGAACGCGTAAGAAGCCTCGCGGAGCGTCACACCACGCTCCTTCGCGAAGTCGGAGACTTCGCGAAAAGCGCTTCGCATCGTCTCACTGAGTTTCGCTTCTACAACATCACGACTCCACCGCTCTCCGGTCCGATTCTGTATCCATTCAAAATATGAGACGGTCACACCACCCGCGTTCGCGAGCACGTCGGGTATGACCGTACTACCCTTCGCCGAGAGCACTGCGTCTGCGTCAGGTGTCACTGGGCCATTCGCTATTTCAAGTATGATGCCTGCAGTGACTGCGTCGGCGTTCTCTACCGTGACTTGCTCTTCAAGTGCAGCAGGCACGAAGATGTCGGACGGAGTTGTGACAATCGCACCCGCGCTCTCTTTTGAGGCGAGTGCGTCACCCGCATCAAGTACCGAGCCGCGGAGCGCCTTCATAGCGAGCACCGCGTCAACGTTGAGTCCGCTTGGGCAGGTAAGCGTGCCCTTGGAGTCGGCAAGCGCGACGACCTTCGTCCCCATCTTCGCTAAAAGATGGGCGGCCTGTGCCCCTGCATTCCCTGCTCCCTGCACGGAAGCGGTGAGGTGCGCCGGATCAATCGCGCGCTCCTCAAGAAGCGCCGCGAGCACGGCTATAGCACCGTCGGCAGTTGCCGTATCACGTCCGACGCTTCCGCCGACCGCAAGCGGTTTCCCCGTGATCATCGCGGGAGCGCTCTTCCCGATGATCGCCTCGTACTCGTCAAGCATGACCGCCATAATCTCCGGTGTCGTATACACGTCTGGCGCAGGGATGTCGGTGTCAGGGCCGAGGTGCTCCGCAAATGCGCGGACGTACGCGCGCGCGAGATTGAAGAGCTCTTTCTGCGAGAGCTTCTTCGGGTCTACCGCGACGCCGCCCTTCGCTCCGCCAAGCGGTATGCCGACCACGGCGCACTTCACCATCATCATCGCCGAAAGCGCCGACACCTCGTCTTCATCGGCGTCTGGGTGGAAGCGGATGCCACCCTTGTACGGACCACGCGCGTTGTTGAACTGCACGCGATACGCAGGGAAACTCGCGGTGCCGCCATCGTCCAGTGCTATCTGCAAGTCAGCGCGCAGTATCCTATCGGGCGTAAGAAGAGCGGCCTGCTCCGCGTCCGTAAGACCGAGAAGCTCTGCGGCCTGACGCACATTCTGTTTGAAGTACTGAAATGCCGCCATGCGTTATTTCGCTACCGCAACTGCCTCGTCAAACTTCACCGAGAGGAGCTTGCTGACACCGTCGTTGCCCATGGTCACGCCGTAGAGTATGCCCGCGCGACTCATAGTCTCGCGATTGTGGGTGATGACGATGAGCTGAGACTTCTTGGCGAGGTTCTCTATCATGTCGCCGTAGCGGCGGCTGTTAGCCTCGTCAAGTGCGGCGTCGGTCTCGTCTAGTATCAAAAATGGCGGCGGATTCACTTGACTCATCGCGAAGATGAGCGCGATACTCGTGAGCGCACGCTCGCCGCCGGAGAGCTGCATCAGAGATCGCACTTTCTTCTTCGGCAGATTCACCGTTATCTCAATCCCCGGACGCATCTTCTCTTTCGGCATATCTTCCAATACCTCCTCCTCAGAGAGCTCCTCCTCTTCCGGCTCTTCTAGAGTGAGCCGCGCGCCGCCGCCGTCAAACATGAGCGAGAAGTATTCGCCAAACGAAGCGTTGACCGACGCGAGCCCTTCGGAGAAATGCTTGCTGAGTTCGGTGTCCAGATCGTCTATGAGTGCCCTCAGGCCGGCTGCCGATTTCGCGAGGTCTTCAAGCTCACCCGCAAGGAACGTCTCACGCTCGCTCACCTCCTTGTACTCCTGGCGTATATCCTCACCCGTGCCGCCGGCCTCCTCAAGGCGTATCTGCACCCGCTCAAGCGTACGCTTGCGTTCTTCCTGCATACGACGATCCTCCTCTGGGAGCGCCATAAGCGGCTCGTACGATACCGCCGCCATGCCGGCAATGACGCCGGTCTCGGCCTTCGCTCTGTCCAGCGCTTCCAGCAAAAACGCGATTTCGCGCTCACGCGCTTCGCTCTTCGCGAGCGCGCCCTCCTCGTGCGCTTTTGATTGTGCGAGATCCAGTATGCGGCGGCGCATCTCACGCCCTGTCTCGTCGTGTGCGGTCAAGGCTTCGCGAGCACGCGCGAGCGCCGACTTCGTCTTCTCCTGTTCTTCGGCGAGCTTCGCATCCTTAGCGAGAAGTTCGGTACGCTCGCTCTCAAGTGCGTACGCGGTGCGCTCCTCGTCGGCAAGAAGATCGTCAGTCGGGCCGGTGAAGCGGCTCGTAAAGACTTTTATCAGATTACCCACCGCCATAAGCGCTGCCTGTATAGCGTCCGGCGTCTTCGCCTCTCGCACTTGCCTCTCTACCTCGCCTGCGAGCGAGGAAAGGTCCTCTCGTGGCACTTTCACATACGGCTCGCGCGCGACGCGCGCGCTGCGCTCCTTCGCGGCAGCGAGTGCGCCCTCCACTCGTCCGATGTCGCGTGCAAGTGAGCTCCGCTCGCTTGCCAGCCGCTCCACTTCTCGCTCAGTCGTGCGCACTTGGTCCAGCCACTTCTGACCCTCAGCATCGGTCGTCGCGCGCTCCTCTATACTCTTCAACTCCGCTGTCGCGACAGCGAGCCGCTCGGTCGCGCCGTGCTTCTCCTCAGCGGCTTTCGCCTTCTCTTTGGCAAGGTACGCGTCTTCAATCGCGAAGTATGTTTGCGCGAGGTTAACCAGCTCGGTGCGCAAGCTGTCAGCGCGTTCCAGCTTCTTCACTTGGCTCTCAAGGAAACGCAGGTGCGGCGCGAGCTCTCTCCGGAGCGAGTTGACCTGTGCGATGTTCTCGTCGGTTTTCTCAAGCTTCCGTATCGCTTCGTTCTTCTTGAACTCAAACATCTTGAGACCTAGAGCGTCCTCAAGCATCGCACGGCGCTCGCGCGGGCTGGAGAGGAGTATCCGATCCGCCTCGCCTTGAGAAATGATATGGTGCCCCGTCTCGCCGATGTTCGCACTCGCGAGGAGCTCCTCAATGTCGCGCAAGCGCGCGCGCGAACCGTTGATAGAGTATTCGCTCGTACCGTCGCGGAAGACCGCACGCTCAATAGCCACCTCGGCGAAGTCTATGTTGAAAATGCGGCGAGCGTTATCAAAGACAATAGTTACCGCCGCGCGGTTCGCCCTTGGAGTCATATGCGAACCGCCCCAGATAAGGTCCTCGCTGCGCTTGCCGCGCATACTCTTCATAGACTGCTCACCGAGCGCGAAGCGGAAGGCCTCGGCGATGTTGCTCTTACCCGAACCATTCGGCCCAACGATAGCCGTCGTTGAATTGACGAAGTCTAGCGTCGTCTTCTTCGCAAAGGATTTAAACCCGACAATTTCCAGTCGCTTCAACATCGCTTCCTATTGTACCAAATATAAAGAGTCGTTTTGTCTGACTACCACCCCATCTTCTCAAGCCCTGCTTGGGCTGCAGATTGCTCGGCCTCCTGCTTGCTGTTCCCTTCTCCGCGCGCTATCTCGGCTGTGCCGATGAAGACGCCGACGGTGAAGCGCTTGTCGTGGTCGGGGCCGACTTCTGACAGCGTCTCGTAACTGGGTGTCGTGCCCCGCTTCTCCTGCGCGACTTCTTGGAAACGGCTCTTCGCATCTTGGTAACTGCGCTTCGCTATCACCTCGTCAATCTTGGTATACAAATTCTTCGCGATGAACGCTTCGGCGGCTTCGTAGCCCGCGTCCAGATACACGGCGCCGATTATCGCTTCAAAGGTGTCCGCGAGTATCACGTCGCGTGCGCGACCGGTGTCCTTGGACTCACCCTTGGAGAGGAGGAGGAATTCGCCCACACCAAGCGCTTGCGAGGTGGTGGCGAGCGAGACCGTGTTTACGAGTGCGGCACGGTACGCGGTAAGCTCACCCTCCGGCTTCGCGGGAAATTTCTTGAAGAGGAAATCGGTCACCGCGAGCTCAAGCACCGCGTCGCCGAGGAACTCCAACCGCTCGTTGTGGCTTCCGGAGTACTCGCGATGCTCGTTCAGGTAGGAACGGTGCGTCAAAGCCTCCATGAGGAGGTCAAGGTTCTTAAACGAGAGCCCTAGGCGCTGTTCTAGCGAAGAGAAATCAGGCATGCGTGCAGTCTACACCAAAAATATGAAGCACGAAATCAGAATTTATTTGTTTGATTTATCTAGCAGTTTCTGCACAGCGGCAGTCACGATAGGCAGCATGTCATCGTAGAAGTTTAAGTCTATGACGTCCTGCAAGCGGAACCACTTCACGTCATCAAGACCGCCCTTCCCTTGCTGGAGCTTGAGCGGTTCAAAGTTTGCGTGCGCGAGGAAGTAGGTGACGTGCTTGCGATACTTCCCCTTCTCCGGATGCGAAGCCACGTATTCGTTCTCGCCGATCTTCTCCTCTATGACGATGTCTATGCCCATCTCTTCTTTGATCTCCCGCACCGTACCCTCCTCAGAGGTCTCATCAGCGATAGCCGGATTGTCGCCTATCTTGCCCTTAGAGAGGGTCCAGTGCCCGAACACATCGTGCACGAGCGCGAGGTACAGCTGACCGTCGTGCTTAGCATACACGACTGCACCGCCGAGTCGTTGGAGCGGCATATCCTCGTACTTCACTTTCCCGCTCTTCTTACTGCCCTGCTCGTCTTTCCCTGGCTCGCCGAGCTCTTTGTACACGGCGCCGAGAACGCCGTTTACGAACCGTCCGGAAGAGTCCCCGCCGAACGTTTTGGCGAGTTCTATCGCCTCGTTGATAGCGACTTTCGCCGGCACTTGGCTACGGTCGGCGAAGAGGAGCTCGTAGAGGCCGAGACGCAGGATGTTGCGGTCTATCGGCGCGATGCGCTCCAAGGGCCACTCCGGCGCCGCCTTAGCGAGCACCAAGTCCACATCTTCTTTCTTTGCAAGCACACCACCCAGAAGTCCATCCATAAACGGCTGATCCACATCTTCTCCGCCGAACTCCGCGACGTTGCGTGCGAGGATAGCCTTCGCCTCCTCTACAGGCGCATGCGTCGTGTCCCACTCAAAGAGTGTCTGGAGTACCACAGAACGTGCAAGATGTCGGTTAGCCATGGAAAGATCTTATTGCCTCTTCAGTATAGCAAATCACAGGGACATGCAAAGCATGTCCCTGTGATTTGCTCGCACTCGTATACAAAACTCCTTACGCTTTCTTCTTCGGCGAAGCGGCCTTCACTTCTGAGCGCGGCTCGCGCTTCACCTTCGCCACTTCAGCTTCCACTGCTTTCAAAGTGGCGTTCGCATGTTCAGCGTGCGCATGCTCGTGTGTGTGCTCTCCCTTCGGTTCGGTAGAGACGCCCTTCACGCTCTTCTTTGAGACACGGGCGGCGCGTGCCGGAGCGATCTGCTTGCCGCGGTACATGCCCGTCGCCTCATCAAGATGGTGCGGGAGGCGGAGGTTGCCGCTCTCTTTATCAGCGACGACCGAAGTAGCAGTAAGGGCGTGGTGCGACCGGCGGTTGCCGGTGTGCCCTCGTGTATGACGCATTCTGATTGACATATGCCCCACCCTACCATGGGGCGTGTTAAAAATCAAAAGCCAGCTCGTGAGCTGGCTTTCATTGTAGTTCTTGGGGTAGCAAGGACTACTGTTTCTGGTCGAGCGTTCTTCGGTAAAGGACGCTCGGACCCCTGTTCCCTTGGACTTACCCCGCGTACGCGGCGCTATCCAGTGATACGTCTGGGCAGGCAGTTCGTTTCGTTCGTTCCCCGTCGTTCTTGTGCGGACACATACTGGTGCCCTCATGATCGCAAATCGTGCATATGCACGTCTGCGTTGATTTCTTCGGCGCTGGCCGCGGCTCTCTCGCGACCCAAGATGGTACCAATGTCTGCCTTACTTGTCTCTGCATAGCTGTTCTCCAAAGATCTGTTCATCATCATGAATTCCCTTTTATGCTCAATGAAACCGAGCATAAGCGAGTACTATAGCCCTATTTACTACTTGGGTCAAGGTGTATGAAAGAGCGGCGGTGGATAACGCACAGGCCGTGTTTCTCAAGCATTTCGTAGTGCATTTTCGTGCCATAGCCCTTGTGGGTTTCAAAGCCGTAGTGGGGGTACTCAAGAGCGAGCGTACGCATCAAACGGTCGCGCTCCACCTTCGCTGCTATGGACGCGAGCGAAATAATTGGAATCAATTCGTCGCCATGTATGATAGTTTCCTGCGCGTATTCGCTCGGCGCGCGGAGCGCGCCGTCCAGTTGTACGCGCACAAGCGCGGCGTCCGGTGCAAGGGTGTTTACGCCGCGCGAGACGGCTCGGCGCACCGCTACCGCGATGCCTTCCCTATCAATAGTCTCCGCGCTCTCAAACTCCACCGTGAAGCGCACATCGCCGAGGGCGACGCGCGCGGCGAGCATCTCGTACAGCCTCTCCCGATTCTTTTCTGACAGCTTCTTAGAGTCAGCGACGCCCGCGAACTCTCGCGCCACGTCAAACCCCTCTGGCACGGCGACCACTCCCACCGACACCGGTCCCGCCAAGGGGCCACGCCCTGCTTCGTCTACCCCAAGCAGAAATCTCATGGAGAAAGTATATACTGTGGCGTATGGCATCGCGATTCATCCACCTCCACACCCACAGCCATTATTCTTTCCTACAGGCGCTACCCAAGATTGATGAGCTCGTGGAGAAGGCGAAAAAGGAGGGTATGGACGCCCTTGCGCTCACCGACGGCGGAAATATGCACGGCGCGATTGAGTTCTACAAGTCAGCGACAAAAGCGGGTGTGAAGCCTATTCTCGGCGTTGATGCATACCTCGCGCCACGTTCTCGCCTTGAGAAAGACCCTGTCATAGACGCGAAACGTTCGCGCATCGTACTGCTCGCTGAGAATAACGAAGGCTATAAGAACCTCCTCGCTCTTGTTACAAGATCATGGACCGACGGATTCTTTGAACGGCCGCGTATAGACAAGGAGCTTCTGCGTGAACACTCTGCAGGCATCATCGCGCTCCTCCCCTCGTTCAGTAGCGACATAGCGCAATTGCTCCGCGCAGGGAACCTTGAGGGGGCGGGAGCGGCGCTTGATGAGTTTACATCCATATTTGGTGCAAAAAACCTCTTCCTAGAAGTTACGCACCACCCACACGTAGAAGGTCATGAGGCTCTGATGCAGAAAGTCATACAACTCTCCAAAGAGAGCGGTGTTCCCCTTGTTGCGCAACACGACGTGTACTACCTCTCTCCCGACGATCGCGAGGCGACCGAGATACTGCGACGCATCGGGCAGGGCGGGCGCGGCAAGAACGAGCGTGAGGATTTCTCTTTCATCAGCGAGAAGCAGGCGCTCGCACTCTTTAAAGACATTCCCGAAGCGGTGGACGCCTCGCGCACTATCGCCGACCGCTGCAATCTCTCGTTTGAACTCGGCAAGTGGACCTTCCCTGCTGTCCCCGTTTCCGAGGGCTTCAAATCCCACGACGAAGAACTCCGCGCGAAGGCGTATGCCGGTATCGCGACAAGGAATCTTGAGAGAACCAAGGAGGTGACCGACCGCATAGACTACGAGCTCAACATCATCATCACCAAAGGCTTCGCGGTGTACTACCTCATCGTCGCCGACCTCCTCCGCTTCGCAAAGAGCGCGGGTATCCTCACCACGACCCGCGGAAGCGCTGCTGGCTCGCTCGTGGCCTACCTCGTCGGCATCACGAACGTGAACCCGCTTTTCTATAAGCTCCCCTTTGAACGTTTCTTGAACCCCGAACGCCCGAAAGCGCCGGATATAGACATGGACATGGCCGACGACCGCCGCGACGACATGATCGCGTACGCGAAGCGGAAGTACGGCGAAGACCACGTCGCGCAGATCGGTACCTTCGGCACGATGATGGCGCGGGCGGCAGTACGCGACGTCTCGCGCGCACTCGGTCACTCCTACACCACCGGCGACCGCGTCGCGAAGCTTATCCCGATGGGCTCACAAGGATTCCCCATGACCATAGAGCACGCGATGGAGCTTGAGCCGGACCTAAAGACGCTCTACGACGAAGACGACGATGTGCGCGAGATCATAGACCTCGCGAAGCGCATTGAGGGCTGCGTGCGGCACGTCGGCGTGCACGCCGCAGGTATCGTCGTGGCTCCGACGCCGCTTGTAGAGTGGGCACCCGTCCAGCCCGACCCGAAAGGCACTGGGAAACTCATCACGCAGTACGACATGTATTCCATCACCGACGAATACGGCGGCGTGGGACTCCTCAAGTTTGACTTCCTCGGCATCAAGAACCTCGCCATCCTCGCCGACGCGGTCGCGCGCGTGAAGGACTCGCACGGTATCACGGTAGACATAGAGAACGTGCCGATTGACGATACAAAGACCTACGAGATGCTCGCCGCTGGCTGGACCGAGGGCACCTTCCAACTCAATGGCTCAGGCATGACCCGCTGGCTCAAGGAGCTCAAACCTTCAACCATCCACGACATCAACGCTATGGTCGCGCTCTACCGCCCCGGACCTATGGAGACCATTCCCTCCTACATTGAGCGCAAGCACAACCCCAAGCTCATCCACTACCTAGACCCTCGTATGGAGGAGTATCTGGACTTCTCATACGGCATCCTTGTCTACCAAGACGACGTGCTCCTCACCGCAATCAAGCTCGCCGGCTACTCGTGGCTGGAGGCCGATGCGCTACGCAAAGCAATGGGTAAGAAGATCCCTGCCGTGATGCAGGCGGAGAAGGAGAAGCTCCTCAAGGGCTTCATGGAGTACGGCAAACTCTCCAAGAAGCTCGCGGAGAAGATATGGGAACTCATTGAGCCGTTCGCTGCGTACGGCTTCAACAAGGCGCACGCCGCAAGCTATGGCAAGGTCGCGTACCAGACCGCGTATATGAAAGCGAACTATCCCGTTGACTATCTCGCCGCCGTACTCACTGCCGACGCAGGAGATACCGAATCTATCGCTATCTTCGTCGCGGAGACGAAGCGTATGGGTATCCCCGTCCTCCCGCCAGACGTGAACGAGAGCGGGGCGGTCTTCACAGTCGTCGGAGAGCAGAAGGACGCTATACGCTTCGGTTTGTCGTCTATCAAGAACTTCGGCGAGGGTATCTCAGAAGCGATTATCGCCGAGCGCAAGGCGCACGGGCAGTTCGCCTCCCTCTCCGACTTCCTCTCTCGTGTCGGCTCTAAAAATTTGAATAGAAAGTCGCTTGAGTCCTTGATTAAATGCGGCGCGCTTGACTCGCTCAGCCCTGCGCTCCACAAGCGCGGCACACTCCTTGAGAACATAGAGACCTTGCTCGCTTTCCACCGCGAGGCAACTGCGGTCGCGCCACAAGACACACTCTTCGGCGCACTCATAGCCCCGCCGCCGCTTACACTCCCCGAAGGCGCGCCTGTCTCGCTCACCCTCAAGCTCGCATGGGAGAAAGAACTGCTCGGCATCTACGTGTCCGGCCACCCGCTTGACGCGCACGAAGCTATTACGAAAAAAGCGCATCTCACGATTAAAGAAATAAAAGAAGACCCGAAAACCGGCCAGCTCATCATCCTCCCTGTGCTCGTATCAGTGGTACGCACGATACTCACCAAGAGCGGTGAGAAAATGGCTTTCCTCACCGTCGGCGACACTACTGAATCTATAGAGGCAGTCATCTTCCCGAAATTATTGAAAGAGCACGCCGCGACAGTCGCGCCGGACGTATGCCTGCTTATCAAGGGGAAAGTGTCGGTCAGAAATGGCGAACCTTCTATTGCAATAGACGAACTAAAACCGCTTTAGCTTTAGTGCAGAGTATAAAATACTACCGGCTCAGAGGGTTGCTCCGAGCCGTGCTCGCTGCTGGCTGTTTGTCAGTAGCGGGGGTTTCCGACGCAAGCGCCGGAGGAAGATGATCACCGTCGGTTTGTAGACCGATAGCGACCATGATTTTGATACTCAACTGTCGGAGCGCCGAAGCTCTCCGACCCCTACGGTCATGGAATGACCGTCAGTGAACCACCGCGGCGCCGCGCCAGCCGTTGGAGTCGTCGCCCAGGCCGAACGAGTGGCTGGCTGCAAACGCACCAAGGCCGTTACCGAGGCCGCTGATCGCTTTCTTGGCGTAGCATGCTGCGAAATCCGAGTCGCCACCGTCATCGCCGATGTGGCCGCCGTCCTTGGGCTTGATCGTCATACCGGCAGCATGGGGCACGTAAGCGCGGCTGTTGTGCGCGTGACCACCGGTCGCCTTCTGCGTGGTAATCGCCTTGCCGACGCCAGCACCCAGCAGGACTTGGCTCATGTAGTCGCCAGCCGTCTCGTGGAAGTTGGTCACGTGGCCGCCATCCTTGCCATAGCTCTCGGCGCCGTAGGCGAAGGTGAAGGCAGCGACAGGGTGTTCGCCGGTGTCGGAAATGGCATTGGCGGTCAGTTCGGCCTTGACAGTGGTGAGTGGCCCGGCAGCGGCTTCTTCGGTGCGCAGCGTGGCGAGCAAGGCGGTTGCAAGCAGGCCAGCGGGAAGATGGTGGCTGGTGCAGCAGGCGATTGCGTTTTTGGGATGCATAGGTCCTCCTGAGGTTGAGTTACGAAAATAGCTTGTCGCCCATCCGTATGCTAGGACAAGCCAAGCGCACGGTACGACCGTGTATTTATAGCACGCACCGGAGATACCGCAATCGCGCTATCCCCACTCTTTTACCCCGCAGAATAAGGGTGTATCATGGCCACCATGGACGAGCACGACCACAAGAAACTCGGCAAGGAGCTAGACCTCTTCGCCTTCTCAGACTCAGTCGGCAAGGGCCTCCCCCTCTTCACTCCCAAGGGCTCGGTCATACGCCGCGAGTTGGAGCGCTTCATCGTAGACGAGGAGATAAAGCGCGGCTACCTGCACGTGTATACGCCGGACATCGCGAAGCTTGATTTGTATAAAAAAAGCGGCCACTACCCACACTACAAGGACTCCATGTATGCGCCGATAGAGGTAGACGACGAGCAATTCATGCTCCGTCCGATGACCTGCCCACACCATTTTGAGCTCTACCTCCGGAAGCCGGTCTCCTACCGCGAGCTGCCGATGCGTATCGCGGAGCTCGCAAAGCTCTACCGCTATGAGCAGTCGGGAGAACTCATGGGGCTGCAGAGGGTGCGCGGTATGTGCCTCTCCGACGCACATATCATCTGCGCGAACGAAGAGCAGGCAACGAGTGAAGTCGCGGGCGCTCTAGACCTCATAGAATACGTCGCGGGCGTCTTCGGCCTCACGCTGGACGTAGATTATCGCTACCGTCTCTCACTCGGCGACCGGAGCGACACCGACAAGTATGTGAAGAACGACGAGGCGTGGGAGAAGGGCGAGGACCTGCTCCGCACACTCCTCAAAAAGCGCGGAAGCAAGTTTGAAGAAGCGAAAGGCGAAGCGGCGTTCTACGGACCGAAGATAGATATACAAATGAAGAATGTGAACGGCAAAGAGGACACCGCCTTCACGGTGCAGTACGACTTCCACTTCCCCGTCCAGTTTGACCTCGCCTATATCGGCGAAGACGGCGAGAAGCATCGTGCCTTTGTCGTCCACCGCTCCTCTATCGGCACTATTGAGCGCACGATGGCGTTCCTCATAGAGAAATACGGCGGCGCGTTCCCGCTCTGGCTCGCTCCGGTACAGGCGCGCGTGCTCCCTGTGTCTGAAAAACATGCGGCCTACGCGCACGAAGTCGCTAAGGCGCTCAAAACGGCACATCTGCGCGCCGAGGTAGACGAGGCAAACGAATCACTCGGTAAGAAAATCCGCAATGCAAAGACAGAGAAGATCCCCTACTTGCTCGTCGTCGGCGACGCTGAAGTGGAGGCGAAGACTATTTCAATAGACAGCCGCGACCACGGAAAGATTGACGCGATGTCAGTCGCAGATTT
>JBAYHQ010000002.1:0-37824 GCA_041666065.1 Minisyncoccota bacterium | reverse complement strand
GGACTCGCGTTTATTGCTTGGGAAGCAATCGTTCTACCACTGAACCATACCCGCTTCTCTCAAAACCAAAGAAACAGCTTCTGCCACCACTTCTGCGTGACCGTGGGGGTCGCGGTAGCCGGTGGTACTACCACGATAACCTCTTCGCCTGGGCGCGCAACCCCGAACGCCGTCCTGACTGCCGCGTCCCGTCCGCGCTCTGTAGCGAGCGCGGCGAGATTTGCCTCAAGCATCGCCTTACGGGCTTCAAACGACTCGTATTGCCGTTTCGCGTCGTTGGCTTGCGATACGGCTATATGCGCCTTCCCCGCGAGCCCGCTTATGAGCGTTATGAGCCAGAACGCCACGAGGAAAAGACCGCCTATCAGAACCCCTCTCTGCCACTCTTTTGCGCGCATGGCTCCAGTATACCGCACCCGCTTTACGCGTCGTTTTGCACCATTTTCATGAAGACTTCCTCAGGGATATTCACCTTTCCTGTCCCGCGCTCAAGCATCTTCTTCTTCCCGCGCTTCTGTTTGTCTAGCAGCTTGTTCTTGCGCGACACATCGCCCCCGTAGAGGTAGCCGGTGACATCCTTGCGCATCGCCGAGAGCGTCTTAGAAGCAATGATGCGCCCCTGTACCTTCGCCTGAATCTTTGTGGTAAAGAGCTGTTTCGGGAGTGCTGCATGGAGCTTCTCCACCATCTTCTCTGCTTCTTCCTGTATGCGGCGACGAGCTATCACGCGTGCGAACGCAGGCACCGGCTCTTCCGCGACAAGTATGTCTAGCCGCACCACGTCTGCGGGGCGCTCAGGAAGTATTTCGTACGAGAGGGACGCGTAGCCCGACGATATGTTCTTGAGTGTATCAAAGAATCCGCGCATGAGTTCGCGCAGCGGCATCTCCACCGCCATCTCTATGCGACCGTCCTCGTACGTCTCGGTACCGAGTGTCTGCGCTTCGTGCTCGTAGAGGAGTTGCACGAGCGAGGAGAGCGACTCTGGCGGAATGATGATGATGACCTTCGCCCATGGCTCTTCAATGAGCGCTATGTTGCCGTGTTCGGGGAACTTCGCCGGCGTGTACACCACTTCGCGCACGCCGTTCGTCCCCGTCACCACATACGAAATGGTCGGTATCGTGACGATGAGCTTCAGGCCGAACTCGCGGCGCAAACGCTCGGTCACTATCTCAAGATGCAGGAGGCCGAGGAATCCGCATCGGAACCCCCTGCCGAGTACGCCGGACGACTCCTCCTCAAACGAAAGCGAGGAGTCGGAGAGTCGGAGGCGCTCAAGCGATTGGCGAAGGAGCGGCAGATCGTCCTGATTCTCCGGATACACCGAGGCCCACACCACCGGCCGCGGACGCTCAAAATCGGCGAGCGCAGGAAGCGAGCCCTTCGCCGCACCGATAGTGTCGCCGACAGCGACAACACCGGCCTCCTTGATGCCCGTCACGATGTACCCTATCTCCCCAGCAGACAGCGAGTCGGCCGGCGTCTCTTCGGGCGTAAAGATGCCGGTCTCAAGCGCGATAAACTCCTTACCTGCTGCTCGGAAAGAGAGCGGCTGCCCTTTCTTGAAAATACCATCAAAGACACGCAGGTACACAGCGACGCCGCGGTGCTTTGAGTACGAGAAGTCAAAGACAAGACCGCGCGGTTCATCGCCTATAGCGGCCACAGAAGCGCGTGGCGAGGGGATGCACTGCGCGATAGCTTCCAGAAGTTCATCCACGCCTGCGCCGGTCTTCCCTGACACCGCGATGACCTCTTCGCGAGAGACACCGATGAGCTTCGCGAGCTCACTCGCGACGATGTCTACCCGTGCGGCAGGTGAATCTATCTTTGAGACGACAGGGATTATGACACACCCCTGTGCCTGTGCCATAGAAAGAGTGGTCAGTGTCTGTGCCTGCACGCCTTGCGTGGAGTCTACGAGCAAGAGCACGCCCTCAACCGCCTTGAGCGCGCGCGAGACCTCGTACGAGAAATCTATGTGCCCTGGCGTATCAATCAGGTTGAAAATGTACTCGCCATACTGCATCCTCACTGGCTGCATTTTTATAGTAATGCCGCGCTCGCGCTCCAGATCCATGCGGTCCAATACTTGGTCGCGCATCTTGCGTTCAGGGATAGCCCCCGTACGCTCAAGCAGGCGGTCAGCCAGCGTAGATTTCCCATGGTCAACATGGGCGATAATGGAAAAATTGCGGATGTTTTTTTGGTTCACGGATGTGGTGACTCTTCTGCGGACGGCGCGAGCACAACGGCCTTTCTTTCTCGGAGACTCACAAGTCTCATCACGGCATTCGCCACGATGCGGAACTCCTCATTTTCTATGAAGAAGAGGGCAAGCGCCGCAGCAGTTAAGCCCACGATACCAGCAATGAATCCTTGTGTGAAGACAGCCGCTAGGGTCGTAAGCGGAGCGATACCGCCCTCAAACGCGAGCACGGCATAGGTCGCGACGCCGCCCGCGAAGGCCGCGACCGCACCGTCTATGAGCGACCGCGTGAGCATACCGCCGAGCCCTGGTGAGGTACTGCGGAGGGCGATAAGCGAGAGAAGTGCCAAGAATATCTGACCCAAGGTCGCTGCAAGAGCGATGAGTAAGACAGCCGTGCCGGACACGTCGCCGACCTTCAGAACTGCCGCAAGCGACGTCTGGAGACCGGTATCCCGCATAGACAGGAAGTAGAGCGCGAGAAGCACCGTAACCGCCCCGCCGAGGAACTGGTAGACGAGTGGCCGCCACGACTGGCGTACCGCGTAGAGCGCTCGCGAGAAGAGTAGAACGAGCCCTTGTGCCACAAGACCGACCGCGAGTATAGCAAGAAGCGCAGCAGTGATGCGCGTCGCATCCCAATCAAACGCTCCCGTACCGAGAATGACGCGCACTATGTGGGCACGAAGCACGGCGATGAGACCGAGCGATACAACCGACCACAAGATTATGTGTCGCGCGCTCGCCGAGAGGATGCGAGTGAATTCTTCGCGCCGCTCAAGCGCCGATGCCTCAGACAGAGCGGGAAACGCCGCAACGGAATACGACGCCCCGATGAGCGCGAGCGGCACCGCCGCGAGATTACTTGCGAAGGTAAACACCGACACTGCTCCGACACCCACCGTAGACGCAAGCGACGTGAGGACGAGCGCAGTGACCGAACCCATGCCGAGTGCGAGCGAACGCGGCACGGAGTCGCGCACCACCGACGACATCAGACTGAAGCTCGGCATGCACAGCCGCGGCATCACGCCGGCACGAAGCACGACGGGGACATTGACGAAGAGATACGCGATCGCGCCCAGTACTACGCCAACGCCTATCCCCATGAGCCCGTAGAAAGGATAGAGGACAAGTGCGCCGAAGATGATGCCGAGGTTATAGAGAACCGGCGAAATAGCAAACAGCATGAAACGCCGATGCACTTGCGTCACGCTTCCCAGAACTCCTGAGAGGCCGAGGAGTATCGGCTGGACGAGAAGCAGGCGTGCGAGAAACACGAAGTCGGCGTACTGCGGCAACGCCACGAAGTTCGGATACAAGAAAGCGAGGAACGTCGGCATAAAGAAGGCAAGCACGAGAGAGAGAAGCCCTCCGACGCCAAACAGAAACGATGCCGACTCAGAGAGGAGGCGGCGAGTTCCCTCCCTATCCATCCCTGTGATACGCGGTATGAGGACATACGCAGAGACGAGCGATGCGACGAGCGCGAAAACGAGATCCGGCACGCGAAACGCCGCGTAGTAGAGGTCCAGCACCTGTCCTGCGCCGAACATGTGCGCAAAGGTACGGTCGCGAAGGAGCGCGAGTGCTTGCGACGCGAGCGTGAGTGCTGCGAGCAAGTACGCGGCCTGATGCAGGCCGCGTACCGGTGCCGATATGCGTTCTAGAATGCCGCGAACCATACCTCCATAATACTCCGAAGCGCGCTGAGTGACGAGTAGTGCGAAAAGACTCCCCTGTTTCTACAAGGGAGTCTTTTAGGCTTTCGCGACTACTGCTTTACCGGTGTCGCAGGCGCGGTAAAGAGGTTTGCGGGGAACGGATTTCTTCCCGCCTCAAGCGCAGCGACCATAGACGCCACTGCCTTGGCATTGTCGCCCGACATAGTGGCGATCGCCTGCACTTCCTTGAGTGCATTTGGCATATCACCCTGCTTCGCATACACCGCCGCGAGGAGATAGCGAGCATTTGCGAACTGCGGGTTCGCAGCTACTGCGGCTCCAAGCGCTGCTCCCGCACTTGCGAAGTCACCTTGTGCCGCGTAGAGGACACCGACTTGGAACAGGATGCTTGGGTTGTTTGGCTCAAAGTAAGCCGCCGCAAGCGCTGAAGCGAGCGCGTCCTTCACGTTGCCGTCCTGCACTTCAAGCTGGGAGAGGAGGAAGATTGCCGCCGTGTAGTCCTGCTTGAGCGTGATAGCGGCTTTCAAGTCTTCCTCTGCAGCCTTGGTATTGCCCTGCGCGATATCAAGCTGAGCGATGATGTACGGAATCTGCGGATTTGTAGGATTCAATGCCTGCGCTTTTCCGTACGCAGTCTTAGCGCTATCGTACGCGCCGGCGACCTTGAGCGGAACCGCTTCTGCGTATAGGTTGCCGAGCAATATCCAGCTCTGGTAATCGGACGGACTTAGGTTCGTCGCGGTCAACGCGGCGTTGATGCCGGCAGAGAGAGCCGCCTGATACGCCTGCTGAGCTGCTGCCTTTTCCATGATTGATGAAGCGGCGATCATGCCAAGACGCGCTTTCGCTACGCTCGCCTGTATCTGATAGGCGGCGGCGGAAGGAGCAAACGAAATCGCGCTCTGTGCTGCCTTATCAGCGGCAGCGAGGTCGCCTGCAGACAATGCGGCTGATGCCGCAGCGAACTCGTACGCCGAGAGGTAGCGCTCTACAAGGGTGTAGGCGACAACAACGGACGAGAGAAGGAGAATGGTGAGTGAGAACACGATGACGAATCCGAGGCGCGGACTGCGCGAGAACATGACGCCCCATTGCGCGCCGTTCGTAGCGTACCGCATCGTGGAGACGAAGAGCCCGACGAAGACGAACGCGAGCGCGAGTATAACCGACGCTGGTAGGTCAAAGAGAGCAAGAATGAGGAGATAGAGCGAACCGACGAAGGAAAGGATCGCGACATATCGGACAAACGAGTCTCGTGGTGCGCGGAGGATAAGCATGCGCAGACCAAGCACTACAAAGAGGCCGAGGAAGGCGAGCCACGCGAGCAAGCCGACGATACCGGTCGTGACGAGAGAGGTTGGGATAAAACCGATACCAGACGAGAAGTCCACGTTCCAGAACACGGTTGAGTTGAGGGAAGCGTCACGGTACTTGAGCCACTGTGTGCCGAACGTGCTTGGACCGGAGCCAAATACCGGTGTAGTCGCGTAGGTATGCTGCGCGACCGAGAGCGTAGACTGCCACGACGGGCGTATATTGAGCACCTGTACCTTGAGCGCAGTCGCGAGCGCCCCGCCGAGCGTACCGCTAATGAGGAAGAAGAGTGAGACCGCGAGCACAACGAGCGGCAAAACGAGCGAATGATTCCCCTCTTCTGACTCTACTGGCGCCTCGTCAAGCAGCATCACCTCGTCAAGATCGGCGTCAGACGCCTTAGAGCCGCGGCGCATGACCGCCTCAACGAAAAGACCGAGCGAGGCAAGTGCGAGGAGCGTCCACACGAGCGATGAGTTTGCGAGCGCGAGGAGGAAGAGCGCTGCAACACCGCTTGCGACCAAGACCTTACGTGTGCGCGCCGTGATATCAAGAAAACGGAGCGTTATAAGGACGCTGATGACACCGAGACCGAGAACAGACGCGAGGTCGCTAAACGACCCGACAAGGGAGAACGCCGGGGAGATAGTGCTCGGAGCGAATTGTCCGACGATAACGACAAGCACCTCAAGAGCAGCAAGTGCCGCAAATGCATACGTGGCAACACACAGGAACGAGCGATAGTGGTCGGCACGACGCAAGACGAGCGCCGAAAGCGTACCGAGACATGCGACACCGAGCATGAAGCCCAGCGTGTCCGGCTCAAGCGCTGTCCCCCAGAGAGCTGCAGAGAACGCGACTCCCGAAAATGCGGCTGAAAGCGCATAGGCTATGACCGGTAGCCAGAGCGTACCGAGGAGCACCGAGGACGGCAGGATGATGTTGCCGCGAGTGAGACGCGCGAGGATGTAGAGCCCCAGCGTAACGAGCGTACCGGCGGCGAAGAGAAAGGTCTTCGTGACGGAGAACGGGACGGACGAAGCGGGTATAACAACGAACAGTGCCGCGACAACGGTGATAAAAAGCGCCCAAGTGCTAAGCGTATCAAGCGAGCGGCGGGTTGAAACTACTGCAGTCTGTTGCGGAGGCATGATTATTTTTTCTACATTGATAGTAATATGTTTCAGTATACCTTAGCGCTCTGTCGCGCGAGGAATCTCGTCCACAGTGCTTAAAGGCCTTAATTGTGGTATAATGGGAGGAGACTAGGCTAGACAATCGCTCTTGTCCGCTGCCGCAAGGCTCTGGCGTGACGAGGGAGGAAAGTCCGAACATGCTTCTACCGCAAGGTGGGAAATAGGTAGCGGGTAACGCCCGTCGTCCGCGAGGATAGAGGTGACCACAGAAACGCCAACGCCGAAAGGCCGCGGATTCCCCCGTGGAATAGGCCTGTCGTAAGGCAGGAATGCAACGAACAAATCCTTACCCGCATGCAAGGCCGTGCCAGCGACGCAAAGCGCCGATATTTAAATGTTTAAATATCGCAACGCGAAGCGTTGTCGGAGTGCCGCTTGAGCCGGTGAGTAATTACCGGCCCAGATAAATGATTGTCCACGACAGAATTCGGCTTATCGGCCTAGTCTCACGTAATGCAAAAACCCACGCTCCTGCGTGGGTTTTTGCATTACGAACCGTCAGCGGTTTACATTATTTCGCACGTGCCGCCAGCACAAGCGAGTTCCCTCTTCATGTCTGATTCGTCCTGCCTTTCGTACGCCGTGAGCTTGCTGTAGTCCACTTTCGGGAAGCGGGACATACGCGCCTCGTACTCCTCCTTAGTAATAGTCTCGTATGGCGCGAGGCGATACACGTGATTGCTTCTTGGGAGGAAGGAGAGCCCGCCGATGATATTCCAATTCTTCTGCACCCAGTCCACGACCGATATCCATTCATCCTCAGATACCGATATTGTTGCAGAGGGATTGTGTTCCGTGTAGTTGAGCTTCACCAGTTTCCAGTATTCCAACTGATCAAGCGCGGTGAGATCGTCCTTGAACCGCGCCTCTTTAGAATGATCCGGTGCTTTGACGGGGAATTCCAACACGAAGGTATTTGCCTCTTCCATGGACTGCCCAACTTCCGGATAGTACGGCACACCCTGATCGCGCATGAGCTTGAAGAGTGAGTCGGTCGCACTGATGCGCACACGACGGATATAGTATGGTGCGTGACGCGGGTGGATGCCCGATGCACAGTCAAAGGTCTGCGACACGGTGCCCGACGGCTTCACTGCCGTGACCGACATAGACTGTTCTACCCCGAAACGCTTTGCGTACGCCTTGTTCGTCTTCACCGCCATATCGCGTATCTTACGCAAGACCTCCGGACGACGAGCGGCGGGCGAATCCCACTGACCCGTCACCGAGACACCGAGAAGGCGCTCTGTGGCACAGTGATCGGTCCACTCCTTAGATATATAGCCGAACTTGGTGAGCGTTGATTGGTAGGTACCGAGTATGGAAGCGAGACGCGCCTTGCGGAGCAGACTTGCCTCGGTATCGTGTGCGCGCGCGATGACCTCGGAGAGGTTGCAGAACTGCTTGGACTGCAGGATGATCTCGGCGCACGGATTCGTGCCGATAGAGCCGCGTACCACGCCGTCCTCGCTGATAAAGCCGACCGTCTTGAAATAGTCCTTGCGGCGCTTCGGCATAGTCTCGCCAAGCGCGCCGCGGTTGAAGATGCCGCGCTCTCCCGAACCGCTCTTCATAAGCGCCACCCACTCATCCATCAGCTCGGCGTTGGTCGGCTGGGCCTCATACACAGCCGAGTTGTTCGCTACCGAGCGGTGCGGATCGGTCATGTAGAACTGACCTTTCTTAGCGTCGCGCATGTCGGTGTCATCTAGATCGGAGAGCGAGATCATAGCGGTGCGGCGTACGCCACCGGCGACCACGCACTCGCCTATCTTGCAGATAATATCGTGCACGTCTATGGCGCGCAGACGGCGACCCTGACGAGCGAAGATGCGCTCGCGAGCGAAGGCGAGGAGCGAGCGAAGCGGCTCTGGACCTGACGCTTTGCCACCCATAGTCTTCAGACGCGCACCTGCGGGGCGTATCGCACCAAAATCAAAATCAATATCCTTGCCTGAGTACCACGTCTTCACACCGAGTGTAAGCGCGTCGCACCAGCCCTCCTTGGAATCGTCAATGACGTGTGTCTCAAGCTTCTTCCCGATCTGCTTCATGATTTGCGGGAACTGCTCCACGTTCTGACTCTCTACGGCGAAGCCTACGCCGCACCCTTGCATGGAGAGGTACATGATCTCCGCGAAATCTTCTAGCTTCGTTGGTGCCGTAAAGGTGCAGTTGTAAGCGCAGGTGTTGCACCGGCGCGCCGCCTCACCTGAGAACTGCATGAGCCGCATAGACGGCATCACTTCCTGCTTCAAGATACCCATGCGCACTTCGGCGTACTCCTTCTCAGTAAGCTTGTCGCCCAAGTTCTCGCGCATGAAATTCACGTAGCGATCTACTGTCTCCACCCACGTCTCACGACGACCCTCTTCCGGTATCCACTTCGCATACGTGCGCAGATACACGAACTCGCCGAGCGCGTTGCCCTCAAAATATTTCTTGCTTTCCTCTGCGAGTTTGCGTACATGTTCAGGCACTTCCACATGTGCGGCACGGAGCTGTGCGCGCTTGTCGCGGTAGAGGATGTACGCCTTCGCCGTCTTCACATAATCGTTCAAAATGAGGTATTTCTCTATGGAGTCCTGCATGCCTTCCACGGTCGGAAGGAAACTCTTGTACTTCTTGGCGAAACGACCGATCTCACCGGCGACTTGGTGTGCCACAAGCGCCGCATCTTCCTGACTTCCTTCATCGGCTGCGAGCATCGCCTTCCACACGGCGTTCACGATCTTATCAAAATCAAACGGCACGAGACGACCGTCACGTTTCTCTATCTGCGGAATCATCTCTCGGTAGCGTCGCGTTTCCTTGGAGATCGGCACTTCCACTGCCTTGACGACGGCTTGCGGTGCCGTCTTTGCACGGGCGGAAACTTTTGCGACTTTGGACATGGACAGGGTAAGTTATTGAAAACGAATAAATAATTTCACTTCTTTAATCTCAAGTTTACTCCTCCTTTTGGTAAACACCATGTGGACAGCATTACTTCAAAACGGTTGGAAAATTTTTCAATAAAAGCGGTGTGCCGGTCGCGACTGCGTGTGCGGAAGCGAAGCCTGCAGACGTCTCTAAGACATACCTCGCCGGCTCACTCGGATAAAAGACACTCGGATACGACGAGGGCTGTACATCCTCGGCGAGGGAAACCACCTGTCCTTTACTGTCCAGCCAGAATATGTCCAGCGGCACGAGCGTATCCCTCATCCAGAAGCCATACCGGTCGTCAGACGGGAAGACGAAGAGCATGCCATAGTCGCTCGGTATGCTCGCTCGGCCGCTAAGCCCGCGCTCGCGGGATTCGCTGGTTGTCGCATAGTCTAGTCTCAAGGACACGCCGCCAAACTCGGCTACCGAGGGTGAAGAGACTGCAAGAGGCCCCTCCAGCGCGGCTGTCCTATAGAGCCCAGCCGCCACGCCTACGGCAAGCACGACGAGTCCCGCAAGAAGATACCGGTTCATGTGTCTATTGTACACGCCTCCACCCTCCCTGAATGTGGTATGTTGAGTCTCTATGCTTACCCTATACGTAAAAACCGGCTGCCCGTTCTGCCACCGTGTCTTCGCTGCCGGCGAGGAGCTCGGTATCACCTTTGAGGAGAGAAATATCGCCGACGATGCGGTCGCGGCAGAGCTCGTCGCACGTGGTGGCAAACGCCAAGTCCCCTACCTCGTAGACAGCGACAAGAACATAGAGATGTATGAGTCAGAGGATATTGTTGAATACCTGAAGAAAAACTATCCGAAACTGTAACTGCGGAGACGGCGAGATTCGAACTCGCGAGACCTTTCAGCCTACACGCTTTCCAAGCGTGCGCACTCGACCGCTATGCGACGTCTCCGTGTAAACCTTTATACCAGAAAAACTTGTTTTTCGCCCGTTACTCCGCGACCACGACCCGATTCCTGCCTAGGCGTTTTGCTTCGTACATCGCCGCGTCAGCTCGTTTTACCAGAGACTCAGGCAATTCGTTTTCGCGGAATGCGACGAGTCCTATGCTTGCCGAGATATTCCCCTCTTCTGGGCCGAGCTCTATCCCCTTCTCGTGGCACTCCTTCTTCGCGGCGACTGAGGCTCTCCGTACTGCCTCCCCCACCTTTTCCGCAATATCCTTTGAAGACTCTGTCCTGTTTCCGAAGAGGATCGCCGTGAACTCATCGCCGCCGAGGCGCGCGAGCATATCGGTGTCGCGGCGCAATTCCTTCTGCATATATTTCGCCGCTATCTGCAGGTAACGATCGCCGACATCGTGCCCTAGGGTGTCATTTACCCACTTGAAATTATCAAGGTCTATGAAAAGCAAGTGCGCTTTCTCGTGCACGCTATGAGCGGCAAGACGATTGAGGTGCCCAACCTCTGAGTGCAGGCGCTCCGCAAAGGCTCGCTTATTCGGCAGGTCCGTGAGTGCGTCAAACGTGGCGTGCGACTCCAAGAGCTTCATCTGCGCTGAAGCTCTCTCAAGCTCTCGTTCAACCATGATCATGTCCGCATCCACCTCTTTCATCTCGCTCTCACGCTCTGACTCCGAACGATGTTCATCCCCGCGGATACTCGCCTGCTTACGGCGAAGCTTGCCGAGGTCCTCCACGAGACCCCGCATGAAATCGGAGACCGATTCACCATCCCGCAGTTTCTCCGCCTGCGCCGGCACACGCTCTTTAGGAGAGCCCCCCAGCCTTCGTAGTTTCTCTACCATAGCCACAGTATACCAGCTACCAGTTACCGCTCGAACCGCCGCCGCCGGAGCTCCCGCCGCCGAACCCACCGAAGCCTCCCCCGCTACCGCCTCCGAATCCTCCGCCTATCCACGGCCCGCCCGCCCACCAGTGCGGTGTACGACCCGTCTCGCTACTCTTCGTGTATTCTCGCGAGACGAAGAAATCAAGGAGAAGTCCGAGCGGGACGAAGATCGCCGCGACGACGAGACCAGCGGCGAGCGTCGTGAATACTATGGTCAGGAGTCCTAGTGCACCGCCCACCACGCCGCCTGCCCACCACGACCTAGACCGCGCAAGCATGCTCAATATCCACTGCAACAGTGCAAAACCGACCCAGACGAAGAAGACATACGCCTCAAGCCTTTCCGGCCAAGGAGAGACGTCCTTCGGAGCAGGAGCGAGCGCCTCGCCCTTCGTCGCCGCTATCATTTGTTCTACGCCGCCAGCTATGCCTTCGTAGTACTTGCCTGCCTTGAACTGCGGCGTGATGGTGTTGCGGATGATGCGCGAAGAGATGGCGTCGGTGAGGGTCGGTTCAAGACCGTACCCCACTTCAATACGCATCGTGCGGTCCTCTAGAGCTACAAGCAGGAGCGCGCCAGTGTCTGTGCCCTTCTTCCCTATCCCCCACTCTTTGAAGAGTTGTACCGCGTAATTCTCTATCGTGTCGCCTCCGAGCGACTGCACGGTGACCACCACGATCTCATTCCCTGTTGCCTTCTGATTCTCTGCGAGTATCTGCTCAAGCGAGGCTTTCTGCTCGGCAGAGAGTACGCTCGCGAAGTCGTTCACGAATCCGGCCGGTTTTCCGGGGCTTGCGTACGCATATACCGTAAGTGGCATCGCGAGCATCAAGAATGCTATCAGTAGGAGCTTTTTCATAGTGAATCAAACCGCCCGCTTCATGCGGGCGGTTTTACGGACTAGAGATTCACTTTCGGAGCGACTTCTGCGCCCTGCGCCGCTTCAAAGTAGTTGCGGGCCTCAAATCCGAAGATCTTCGCGATGAATGCCGACGGGACGGTCTTCACCTTCGTATCGTACACGCGGACAGCGTCGTTGAAGCGCTGACGCTCCACACTCACGCGATTCTCTGTGCCTTCAAGCTGAGACATAAGCGTCTGCACCGCTTCCGAGGACTTGAGTTGCGGATAGTTCTCCATCACCACAAGGAGGCGCGAAAGCGCACCTTCAATCTGGGTCGCCGCGGCCGCCTTATCATTCACGCTTCCTGCACCGGCGTAGCGGGTGCGAGCCTCAGCAAGATCGCCGAAGACCTTCTGCTCCTGCTTCATCGCTCCCTGCACCGAGGAGACGAGGTTCGGAATGAGGTCCAGACGGCGCTGGTACTGCGACTCCACCTGCGCCCACTGGCCGTTTATCTGCTCGTTGAGCGAGACAAAGCCGTTATACGAGGAGAAGCCCCACAGCACGATAAGCGCCACGACAGCAACGATGATCCAATGTGTTCTAGTCATAAGTAAATTAGGTTAACTCCCTCTAGTGTATCACTTTAGCGCACCGTGCTCGCGACCGCCTTCACAACCCGCGGGTCAAGCATATCTGGGATTATCTTATCCGCAGAAGGCTTGGCGACGAGTGCCGCAAGCGCATACGCCGCGCGGAGCTTAGTAGCAGTGGTGATCTTCCTAACCCCCTTATCCAGCGCGCCGCGGAAAATGCCAGGGAAGACAAGTGAGTTGTTTATCTGGTTCGGGTAATCGCTTCTGCCTGTAGCGATGACCTCGGCGCCTGCCCGCCACGCCGTTTCTGGCAATATTTCTGGGATCGGGTTCGCCAGTGCGAAGACTATTGCCCCTGATGCCATACTCGCGACGTGTTCTGCCGAGAGTAGCCCCTTGCCTGAGACGCCGACGAATACGTCGGCACCACGCATCGCTTCAGCGAGACCGCCGGCCTCCATGCGCGGATTCGTGAGCTCTGCGAGCTCTGCTTTGTGAGCATTCAGTCCTGCGCGCCCCTTGAAAATCGCTCCTGAGCGATCTATGAGGATAATGTCTTTCACACCGGCAGCGAGGAGCAGCTTCGCGACAGCCGTGCCGGCCGCGCCAGCACCGCTTATAACGACGCGGAGCTTCTTCAGATTCTTCTTCACGACTTTCGCGGCATTCGTGAGCCCTGCGAGCACCACGATGGCCGTGCCGTGTTGGTCGTCGTGCATCACGGGTATATCAAGCTCCTTCATGAGTCGCTCTTCAATCTCAAAACATGCAGGTGCAGCAATGTCCTCCAGATTGATACCGCCGAAGTTCGGAGCGATCGCCTTTACGATCCGCACAATCTCGTCGGGGTCCTGTGTAGCAAGCACCAAGGGCCACGCGTCCACGTTTGCCTTCGCCTTGAAGATGAGCGCCTTCCCTTCCATGACAGGGAGCGCACCGTAGGGACCGATATTGCCGAGACCGAGTACTGCCGAACCGTCGGAGACTATCGCAACACTGTTCTTCTTGATAGACATCAGTCGCGCATCCTTAGGATGTTTCGCCAAGTGAAGCGACGCGGTGCCCACTCCGGGGGTGTACCAGAGTGAGAAATCTTTCTTCTCTTTTAAGGTGACGCGCGCTTTCGTCTCTATCCGCGCGCCCTGCTTCTTAAATGCTGCGAGTATCTTTTTAGTATCCATAGAGCACCAGTATACCCGCTTAGAGACCGGTTTGGGAAGAATTCTTGGCAAGCGTGACGTGCTTTATAGCATCACTGATTTCATTTGCTCTCGCGAGCGATTGTCCAGGGATGAGAACAGCACTTGAGACGACAGTTCTCCCCACCACCTGCGCCGCCGCAGCATTCTCTATCCGCACCGTCGCGATGCCGAGCAGTCGTTCAATGATGCCTTGAGAAACCGCGACGTCCTGTACCGCGCGGTACGGCAAGTGATTTTCAGTCTTCGCGATGACTCCCTGCTTCGTCACGATATAGTCTGGCAGGAAGCTGAAGGAATACGTGGAGCGCCAGAGCACCATATACACGAGATGGAACGCGTAGATAACGACGAACGACCCGAAGAAGACCAGCCATAGTGCGCTTGAACCCCATCCGAAAGTCTCCATGAGCGAAGAACTTCCACTCCTCCCGCGGGAGACGAGTTGCAGATCTATTATGAGGGAAATAAACAATGCGGAGAAGAACCACCTGATCATCTGTTGCGCATACCACGCGCCGGTAATCGGATATGTGGCACTCGATATCTCAGTCGCGAAGGCGGCTGGCCTGCTGACCGGCTGTACCGGAGACATGATTGGCCTATCCGCGACCGAGCCGCCGCTCTGAAGCTTCTGGAGCAACAGATTCTTCAACCCCTCCGCCGCTACCTGCTCAACCCCATCAATATGGGCTTCAATGCCCGACGCAGCAGTCGCGCTCGCGAGATGCACATCATAAAGGCCCATAACTCTATCAATAATATCTTGGTCTACATACACGTCCTGAATTTTCGCATATTGCACATGTATCTCCGCCGGTGCGAAAACGCCCTTCTTGATAGTGATGTAACTCTCAGTCGCATCGTAGAAGTAGCGGCGTATATACACCTTCACATACCAAGCATACAGGGACATGAATACACAGAAGAAGCCGACAAATCCGATGCCCAGAAGCGGAGTGAAACTGTTTGAGCTCTGCCTTGTAAGCGCTATGATGGCATCAACACTGACAGCGACGAAGAAACTGAAAATCGCGAATGGCAGTATGACCGCTATGATCTTCTTCCAAAACTTCCGCGGACTAAGCGGATACCGGTCGCGAAGTGTCTCGGTAGACGAAGCTGCGGGTGCCTGCGGCGCAGAAGGAACGCCTTGATTCAAGGTCCCCTCAATAGCCGAGAAAGCTGCGTTAATGTCTTCAATCCTCCAATTTGCAGCGAGTAGTGCATGCGTGACAGCCTCTCGTCCTGTACCCTGTGCACGTTCGGCGCGGATATACGCTAGAAGCTGTTCGTTTGGCATGATTGAGTTTTATGCGGTAATGCACCGTATTGTAGCACCGATGACTATTGCAACGTAACTGCAGACAGGGGCGGCTGCGCCAGATCACGGGAGAGAGCTTCGCGTGTCTGCGGCCCGACAACGCCAGCCGCCTCAAGTCCGCGGGCGCGCTGATAGCCCTTGAGTGCGGAACGTATGCAGGAGCCCGCCACCCCCGACACTGGGCAATCGCTGAAACTCTTCCCCGCGGGCGGATAGTACCCAAGATAATGGAGTGCCGCCTGAAGCGCGTACACACCAGCCCCTCTTTCTCCACTCTCCACGGTCACTTTCGTCCAGTCATACGGAAACGACACTGAACCGTACGTGGCAGTGATAGGGTCTTTAAAGAAATCCTGAAGGCCGAGGTAGGTCGCAAACGCATAATCTGCGATGGCGACCTGTCGGATAGACGCATTCTGGAACTGCGGCTCATAGATATATCCGTATTCTATAAGGAGTGTGGCATCGTCGGCGGTGTTGTTACTGCCGATAGCTATGAGCTGCTGGTCGGGGACGACACCCGCATCTTCTTTCGGCAGGGTGCTCGTCGCATGATAGGTATTCAAACGCGCTGCGACAGATTCCCCTATCGCTCTGGACGCCTCAGCGTTGGAATACTGACGGTCTGGTACATACACCGCGAAGCCGCTGTACGCATCGGTAAATTTCATACGACGCCCGGCATAGTCGTTCACGTGGAGGTGGAGAGTGATGTCGTACTCATTATCGCTCGCCCACTTGTTGATGCCGTACAGCTCTAGTGCGGCCTTGGTCGGCGCCGAGTTGTGGTACACCTGATCGGAATCGGAGAGGATGCTCCCATCCGCGAGGTAGTTCGCCATCTGAGCTTTCTGTGACTGCTCAAACGTCTCTATCTCAAGCATATGCGTATCAAAATACGTCTGTAAAATCGGATGCCACGCGGTCTTAGATCGTGCGACCATCACCTCGTAATGCGGATTCTGGGAGAGGAGCCCTGCGAGCGCATCTGCGAGGTCCACGACGAGGTCGCGCTCCTCTACGCCCCTGAACTCTGTCCCGCCAGCATCAGGTTGATGCCCTGGCACGATGAGTACCCGAACTCGTTTAGCCGGTGTTGCAGTCTGAATCGCCGGAGTACTTGATGCGCGGTACGTGTCTTGTATCTGTGCTGCGGTGATACTCGTCACGAAGAATGCGGCGGCGGTCCCTGCCTCGCGCGTCGTCCACGCCGCCGCGTTTTGAAGCGGCGCTGCCCCGCCCATGTTTAAGAATATTGCGACCGATGCCACGCACCCTGCATACACCGCGAGCGGGAGTAGTTCATTTCGCATACAGGAACTATACCAAAGGAAAAATCGCCGGCGCACATGCGCTGGCGATTCCCTATTGCTTGAGAGACCCTCTACTACTTGGCGTAGAGCGAGTTGAGTTTCGCGCGGGTCGCCGCACCGACGAAGCCGGTCGCTTCAATGCCGTACTTCTGCTGGAACGCCTTGACCGCAGAGAAGGTCTGGCCGTAGAAACCGCCAGTGCCCTCGCCTGTGTAGACACCTTCGCGGGTGAGCGCCGTCTGAAGTGCCGTTACATCAAACGGGTACGGCGAACCTATCTCCAAGTTACGACTCCACGTGTAGTGGAAACCGCTCGTAACACCTGAGGTAGTCGCACTGGCGAGTGCGTCAATAGCGCTCGCAGTCTGCTTCTGTGCAGGACCAGCGGCTACCGTGGGCGTGTATACGAGCGAGGAGGTCGGTCCTTGCTGCCCAGATGCGTTGAGACAGAAGGCCTCAACCATGTAAGGAGTACCGACCGTGAGCCCAATGCCGGTAAGAGGAGAGGTTCCCGTGAGTGGGGAAAGGTTCGCCCACGGCGCACCGTTCACACGGAACGAGCAGGAAGAGGCGTTTGAAGAAGCGCTCCAGTACAGCGTCGTGCCCGTAACACCGATACTGATTGTTGCTGGACTACCCGTAATGGCAATAGTCGCATAGCTTGGAGCGCCACAGGTAGTACCGCTACTGTCACAAGCCTTAATCCCGATGGCATAAGATGTGCCCGCGGAGAAGCCGAGGCTCGCCGGAGTACCGGTCCACGAGGTGGCGCTCGTAAACGGACTGAATGCTCCACCGTTCGCGTTGAACTGGTACGTCCTCGCATCACTACTGCCTGTCCACGAGGCGGTGAACGAGTCGTTCAGCCCCGCAGTCGTTCTTGAAAGGGTGAACGACTGCACGGTGAGCACTGGAGCTGGAGCTGAGGACGAAACAGGAGCGTTCACGGTAAGCGAGACCTGATTTGAGGTGAACGTCTGACCGTTTGGCTCGCTGCAGACAACGGTCATATAGTAGGTGCCGGACAATCCTGTCGTGGTCACCGGTGTAGCACCGCTCGATATGGATCCACCGAACTGCCCGTTCTGCGCCCAATAGCAACCCGTGCCACCTTTGGTATCCACCGTGAACGTGACGGTAGCACCTGTTGTAACCGTGGCGGCACTGACGCTTAACGTTGGTGCGGTATAAACCGGGGTAGTGTTCGTGGTCGCAGTAGCATTTACTGCAATCGTGCGATAACTCGCATTGCCGCATGTCCCGTTGCTCGTACACGCTTTAATTCCGATAGCGTACGTTGTCCCTGCAGAGAGACCGAGGCCTGCAGCGGTTCCAGACCACGAATTACTCGTCGTAAGCGGCGAGAATCTCCCTTCAAGATTGGTGCCTATGGCGGTCGGCGGAGTGGTGGCATTGAACTGATAGGAAGCGGCATCACTGCTGCCGGTCCACGTAGCGGTGATCGTGTCGTTCACGTTGACCGTGGACGGGAGCGAGAACGACTGCACCGTTGGTGCTGCAGAGGGCACGTTTATAGTGAACGTTCTGCTGACCCCGCTCACTTGGCCGTCAGGATTCTTGACGCGGAAGGTCCACGCACCTGCATATCCAAACGTATACGAGCCGATGTTCATCTGGGTCCCATCAGCTGACACATAAGATGCCGCGGGCGATTCGCCGCTTGAAGAGCCTGAGTAGACGATCGTCGCCCCTGGCTTGAAGCCCGTACCGTAGATAACGATACTCGTATTTGATCCAGCGGTCATGACCGTAGGCGCGAAGGACGTGAGCGTGGGGGCAGGAGTGGGCGAACATTTCAGTGTGGTCGTGTTCCACGAAGAGCCCGCTCCGCAACTCGCGGTAGCTGACTTGGAGCTGATAATGCTGCCGGTAACTGCGTTCTTGAGTGTGAACGTCGTCCCGCCATACGCGACAGCGACGGCGATGGCGTTATAGCCGGCAGAGATATTGGGACTATGCGCATCAATGCCAGCACCCTTATCATTTACGAGATTGACCGACGAAACACCCGTAGTGCTCCACGAGGCGAACACGGTGCAGTCGCTGTAGCCGTTCATGATGGTACAACTTGGGGACGAGAGGGAGAGCGAGCCAGCTGGTGTGTCAACGGATGTGGGCACGACAGTGGCTGTAGTCGTCGTTGGAACGATAACGTGTAACGCTCCGTAGTACGGACTTGTCTCCCCAGAAGCATTCGTAACTGAGATGGCAGCATAACCCTCCGCCATTGATGGCACGACGAAGTTTGCGTCAGTATCTGATACACCTACAACCGACAACGCCGTACGGTCCCCGATACGAATGGTAATCTGACCGCCAAGGCCAGTACCTCGGATATACGCAGTTTGGCCGACATATATCGTGTCAGGGGAACTCGCGCGGGAAGTGACACTGGTGATGGTCGGCTTGACGGCCGCCGAAACAGATGAGGCGAGTGTCGCTACGTCCACGGGGAATCCGGAGCTCGTCCCAGACGCGTTTTTAAGATAGAGATTGTACGTGCCTGCGGGAATTGCTGGGTTACTGGGCATCACGATGCCGAGTGAAGTGTCGCTCGTAGACTTCCATTGCAATCCATAGGAGCGGCTTCCGTCGCGCGAGGTAAGGATCGCAGAAGTAATGGCGCCCAAGCGCTGCCCGAAGACTGTTTGGCTGTCTCCGGGGCTAAACGAACCCCCCTTCCCGTTCCACGAGGAGATGACCGGAGCGCCAGAACTGGCTGATTGTACGTTCAGCGTCTGTCCGCTCTGATTGGTCTGGCTGGCCGAGGAGCTGCCACCACAGGTGAGGTCGCGAATCTTTCCTCTCGTCAAGGTCCCGACATACCCGCTGTTGAGCAGGTGGTTGTCTGTTTGAAAGTTCTTGACCGCCGCAAGCGTCCCCTTGCCGAAGAAGCCGGTAGGCTCAGAGCTGAGATACTCTGGATTAAGGAAGTCTTGGAGTAACGACACTTCTCCGCCCGTCCCCGCATCGGTCATCCTGTACTGCAGGTTATTTTGCAAGTTGAGACACACTGTCACAGGAGCAGTAGGGGCGACGTCCCCGACTGTAGACTGGGCTCGTACTTGAGCAGGGAGTGTGACGAGCGCGACGAAGAGAAGTGCGACACCAAGGGTGTATTTTTTCATGAAGATGGATATTTTGGTAACAGGGTAACTATACCACTCCTATATACTGTACCTATGCGCCCCGAAGACCCTGTTGATAAGCACTTTACCCGTCTGAAACCCGACCAGAAGCGGGCGCTCCATAAGCTCGGGATACGCACCATCCGCGACCTCCTCTACCATTTCCCCGCCCGCTACGAATCAAGCGGCTCAGTCGGGACGATTGCCGGCGTCACTGCGGGAGCCGAGGTCACGCTCTATGGCACAGTCAGGAAACCCGACATACGGAAGACGTGGAAGACCCGCCGACCGGTCGCCGAGGCGTGGTTAGAGGACGCAAGTGGGAAGATCAAGATGATGTGGTTCTCTCAGCCGTACATCGCCAAGTCGCTCCACGACGGCATGGTGGTGAAAGTGAGCGGGAAAGTGGCGGGCGAAGGGGCGAAGATCTATCTCGCCAACCCCTCCATAGACAAGTCACCCGTTGACCCAGAGGGGGTCCACGACTCACTCTTCGCGCACGGCACGTCGCCGGAGGAGGCGGCCCTCTACCCGATCTACCCTGAGAGCAAGGGTGTCTCCTCGCTCTGGCTCATGCATGCAGTACGGAAAGTGTTTGAGTCGGGCGTGCACGAGGGGCTCGCCGACCCGATACCCTCCGACATACTCGCACGTTACAAACTCCCCTCGCTCTCCTCCGCGCTCGTATTTATCCACGCACCGAAGAAAGCCTCTGATACGGCTGGCGCGCGCAAGCGATTCGCCTTTGAAGAAGTGTTCGCGCTCCAAGTGGTGATGCAGGAGCGCCGCCGCGCCCACCTGCGCGAAGAAGCCCTGCCGGTTGCGGTCAATCGCGACGCGCTTGCCGACTTCGTCGCTTCGTTCCCCTTCCCTGCGACCGCGGCGCAGAGGCACGCTATAGAAGCCATTACGGCCGACTTTGAGAAGCCGCACCCGATGCTCCGCCTCTTAGAGGGCGACGTGGGGAGCGGCAAGACCGCGGTCGCCGCGGCGACCGCGTATCTAGTAGCCACCTCGCTGCCAAAAGGCAGGATTGCCGGTACACTCCAAGTCGCGTACCTCTGCCCCACCGAAATCCTCGCGAAGCAGCACTTCTCTACCTTCGTCTCATACTTCAAGGACCACCCTATACCCATCGGACTCATTACCGGAAGCGAGTGTCGCAAGTTCCCTTCCCATGTGCGGTACGAGGAGTCGGCGAAAGTCTCCAAGATGGCGTTTAAGAAGATGGTCGCGAATGGCGAGATACCGATAGTTATCGGCACGCACGCGCTCGTGGAGAAGTCGCTCTCCTTCAAATATTTCGCGTACGCCATCATAGACGAGCAGCACCGCTTCGGTACTATTCATCGCCAACGGCTCGCGACCAAGGGCGCGACGGCGCCTCACCTACTCTCCATGACTGCTACCCCCATCCCGCGCACACTAGCACTCACCCTCTACGGCGACTTAGACCTTACCGTCCTTGACCAGATGCCGGCTGGTCGCAAGCCGGTCGTGACCGGTATACTCGGCCCTGAGAAGCGCGAAGAAGCCTATGGGCGCGTGCGCACAGAGTTACAAGCGGGGCATCAGGCATACGTCATCTGTCCGCGCATAGACGAGCCTGACCCAGCAAAAGAGCTTGCGCTCCAAGCGAAATCGGTGAAGGCGGAGGCGGCACGACTCAAGAAATCAGTGTTTCCTCATGCCACGATAGACATCTTGCATAGCAAGATGCGGCCGACAGAGAAAGAGGAGGTGATGAAAAGATTTGAAGATGGCAAGGTGGACATCCTCGTCGCGACCTCGGTGGTGGAGGTGGGAGTGAACGTCCCGAACGCGACCGTCATACTTATAGAAGGTGCGGAACGCTTCGGGCTCGCCCAGCTCCATCAGCTCCGCGGGCGCGTCATCCGCTCTACTCATCAGTCCTACTGCTTCGCACTCCCCGAATCTTTCGGTGAGACGACAAAGGAACGCATGAAAGCGTTTGCCACCGCGAAAAACGGTTTTGAACTCGCCGAATACGACCTCGCACTGCGCGGCGCGGGCGAGCTTGCGGGCGGCAAGCAGTGGGGTGTCTCCGACATCGCGATGGAGGCGTTGAAGAACCTGAAGCTCGTGGAGGCGGCACGCACTGAGGCGGCCGCCCTCGTCGCCGCCGACCCCGACTTGCGAGAGCACCCTGCCCTTGCCACGCGCGCCCACACCGCCGACAAAGAGATGCATTTAGAGTAATTTATCACTCGCTTGTCCGCCCTCTTGGACTCGAACCAAGGACCCTCGAGGTATAAGCTCGATGCTCTAACCAACTGAGCTAAGGGCGGATACTGGTCATATTACACCATTGAATCCATAGACGCATAATGCTAGGATGCAGTCTGATTTGTTCCACCCAACCGCAACACCAACCTTCCGAGGAGAATAATCATGCTGCAAAGATATGTACCCCACGAGCTCCATGCACGGCGCATGAGGCAGCCTGCTGGGCAGATTACCGCATCGGGGCTCCTGAGCTCTACACCACCTGTCCACCTGCTGTACCGGTCGGGTGCACGAGCCGACGCGCCACTCTTCCCAGCGGCGATTGCTGTGATACGCGACAGAGCGGACGTCGTAGACAAGCAGGGCAATCTTATCCCGCCGACGGTCGTCGTGATCTGCAAGCGCCTCATGCTGCCGGCTCTGGGGTTCAAGGGCCCCAACCGTTTCGCCGTGAGCAAACTGCGGATGGGCGCGCCGGTTGAAGCCATACAGGCAGGCGAAGGACACAACTCCGCCATCCTCAAGTGGTCAACCGAACACGCGCCAACCGTCTTCACGGAATGCTGTCGCGGCGTCGGGGCGTGTAGTGATGCCGACGCGAGTTGCGGCTCATGCTGCAACAACCATAACGGCAGGCACGTCATTCCTGTCAACACATAAGGGGGCAAGCGCCCCCACCTCAACAGTTCCGCCTGCGGAACTGTTAGCTTTTATACTGTCGCTACCTCCTCTTCTTTCTTCTTCGGCGTGATGCCGTGTGCGACAAGCGTCTTTTCAAAGTCTTCGCGCTCCACCGTCTCCTTTTCTATAAGCTCCTTCGCGATAGCGTCAAGCGCACCACGGTGCTCCCGTATGACTTTCTCGGCACGCTTCTTCCCTTCCTCTATGATGCGCGACACCTCGGCGTCTATCTGCGCTGCGACCTGCTCTGAGTACGGCTCGTTGCCCAGCTGGCGATCGCCAAAAGCGATGGGTCCCAGCTTGTCGCTCATGCCGTAGCGCACCACCATATCGCGCGCGATTGCGGTGATAACCATGAGATCGTTTGAAGGGCCGGTCGTCACGTCGTCAAAAAGCATCTCTTCTGCCACATACCCGCCGAGTGTCGCTGCGATATCGTCAAGGAATTGTTTCTTTGACTGCATCTTGCGGTCGTCAAAGGGGAGTTTGAGCGTGTAGCCTGCCGCACGGCCGCGGCTGATGATGGAGATCTTGTGCACGGGGTCAGCGTGTTCCAGCACCGAAGAGACCAGCGCGTGACCTGCCTCGTGGTACGCCGTGAGCTCCTTCTCGCGCTTCCCAAGCAAGTGCGACTTGCGCTCAGGACCGAGCATCACCTTCTCTATGGAGCGGATAAGGTCGTACTGCGTGACCTCCTTACGGTTCTCACGCGCGGCGAGTATCGCACCCTCGTTCATGAGGCTGTAGAGCTCTGCGCCGGAGAAACCAGGGGTGCGCTCGGCGATAACCGAGAGCGCGACATCTGGACCGAGCGGCTTCGTCTTCGCATGCACCTTGAGTATCTCTTCGCGATCGCGGCGGTCTGGCAAGTCTATAGTCACACGCCTATCAAAACGTCCGGGGCGCAGTAAGGCGGGGTCAAGCACGTCGGGGCGGTTCGTCGCTGCCATGACCACCACTTTCTCGGTCGGCTCAAAGCCGTCCATTTCTACGAGTATCTGGTTCAAGGTCTGCTCGCGCTCGTCGTTACCACCGCCCATGCCGGCCCCGCGCACGCGCCCCACAGCGTCTATCTCGTCTACAAATATGATGGCAGGTGCGGCCTTCTTCGCGAGCTGGAAGAGGTCGCGCACCCTTGATGCTCCAACGCCCACGAACATCTCCACGAACTCCGAACCGGATATAGAGAAGAACGGCACTCCCGCCTCGCCTGCCACTGCGCGAGCAAGCAGTGTCTTGCCCGTCCCTGGGGCGCCCATAAGTATGATGCCCTTCGGTATCCGCGCGCCGATGTCCAAGAACTTCTTCGGGCTCTTGAGGAAATCCACTATCTCAAGCAACTCTTCCTTTGCTTCGCGTGCGCCGGCGACATCGGCGAAGGTGACGCGCTGTGACAGGTCTGCAGGGTCAGTGATGCGTGCCTTGGATTGTCCGAAGCTGAAAGCCTGCATGCCCGCACCGCGCACCTGTCGTGAGAGAAACCAGAAAAGGAAGGCGATGAACAGTATGGGGATGAGGATCGGCGCAAGATTCAAGAACCAGAACGCGAATCCCGACTGACCCTGTATCGTGATAGAGACTTTGGAGAGCTCTTCGGGCGTGACGCCATAGGTCGCAAAGGTCTCTGGCAGCCCTGCGGAAGGGTCTTTCCGCGAAGTCTTCTTGGAACCATCGGCGTACGTAAGACTGAGAGAGTCACCGTTTACCGTGATGTCGCTTATCTTCCCTGCGACCACGTCCTGCGCGACTGCAGAGAGCGGGATAGCAGTGCTCGGCTGTACCAACCCTTCCACGAGCGAGTATGCGCTCATGAGGAACAGGAATATAAGAATAGTGCTGAGGAGATTACTGAGGAAGGACGGACCGCGCAAGAGCCCGCGCCATCCGCGCTTACCCTTCGGCACAGACGGCTTCTTCCCTTTTGGTTTCTTCGGAGATGCGACAGCCATGGAAATACTATAACGCAGTACAAAGCAAAAAGCTCCCTTCGGGAGCTTTTTGCGTATGTGTGCCTTGCACTGCGTAGCTCGGCATAATGGACGAGCGAAGTAGTGGAGGTGCGGAGAGTTGAACTCCGGTCCGAATCTGGCGATGAAAGCGAGTCTACGACGCATAGCAGGCGTTAGAGTCTACGGCAGGATGCGAGGAACGCCCGCGAAACCATTCCTGCCCGATCCCTTATTTAGCTAGTCCGAGCGGGAGATCGGGTAGCGATTCTTCAGTTTATTCCGCCTCTATCTTCAACTGAAGAAACCCAAAGGTAGAGACGTCGCGTAGGCGAGAGAGCCGTTAGGCTGTCGCGTACGCGAACGCGAAGTCCTGCATACCGAAGTACGGGGACTTCACGCTTGCTAGAGTGTTCTTTGCAAGTATGTTTTCTCGCTAGATTTAAGTGGTAGGCGAGAGTGCACTGCGTCGCACGTCTTTCAAAGTACAGACCGTCAAAGCCGGTCACCCCCGAACAACTCAGAATCAAGAATCCTTCTGAACTTTTCGGGACTACCGATTTTTTAGAACTCGCGCGGTCTCGCGCGAAGCGTCGCGCTTCTTCAAATCTTCACGGCGATCGGCCTTACCCTTGCCGCGGACTATAGCGATGCGCGCTTTCACGAGTCTGCCTACAGAATACACCTCAAGAGGTATGATTGTCAACCCTTTCTTCGCTTCTTCCGAGGCGAGGAGTGCTAATTCTTTCTTCGTAAGCAGGAGGCGGCGGGTGCGCTCAGGGTCGTAGGTCTTCGGCGTATTTGCCGCTTGGTACGGCGGGATAGTCATGCCGACTATGAACGCCTCGCCGCCGCGCACCACCACGCGCGCACCATCAAGCGAGCCGAGCTTGCCTCGCAGAGATTTCACCTCGTAGCCGAAAAGCTCCAGACCGGCTGAGAAGGTCTCAATAGGGGCGAACCGGAGGAACGCTTTCTTGTACTCAATAAGTGTCATAGGCGGAGTATACCGCACCTTAGCCCATCTTCACTCGGACAGCTTTTTGCTTGACTGGCAATCCCCGACAGGATACTCTCGGCGCAGACCGCACAGTAAAATCCACTAACCGCACACAACCAGAGAGGAGCCGCTATGGCACGGATAAGGCGCATGAGTCATATACGCGACCTCTTTGGCGAGGAGGCGCAGAACGTCAGCTTCCCTCGTATCACGTGGGGAGATTATGACGAGATCGTCGGGTGCATTGATGCCAAGGTCGGGAACTCACTCCTTCGGGTAACCGGCAAAGTGTTTGAGGACGCAACGATCAAATTCGTAAGTGTAGTACAGAAAGAGTCACTCTTCATTACTGCCTTCATAACACGGATCGTAGGGACTGAGGCGCACTTCATACTTGCCTTTGACGATCTTGAGGCGACCGTCGCGATCCGTAACAAAGTGTTGGAGACGATCGCCGGACGCGCCCGTCTGCACCGCTCGCTCAGGATTGAGGACGGGAACCTCGTTGGCACTGTCACCATCCCACGCCCCATCAACGTCTTCTTCGTTCCGGAGAGATCTGCCAAGGACGAATCAGGCCCATGGCCGGACACTTCCGAAGAAGAACTCAGAGCGTTCCATCGCCGCTAGCCCCGCAAATCGGGGCTACGTTTTTATCCTTGACTTCCCTCCCCATTTTACGTAGGGTAACCCCGTGATTAGCCAGATTTCTGGGCGTAATCGCATGATTTTTCGCATGTTCAACCACTTAGGAGATGGCAATGCCGACACTCAAGGAACTTGTAGCGACGCGTCAAAGCGAGAAACCGGGACGCTTCTGCATCGGGCTTGACCCCGACAAGCAGAAGATACCGGTCTGCATCCATGGTGCGAGTGCGGGCATCCGATCCGCCGTGCATATGATGGCAATCGTCGACGCAACTCATGACTCCGCCGCGGCCTTCAAGCCGCAGCGCGCCCACTGGGAGAGACTTCCCGATGGCGAGGTCGCCCTGCGTATCCTGATAGCGTACATACATACGCGCTATCCGGGAATCCCCGTGATTCTGGATTGTAAGCGCGGAGACATCGGCCGCACGCAAACGATGTATGGCCACACCCACTTCATGTTGGACGACGCCGACGCCGTAAACTTCAACCCCTACATGGGGAGCGACTGCCTGACGTCACTCGTCGAGGCCAGTGCAGTGAAAGGCACTACCTCCAGCTTCATTACGCTCGGCAGGACCAGCAATCCTCCGGCGTGGCAAACGCAGGATGCTCGCCTCGCCAACGGATTGCGGGTGTGGGAGTACTTCCTTACCTGCGCGTTTGACTGGGCAAAGAATGCCGGCGTGGTCGACAGGTTCGGTGTCGTCATGGGTGCTGCACACGACACTTCGCAACTCGACCAATACAACGGCACAATCGCCGAGACAGAATACGGCGATGCTCAAGTCTTTAACCATCATCTGTACCGCGCGCGAGAGATCGTCGGTGACGATGCAATGTTCCTCGTGCCGGGGATTGGCGCGCAGAAGGGACACACGGAAGCAACGCTCCGCGCTGCATACTATGGTCCTGGGACGGTACTTCTCAGCTCATCGTCAGCGATAACGGGGGCGAGCATGAGAGCGGACTACCGCGAAGCCGCGGCGGCCGCAGCCGAGAAGCAGTGCCAAATTAATGCGGCGATAATTGCCGACATTGAAGCCGAGGAGGCAGCATGAACACTTCCCCTACCTATCTCCGGAAACGCGCGCTCGCGCTTGGACTGGAAGGTGTCGGCGCAGTGCTTACTGCCGCATCCAACCATCCGCTCGTCGTGGAACGCCAAGGTCCGCACGGGGTTGAACGCGGCTTCCGTCTCAAGCTGCACGACAAGCAGCCCGACGCGCCGCTCTCGCCCTTCTTTCTCAACCTCCGCACGCCGGACAACCCGAAGCCGGGACCGCTCAAGGGCAACATCATCATCCTTGCGGCGGCCTGCATGCACCAAGCCCTGCTGGAAAAGAAGGTTGAGTACGACGCGGTCGCCGGCGTTCCAAATGCCGGCGACCCGTTCGCCGAAGCGCTCGCCAAGCTCTCCGGTAAGCCCCTGATCCATATGGAGAAGGGAGAAGTGGACGGCAAACGCTTCATTGCAGGCATCAAGGGGTACGTGCCGATGGAAATCGGCAACGTCTTACTTGTGGACGACCTCGTCACCAAGGCTGACTCCAAGATTGAAGCCATTGAGGTCCTACGCGAGGCGGGGATGGAGGTGAGCGACGTCGTCGTGCTCGTGGACCGCGAGCAAGGCGGCGCGAAGGAGCTTGACGAATGGCGCTGCACCTTGCACGCGGTATTCGCCATCACCGAACTGCTGGACTTCTACGTCGCGTGCGGCAAGATGAGCGAAAAGCTCCATGCCGACATCGTCTCGTACCTCGTCGCAGCTTGACGCGGACTGGACTCGCGAGAACATGCAGTACATTCAACGGGCCACAGTCGCGAAGTTAGCGATTGTGGCCCGTCCTATTTTATTTCTATACAAAATTAGCGACGAGCTTTCGCGCGATCGTTCTCAGTGAGGTACTGCTTACGCAGACGCACCGACTTCGGTGTGATTTCCAAATACTCGTCGTCAGACATGATCTCCATGCCCCGCTCAATCGTGAGGTCAAAGGTCGGCACGAGCGTGAGCGCCTCATCCATACCTGAAGAGCGGACGTTTGACTGGTTCTTGCCCTTCGTCGGATTCGCGAGCATCTCTTCGCCCTTAGAGGTGTTGCCGATAACCATGCCCTCGTACACCTCAGCTGCGGGCTTGATATAGAGCTGTCCGCGGTCTTGGAGATACCAGAGTGAGTAGCCAAGCGCCTTCCCCGTCGCCATGGAGATCATAGAGCCGACCTGACGACGTTTGATCTCGCCTGCATACGGCTTGAACTCAACGAAACGCGAAGAGAGGATACCCTCGCCCTTCGTATCCACGACGAAGATGTTCTTGTAGCCGAGGAGGCCGCGCGTCGGGCCGAGCATCGTAAGACGCACGATGTTGCCGTGCTGTACGAGGTTCTGAAGCACGAATGCGCGGAGACCGAGCTTCTCAATAATCGCGCCCTGAAATTCCGACGGTGTATCAATGATTACCTCTTCAAAAGGTTCCAGCTTCACACCGTTCTCTTCGTGGATTATGACCTGCGGCTGGGATATCTGGAGCTCGTACCCCTCGCGGCGCATATTCTCCAGCAAGACAGCGATATGCAGCTCGCCGCGGCCGCTGACGCGGAAGGAATCGGAACTGGTGAAATCCACCTTGAGGCCGACGTTTACCTCAAGCTCTTTCTCAAGACGGTCGCGTATCTGGCGACTCGTCACGAACTTCCCCTCCCTTCCTGCAAAGGGGGAATTGTTCACGAGGAAGTTGAGCGAGATAGTCGGCTCGTCCACAGCGATAGCTGGAAGCGGTGTTGCTGATTCGTCGGAGGTGATGGTCTCGCCTATGTAGGTATCGGGGAGACCGGCGATAAGCACGATGTCGCCCGCGCTCGCACTCTCGGTCTCTACGCGCTCAAGCCCTTTGAAGGTGAATATCTTCGTGATTTTGCCAGGAAGCGTCGCGCCGTTTGTCTTCTTCTCAAACACACTCTGATTCGTGCGCACGGTGCCGGCGTAGATACGCGCGACTGCGAGCCGACCGAGGAAGTTGTCGTATGCGAGATTGAACGGCTGCATCATAAGCGGCGCTGTTGCATCCGCGTTCACGTTTGCCGGTGCGACCTTCTCCAAGATGGTATCAAGGAGCGGCGTGAGGTCCTTGCGCTCGTCGGTGAGGCTCTTCATAGCGAGGCCTTCGCGGCCTATAGAGTAGACCACGGGGAAATCGCATTGTTCGTCAGACGCGCCGAGCTCCATGAAGAGCTCAAGCACTTGGTCGTGTGCGCGTGCAGGGTCGGCCGCCGGCTTGTCTATCTTGTTGAGGACAACAATAGGCTTGAGACCGAGGTCAAGCGACTTCTTGAGCACGAAGCGCGTCTGCGGCATCGGCCCTTCCTGCGCGTCCACAACAAGAAGCACGGCGTCAATAGAGCGGAGTACGCGCTCCACCTCGCTGCCGAAGTCGGCGTGGCCAGGGGTGTCCACGATGTTGATCTTCGTACCCTTGTACTCCACCGCGGCGTTCTTGGCGTAGATGGTGATGCCGCGCTCGCGCTCAATCGCGTTAGAGTCCATCGTCGTACCTTCCGGCGAGGCGCCGGTCTGCTTGAGGATAGCGTCAGTGAGGGCGGTCTTCCCGTGGTCCACGTGTGCAATAATCGCTATGTTTCTAATTTCCATAAAAATAAAAAAGGCCCGTGGGCAATGACCTAAATATACAATACTGGGGCTTTTATGCAAGCAGCGTGCCGCCATCTACCACGACCTGCGAGCCGGTCATATAGGAAGAGAGGTCGGAGGCGAGGAAGAGTGCCACCTTCCCTATCTCGTCGGCGTCGGCCATGCGGTGCATTGGAATCTCCGCGAGGAAGGCGTCGGCGACCTGCCCCATGTTCGTCCCTGGTGTCGCGACGCCGCCGGGGGCGATAGCGTTCACTCGGATGTTGTGAGGCGCGAGCTCAAGCGCGAGGTTCTTGGTGAAGCCCCAGAGACCGTGCTTACTCGCGTCGTAGAACGCGAGCCCGACGAACGACGGGTGCAGTGCGTCTATGGAGGTTATGTTGATGATAGTGCCGCCCCTCCCCTGTGCGACCATAGCCTTCGCTGCGGCCTTCGCTGCGAAGAACGCACCCATGAGGTTCGTGTGGATGATCTTCTCAAAGTCCTCTTTCGTCGCTTCAAGCACCGGCTTCGCCGGATAAATGCCGGCATTGTTCACGAGTATATCCACGCCGCCCAACTCAGTGACCGCTTTCGCTACCATCGTCTCCACTTGCGACTCGTCAGATACGTCAACTGCTATCGCAGCTCCGCCGAGCTTCGCGGCAGCAGCCTCCGCCCCTGCTGCATCTCTGTCGGCCACGAGCACCTTCGCACCCGCCTCAGCGAGCCGGCTCGCTATCGCGTAGCCGATACCCACCGCACCACCGGTCACGATGGCGACCTTTCCCGATAGATCCATGAGCTCGGCAATCGGTTTGTGTTCCATCTGTTTAGTATAGCGCACGGGCCTAGAGGAAGAGCGTCGCAATAGCCGCAATACCCGACACGGCCATGAAGAGTATGGTCAGCCAGCCGAGCTTGGAGACAAGCGGACGGTTCGTGTGTTCGCCCATGACCTGCGTATTGCTTGAGAGCCGCACGACGAAGAAGAGCACCACCGGTGCGATAACGCCATTTGCAACTGCGGCATAGATGAGCGCCTTGATCGGATCCAGATGTACGAAGTTCGCAGCGATGCCAAGCAGCATGGAGACAATGATGACGCCGTAGAAGGCGTAGGCCTTGTCCAGCTTGTGATACAGGCCGTTTGTCCAACCGAAGCTCTCTGAGAGCGCGTAGGCGGTAGAGCCTGCCAAGACCGGCACGGCGAGGAGGCCCGTGCCCACGATGCCGACCGCGAAGAGGAGGAAGGCGAAATCGCCGAAGGGCCGGAGCGCAAGAGCCGCTTGGTCCGCCGTCGCGATGTTCGTGATGCCATGCGCGTAGAGCGTCCCCGCGCAAGCGGCGAATATGAAGAAGGTGACAAGGTTGGAGAAGAACATGCCGCTCCATACATCGGTACGCATGCGGCGTAACGACTGCGGACTCACTTGTGCGCGGCGTTCCGCGACGGTCACTTCGCCTTTCAATATCTGTTCTTCCACTTCCTGCGAAGTCTGCCAGAAGAAGAGGTACGGCGAGATAGTCGTGCCGAGCACTGCGCAGACGAGGAATATCTGATCTTTGGTAAATGAAAGCGTCGGTATAAGAGTGTGGTGCAGGACATCGCCCCAATCAAGTCCTACGGAGAATGCGACAGCGACGTACGAGAGGAGCGCGAGCGTGAGATATTTCAGATATTTCGCATACCGCGCATACGTTGTGAATATCTGCAGACCGAGCGAGACGAGCGCGAAGAAGATGACGAGCAGTTCAAACCCGACGTGCGGTAGCAGGAGGCGCGTAGCCGCCGACATTGCGCCGAGGTCGGCGGCGATATTGAGCGCGTTTGCGAAAAAGAGAAGCGCGGTCACCACGTAGAGCGTCCGCGCTGGGTAATGCTTGCGGATATTCGCGGCGAGGCCCTGTCCGCTCACGATGCCGATGCGCGCACACATCTCCTGCACCGTCGCCATAAAGGGATAGGTGAAGAGGGAGAGCCAGATGAGCTGGAGACCGTACTGTGCGCCTGCTTGCGAGTAGGTGGCAATACCGGAAGGATCGTCGTCAGCGGCACCGGTCGTGAGCCCCGGACCGAGTGTGTCCCAATATTCCTCCGCGAGCTTAAACGGCTTCTTGCTGATAAGCACTTTCTCCTCTTTCTCCGCAAACTCAATCCCCTCTTCAAGCAACTCTGCAGGTGCTTCAAACACTTTCTCAAAATCTTTATCAAATTCTCCGCGGTTCATCGTGCCCCCATTCTACACTAGCGATTCCGGATAAATGTCCCGTTGTGTAGATCGGCAAATGCCTCGCGCAATTCCTCGTCGGTGTTCATGACGATCGGCCCATGCCACGCGATAGGTTCGCCAAGTGGTGCGCCAGCGATAAGCAAGAAACGCGCGCCGGAAGCCGGCGCGCACAGTACGACACTGTCTCCCTCGCGCTCAAATAGGAGTATGGTGGAGGCTTGTGAGTACACAACCTCACTTGGATTTTTATAGTCGCCTTGCTCATTAAAAATCTCAGCGCTCGGTGCGTAGAAGATTGGCTCGGCCGCGAGAGTCGCAAGCGCTCCTTCAATGATGTAGGCAAATGCGGTGTGCCCTTCGGTAAGCGGCACGGTAACGCACGCATTTGGTTCAAGCGATATATCGGCGTAGAGAGGATTCCCCGCTATAGAGCGGAGCGGTCCCTGCACTTCTGCAAGCTCCCCAGCGATGACGCGTGCTTGCGCGCCGAGAAGTGCGACCTCCGGTATCACTGCACCCTTCAAGTCCTGATACTTCGGTGTTGCCATCTTCTGCTCTTTCGGCAGATTCACCCAGAGCTGGAAGCCGCGAATGCCGTGTACACTCTCCGGCATCTCTTCGTGTATGATGCCGCTTCCAGCAGTCATCCACTGCACCGCCCCGTTCTCAATCACGCCTTCGTTACCGAGACTGTCCTTATGGCGCACTGCGCCGTCAAGTATGTAGGTAACCGTCTCCATGCCGCGGTGCGGGTGCCACGGGAAGCCAGCGAGATAGTGCTCCGGTATATCCGAACTGAAATCATCAAAGAGGAGAAACGGATCCAGCCGCGACGCTTCAACGTTTGAGAACCCGCGTTTCAGATGCACGCCAGCACCCTCAAGCGTATCTTTCGCCTTAAACGTCGTCGCGATTTTCCGAGCGGCATTCATGCGGCCCCGCTTTTGCGTTCACCAAGCTTCGCTTCTGCGGAGGCAATATCTTCCGGACAGCCGATGGGAACCCAGAAATTCTGAGTGATGACTTGTATGGGGTACTCCTTCGCGAGCAGGCCGAGCGGGTAGGTCATGAAATATTCGCCGCTTTCGTGCCGCACCGCCTCGTAATTGAATATGCGTTTATCAAGCACCATCGCGCCCGTGGAGATGAGGTTCGTTGGCGGAACTTCGGGCTTCTCTATGATGCTCGCGAGCGTACCATCCTCGTGGAGCTCTATGACACCGAACTTTGACGGATCGTCGTGCGTCGCGGCGAGGAGCGCAAGCGGGTGCTGCAGTGCTTCGGTAAACGCGCCCGTGCCGTGCAGATCGTCGCCGTTCATGAAGATGAAGCGCTCATCGCGAAGGAGCGGCTCTGCCATGGAGAGTGCGTGCGCCGTGCCGGCCGGCATCCACTGGTGCACGTAGCGTATCGTCCGGCCTTTGTATGAGCTCCCGAAATGTTCCCGAATCATGTCGCCCTTGTACCCGACTACCAATATGACCTCGTCCACCTCGCTCGGAAGTGCGTCCATGATGTAGGCAAGTATGGGACGCCCCGCCACGAGCACGAGCGGCTTCGGGCGGTCAAGCGTAAGCGGTCGCATACGCTTCCCTTCTCCTGCGGCGAGTATGACTGCTTGCATGTAGTACTTTTTATAACTCAACGGACGAATAAAAGGTATCCCACCGATTTATTTCTCCAAGTCTAGAATGTCATCCACGCGTATCTGCTCCACAAACTCCGGCACATGGGAGACGAGTATCATCGCGCCCGCATACTGATCAAGCGCCTTGGCGATAAGCGGCAGGTGGCGGAAGTTGATGTGGTTCGTCGGCTCGTCCAGTATCAAGAGACCTGGCCGCTCCAGTACGAGCGAGGCGAAGGCGACAAGCCCCTTCTGCCCCTCTGAGAGGCTGCCGATCTTCGTATATATCGTATCGCCCGTGATCAGGAAGCCAGCAGCGACCGTGCGCATGCGCTTCTCGTCGGGTTGACCCATGACCGTCATGAGTGCGTCAAAGACGGTCTGGTCAAAATCAAGTGTGGAGAAGTCCTGTCGGTAATACCCAACCTTCACCCCCTCAGTGATAGTCGCCCCCTCAGCGACGCCTCTCGCGATCGCTTCCAGCAGAGTGCTCTTGCCGATGCCGTTCGGCCCGCGCAGGAGCAAGTGATTATTTTTCCTAAGCGACACGTTCGCCTTCTTAGCGATCGGCTTACCCTTTGACGAGAGCACCGAGTAGGAAGTAAGCACGAAGACGACGCCACTCAATTCCTCCTGCGCGGGGATGATGAACGGTCGAATAGTCTTGTCCTCCTTGCGTACGTCCACCTTCTCCTCCTCCATCTCTTCCACTTCCGTGCGCATTTTCTTGGCGACGAGACGCATCTTACCGCCCTTCTGTGCGAAGAAGTTCGCCTTGTCCTTGTTCTCCTGAATCTTCTTCTCAAGCTGGGCGTTCTTCCGATTCTCCTTCTCTATACGAATGAGTATGTCGCGCTGCACGTCGTGATAGTTCCCTGAATACTGTTCAATCTTACGCGTGAAGACGTCTAGATAGAGCACGCCCGTCGTGAAGGCGTTTAAGAACTCTGAATCGTGCGAGATCACGACGCAGGTCTTGTCGTAGTCCACAAGGAACTTCGTGAGGTGTTCAATGCCGGCAGTATCAAGATTATTCGTCGGCTCGTCCAAGAGGAGTAGGTCGGGGTCCTGTATGAGCGCCGAGGCGAGGAGGAGACGCGCCTGCTGACCGCCAGAGAAGCTCTTCACGAGACGGTCGTGCAGTTTCTCGTGATGTTTTAGATTCACCACCTCAAGCACAGCGTCTATCTTCGGATCTATGTCGTACACCTTTTTATCAAAATAGGAGGCGAAAAAATCGCGGATGGTAAGCTCCATCTTCTCACGCGGTATGACCTGCGCGGCTATTGCCACCTTCATACCATGGCTCATATGTATCTCGCCGTTTTCGGGCTTACGCTCAGCAGTCATCAGCGAGAAGAGGGTGGACTTCCCCGCACCGTTCTGCCCCATCACCGCCATCTTCATCCCGCGACGCAGCGTGAAGCTCACCTCATCAAGGATCGGCTTGTTGTGCCCGTATTCAAAGGAAACTTCCTCAAAACTGATAACGCTTTCTTCTCGTGCCATCAAGCCACCATATCGTAATTTGTCTATAAATCCTAGTAGCCGCGACAATCCCCAGTACCACCGAAAACCGCCTCTGGTAGGATGACTCTATTACCCTGTGCCGTTAACGTACTGTTTTATGCAATCAATCATACAAGCCCTCACATGGCGTGAAGCAACCAAGAAGTTTAATACGGAGAAGAAGCTGACCGAGGAGCAGTTAGACACGCTCCTTGAGGCGGCGCGCCTCTCGCCATCCTCGTTTGGACTCCAGCCATGGAATCTCATCGTCGTGTCCGACCCAGAAGTGCGCACGAAACTCCGCGAAGTCTCGTGGAATCAACCGCAAATTACCGAGGCGTCGCGGCTGTTTGTGTTTGCGGCACAGATGCCGACCCCTGAACTCGTAGACGCCTTCGTCGCAAACATCAGCGCCACGCGCGGCACTCCTCTTGAGTCGCTTGCAGGACTCTCACAGATGATCAAGGGCTCTCTGGAGGGCAAGAGCGAGACCGAGCGACTTGAATGGGCGAAGAAGCAGGCGTACCTCGCGCTTGGTGTCACCCTCACAAGTGCAGCAGTACTCGGTATAGACGCTTGCCCAATGGAAGGGTTTGACCCTGCGAAGTATGACGAGATACTCGGCCTTACTGAGCGCGGCCTCCATACGACCGTCATCATGGCGGTCGGCTTCCGCATCGCGGCAGAAGCGGCTATCGCGTCACAGAAAGTCCGTGTCCCTAGAGAGAATCTCGTTATAGAGATCTAAGAAGAACTTACTCCGACTGACCCGCTGTGTCGTAGCCGAGCGCGGCGAGGCGTGCGAGCGCCTTGTCCATAAAATATATCCAGTGGCTGTAGTTCTCGCCCTCGTTGTGGCTTGTCCACCACGAACGTATCTCCGCTGCGGGCATCCATACGAGCGTGAACTGCTCGTGTTCCTCAAGCTCTGTCGGCACGAGCGCTGTGCTCTTGAGCACCACAAGGAAGCACGTTGCGCGCGCCACGCGGTCTACGTTCTTAGCGATGTTGTGATAGTGCGTCTCTACTGCGCCGATATTCTCTGTGTATGCAAAATCGTAGAGCCCGCTTTCTTCTCGCACTTCGCGGAGCACGCCCTCCTCAATATCTTCATCGGCGCTTACTCCACCACCAAAGAGGAGTACCTGCCCGCCTGAGGTACGTTTCCCGACCCCGTAGAGTCCTCTTTCGGGGTCAAAGACGATCGCGCAGCCGCCGTCGCGCCGTTCCTCTTTCTCACGTTTAATCCCGAACTCAGGCAGTGCCTCGTAGGCTTCCATAATAGTGGATACTACCGCGGGGGCGTCATAAACAAAAATGTAGCAACATAGGAAACAGCCGCGTGGACTTTCCCTCACTACAATGTATAGTAAAGAAATGTCAAAGACTCCGGAGGAAAAAAGCGAATACCCGATGCGTATCAACAAATACCTCGCCCACGAGGGCGTCGCAACACGCCGTGCAGCCGACGAACTTATCGCCAAAAAGCGCGTGCTTATAAACGGCAAGGTCGCCGTCCTCGGAGATAAGGTGGAGCGTGGCGATAGGGTGGAGATGGTCGGCTCTCTAGCACCGAAGCACTACCTCTACTACGCGTTTAATAAGCCGGTCGGTGTCATCACCCACTCGCCCCAGCTCGGCGAGAAGGATATCAAGCAGAGTGTGAAGGGGAAGGAGATGAGCGACGTCTTCCCTGTCGGTCGGCTTGATAAGGACTCAAGTGGCTTGATTATCCTCACCAACGATGGCCGTGTCACCGACCGCCTTCTGAATCCCGATTACGACCACGACAAAGAGTACCGCGTACGCGTCGCCGAGCCGCTCCGCGACAGCTTCAAGAAAGCTATGGAGAGCGGGGTGAACATAGAAGGATATCTGACCGCCCCCTGCAAGGTGCGCAAGACCGGCCCGAAGAGTTTCAATATCACGCTCACTGAGGGCAAGAAGCATCAGATACGCCGCATGGTCGCAGCGCTCCACAACCAAGTTGCCGAACTTGAGCGTGTGCGGATCCTCAACATACGCCTTGAAGACTTGAAGCCCGGCACGTGGCGCGCTATCCAAGGCGACGAGCTTGCCACCTTCCTCTCCGAGATCGGTATGAAATAATCACTTGGGTGTTTCGCCGCCAAGTGGCGGCGAAACACCCAAGTGATTATTTCTGACGGAGCACCATGATACCTTCGTGTCCGTAGGGGTCGTTCCAGAATTCCCATTTCCAGTCAGTATCTTTGAGAATTTCTTTGAGCGTATTTACTTGTGTCATATCGCACTCCACGTAGAGCACGCCGCGGGGCGTGAGATATTTCCTCGCATCTCTAATCAGTTCCTTATGGTGGCCGTACCCGTCTGTGGAGCCGAAGAATGCTATGTGCGGCTCGTACTGCATCTCAGGGTCCATGTCGGCCTCGCCCGCAGGATCTACGTATGGCGGATTCGCGCATATGACGTCAAACGTGCCCGTAATCTTCTCCAAACTATCGCCAGCGATAAGCGTGGCGCGAGAGGCGTCTATGCCGTTTAGTTCTAACGACTGTGCGATCTGCGGTATGAGGTTCGCGTCTATCTCGTTGAACGTCACGTTTGAGTCCGGTAGGTGTTTGAGAAGCGCGATACCGATGTTGCCTGCACCAGCATACAGGTCTAGCGCTTTCACTCGCTCCTTGTCTTTCCACTCCTCTATCACGCGCGCGACCCAGTGCGCAGTCTCGTCGCGCGGGACCAT
>JBAYHQ010000001.1:0-50586 GCA_041666065.1 Minisyncoccota bacterium | reverse complement strand
TCGTCATGGGGGTCAGATACTACCCGTACGATGCCGCGCACTTGACCACGACAGGCGATCTGACCTCGGAGTTCGGACGACTCGTGTGCCTGCGGCATCGTCCATTCGTTGAACTCGGCCAAGGCTTCTTCAAAATCGCGATGCTCTATCTCGTACGTCTTGTCAGGGTGCGCGAGATAGACGCTCCCCTCCTCTCGCGCCTCAATATGCGCTTTCATCTGCTTGAGGTGCTCCACGCCCTTCACGCACTCGTGGAATTGGATAAATGGAGCGTGGCGGAGCTCTATGTCGGCGCGCTTGGTCATGATAGTCGCGATTTCTACGAGCACCGCGAGCATCTGCGCGATAGGGTCTTTCCTCGCATCGCGCATCCACATCACCATCTGCGTATAGGCTGCGATACGCCGCGCACGAGGGCTGAGCGTGTCCTCCCACGCCGAGAACACCTCTTCCTTGGCCCTGGCTTCAGCATAGAGCCGTTCTACTTCTCGTCTCTTTTCGTCTAAGCTGTCTCGTACTGCAGCAAGAGCGGCTATGATCTCATCACTACTTTTTGTCCATGAATAGTCGGTAAACATAAACCGTGCCTCTCGGACAGTGTCCTCCTGACCTGAGGACACAAGATCGGTCATGTTGCGCAGGTACCGTCCCTCAAAAGACACGAAGGTCGGCTGTGTCGCCTTCTCCCATACCTTATCCAGTTCTTGTTGGTGTTCAGCACCGATGACGGAAAGTATCTTGTCGTAGTCTATGGTCTCTATATAAATGGTGTCTAGAAGCTCGGTGTAGAGACCGTCAATCCTGTCCATATACGCCTTCAGCTCATCGTCTGATAGTGCTCCGAGGTCTGTGCGGGTCACTTCGTCGTACATCTCTTGGGCATGCCTCTCGTATTCGCGGTACCTGTCTTCAAGTTCTTCAATACTTACCTTCCCTTCGTAATACCGACGAAACATATCCGTCGCGAGCGCGAAGTAACGCCTCTCGTTGAAAGAGATGTAATTGTCGCGGCCTCTCACTAAGGAGAGCGAGGGTATCGGGTGTTCGCCGCGACTCCATGCGACATTCATAAAGAGGGGCGAGATAGAGGCGTGGATAACCACGACAGGGTCGCTCCCGATGATCTTCTTGAACTTCTCTATGAGTTTATATGCCATTACGATAGGGCTGCGAGGGCGAAAAAAGGCGCGAGGCTACGCTGTACCGCCTCCCCACCAACTGTTCCAAAATGTTCCGGCGCGACCATAGACTCAACCGCCACCTTGAGATTCCTGAACTCAAGTTCTCGGCCCTTCCATCGGCTATCACGCAGCATTGCGTCTACGAGGTCTATAGTCCTCGCGGCCGAACTCTTTGCAAGGGTCTCGTTCCCTTTCGCGCACCAAGAAGAGAGTCTGGCGAACTCGCTTGCCACGCTAGCCATCTGTTGCGCCAGTGTGAACTGACTCCATCGAGTGTTGATTGTCTCGGTGTGTATATTATTCATGTAACGAGACGTGTTTTAGGACGATGTCTTTTATTTTTTCTCTGACACTGGCATCTAGAATATCTGGTGACCTATTCCCCAAAACCGGTTTTATGTTAACCAAGGAATTGTATTCTATCCAGCTCTCTACTGGCTGATCTGGATAAATGTTAAAACCCCAGACATTCTGTTGCTCCGAACCCGTGTCGAGCAGTAGTTGGTTACTGTCTATGTGCATCTCGCCTCCGAGCGCCATCGTATCTTTTGTAATATCAGCCGTACCTTTCACCATGTCGCCAAATATCTCTTCGGCCATACGGCGAAGCTCTGGCTTGGTTATTTCCCCTTCAATAATCCGTATGGTGTACATGTTATGAAAGTATCCTAACGATACCATTGTCTGCGTCCACTTCAACAACATCTCCATTACGGAGGACTTGAGTCGCTATTTTTGTGCCGATGATGCACGGGATTTTCAGTTCGCGGCTTGTGATGGCTGCGTGCGAGATGATACCACCTTCGTCGGCGACCATAGCGCCCGCCTTCTTGATAGCGTGTATGAAGTCGGGCGTCGTGGAGCTCGCTACGAGCACGTCGCCTGCTTTGAAATCGCCCGCATCTTCTCTGGTAAACACGATAGATACCTTGCCGGTGTACTTCCCCTTGTAAGCTGTCTGTCCTGTGAGCGTACCGTCCGCCGCTTTGAAATGAGTCACTTCTGGCACGGTCAGGATTATTCCCATGTCGCTCAGAACCTTGTCTATCTCCTCGCCGGTAAAGACCTTGTTGTTCACGACGAGATGGTGGTGCATCCTTTCCCGCAATTCGCTCTCCGAAGGTATCTTCCCGTTTATTATTTCTTCTACTGTAAGTGCATCTGCGTACTCCGTGATTTCTGGGTAAAGAGTCTCTGCGGTCACGCGGGTGAGGTGGTCAATTTGCGGGATGATTTTTTCGGTCTTTCTTCTGAAGACCATTATTTTCTCCACCAGTTCAGGGTGTAGATTCCTCTCCTCCATCGCCTCTGTCGCCCACCACCACCCTGCCATCCAGCTCCATGCGTTAATGAAGGGCTCTACGAGACCTGAGAACTCAGCTCGCGAGAGCGGCCGTCCTTCCGTGAGCGCCGACTCAAGCTCGTCGTAATATCCCGCCGAGGTGTCTATGAGCGTGTCTACAAAGCCTTTATCAGCTTCGATTTTCTCCAGAATAATTTCTTTCTGCCGATTCACTTGCGCAGTATCAATGAAGTACCCTGACTTCCCTTCTCTCCTCTCCACTACGAAATACGGCTGCGCGAGTTTGAAGTCACCAAGATACAGTCCGAGCGACTCGGCCTCAGTCCCTATCTGGGCCGTCGCCAGCGTGAAGTCTCTGTACCCGAACAAATCAAGACTTCGTGGGGCCTTGTCCATACCTATTTCAATATCCGTACGACTCCCCTATCGGCATCCACCTCCACAAGATCGCCGTCGCGGAGGACTTGCGTGGCGAACTTTGTACCCGTGATGCAGGGCTTCTTCATCTCCCGCGCGACGATGGCAGCGTGGCACATAATGCCGCCTTCATCGGTCACAAATGCTGCCGCTCTCCGCATCGCCGCTATGAAATCTGGTGTGGTCATGGGCGACACGATGATGTCGCCATCGTGGACGCCATCCATCGCGCGCACGTTCTTCACAACCCGTACCCTCCCCGTGACCGAGCCCTTGTAGGCGATACTTCCTGAAAGCTCTTTGGGAGTCTCGGTGATCGGCTGTAAATCTTCAAATACGTATTCTGGGTGCTCCGCAGCGAACTGTGGAAGCGGAGAGAAGAATACCTCGTCGGCGTCTACGACCACGACGCCACTCGTGCGGGCTCGGAGCGTCTCCTCACTCGGAATGTTCGGGAATTCTGAGAGCAGGATAAGATTTGCCAGTTCCCGCTTCCCACCGAGAGCCACGACACAGTCCTTGATGTGCTTGTCGTTCTTCGCGAAGAACTCGTCCTTCTCGCGGAGCGGACGAGCGATCGCTTGCGCCGTCTCCGGCGTCCGTTCGTCTATACACGAGTAGTACCAGATACAGAAGAGTGTTACCGCTTTTTCCGAGGCTGCTAGATACTCCGCGATAGTCTCAAGATCTTTCGTGCCGCCCCTCTTCCAGTGGCCCTCTATTACCGCCATCAAGTCTTCGTACTCGCGTACTATCTGCCGCAGGAAATCGGTGCTCACAGTATTCTTCTCCAGTAGCCAATCTTGAAAAGAGCCAATAGCCTTCTCGTGCTCCCATATCTCCAGATTTTCGTCTGTCACATGTAGCACCACGTATGGTGGATAGGGCGTTTCAAAACCGTACTCGGCTTTGATGTTCCGCTTGAAAGCGCCCACCCACAACTGTTCCAATATGAGCGTGAAGTCTCGCGAGTAATTCTTCTGCAATACGATTTTCTCCATACATTACTTAACTAGTTTGCCATCACAGCTTTGCATCAGGACTCCACTTTAGTCTCCCCTGAGCTCCAGACTGCCCAGAATGGAATATTTTATTTATCTTGGTCATATCAACATTTTTGCCCATCAGGCGGTACAGTGTGTGTAATGCGAAAGCATCAGCTGATCTTTCGTTTTCAATCAGGCTTACTTTTTCGGCGACAGTCGTAGCCTCACCATTTTCAATCTTTGCGCCGCTTTGCTTCTTAAAGCCGCTCTCTTTTATTGTGTAGGCTGACTCTTTTACTTCATGCCCTATTTCATGGAGTAATACCATAAGTCCGAAGATAGAGGTCGGGTCAAATGTAGTGAAGATAATCTCTGCGTGGCGAGAACGAAGACCATACACACCATGTTGGCCTTTGATTATGACTTGCTTGCGAGGTTCGTTCCCGATGTAGGTATAAACGTCCAGATTCCTAACTGCCGCTCGCATATCAAATTTATTTCCGGCATGCTCAATCCTTAAGTCCTTAATCCTCCTAAACGTACCCATATTTATGGTCACCATGTCGTCCATGTCGTCATCCGGCGTCCATCCGCGTATTTGGTGGCGATATTTTTCTAACTCAGGGGTGCTCTCTGAGTCGTATTCTATAGAAAATGAGGTGGGGAGAGCGTCTTCGCCCTCCCCTTTAATAGAGAATCTCATACTCCCCTCTTTCTCCCATGGTTGGTCGGTAAGACGCGAAGACATCTTCTTTTCCAAATCTTGGTACTCCTCAGAACTTATGCTCCTACGGGCGCTTTGTTCGCGAGTTTTATCTAAGTATCCGGCAGATGCCAATTTCTCAAATTTTCCCATGCTCCTCATTATGTAACAATTCCCTTTATTATCCTAACCACTCCGTTGTTGGCATCTACCTCAACCATATCGCCGTCGTGGAGGACTTGAGTCGCGATTCGTGTCCCGATGATGCACGGTACTTTCAGCTCGCGGGCGACGATAGCGGCATGACAGCCGATACCGCCCTCATCGGTCACTATTGCACCTGCGAGCGAGATAGCCTGCATCAAGCTTGGGTTCGTAGTGTGGGCGACGAGGATGTCTCCTCTGGCCATCTTGGCCATGGTGGCGGCAGAGGTGACGATCTTCACAGCCCCCGACACCTTGCCGCCGAAGGCGGTATTCCCTTTCAGCAGCGATGCTCCACTAGCGTCCACTCTTGGCTTAAGCTGATTCCACACCCGTTCTTTTATTTCTTCGCGAAGCCCTTCGTCGTAGGAGAAGAGCGTCCTGTTCTGCGTTTTGTCCATCCACACGACACACTTCTCTCGTGCGACGAGCTCATTCGCGCTTGGCGCGGCGGCTTTCCCGTTTACCATGTCGGCCATTTCTTCTACCGAGAGGAATGAGGCATGGGCCCTCTCCACTCCGAAACGGCGCGATAACACATCAAATATCCTCCCGTACACAGAGGTCATGAGGTCATGGAAGAGCGATGTCGCGCGCAATTTCTCAGACTCTCGCATGAGAAGGTCATAGTGAGCCGGCGGTATATCAGCGTGCGTCTCCAGCGTTGACAGCAAGAAATACGGAATAGAGGTGTTATAGAGAATGACGGCCATGATATCGTCAGTGATGTTTTGGAAGTTCTCTACCACTTCAGTGTCGGAATAGCCAGAAACTCGCTTGATGAGATCGCGGGTCACCTCAGGCATCGTGCGAGCTTTCTCAAATACTTTCTCAAAATATCCGAGGGGCTGCTTACGGATGAACGCCGCGATGTCGTTATACATCTGCGCAAAGTCGCTTGTTGAGCGAATAAACAGATAATCATCGCCCTCGCAGACACAGAGCTGCTTTGAAGTGCCGCCACCGATGACAGCGCGCAGAAGCCCCTCTTCTTCTATATGGAATAGGCTGACGCTGAAGATATCTAGCCCTTTCCGCTGTATCCAGAGCTGCCAATCAACAGAAAGAATCTCTTTGTCAGCCATAGATGTTTATTCTACTCCTACGAAAGCGTAGGTTAAACCGCCGCCTTTCATGACGTTCAGTATCTCCGACGGGGAGAATCGCACGAGCATATTGCCCATTTCGGCGTGGTCTCTAAACAGGACGATATGCGGATCTAGATCGTAGCTCATCTCCGACGAGTGGGTCTCGCCGGTCTCAGCGTTGAACAGGGAGAACGTGTCTTTAGGAATATCTGCCTTGCGTTGCAGAAGCCACGCTCGCGGATTCTTGAGTGCTTCTTCAATACTCGCCGACCACTCGGTGGCGCTGCATGCAGAGCCTATGACGACACCTTCGCCCTCAGTAAGGTCGGAGGGCTTTAGTACCCACCCATCTTTTTCTATGGATATTTTCTCCAAACCTGCCGTTTCCAACTTCAATGTTTCGGGGACGAGAGACTTAACCGCTCCGAGTTCCTCGTCGCTCATATATTTTTCAAATCGCGTGTCCCAGAGTGCCGCCAGAAGGGACTTGTGCCCAAGCAGGCGCATCTTGAAGTTGTTGATTACCTTAAGTCCAGAATCTCGCTGTGCCCGCGTGATATTCGCCAAGAGTTCTGTATTCGCGCGCATTTTTGAAGTCTCCACGCCACGCCGGATGACTTGTACCGGTTCATCGTTCCAATAAAAGACACCATCTCGATATTCCAAATCTTCAATAGCGCCGTAACTTACACGCTTCCACCCCTGCCCTTCTAGCGTACGTTGCGTTAGGGCGAATTCGTCTATGAACTTCCTGCCTTTATCATAGCCAATGAAAATATGGTCTTGCTTACTAACTCCTGCTGATTCAAGCAGTCTCTGAAATAGCGCGGCGTTTGAGTTAGTCTCGTAGTGTGCCGGCAGGAGATCTTGAATAGTCTGCGCGGTCACATCATGCATGAAGAACCCATCGGGGAAATCGGTGTTAAGTTCCACCAACTTCGGTTGAGCGCCATAGAAGAGGTCGGCTCTCACGATTCCCACAAACGGTTCGTCCTTTGAGGCTTCAATCAAACCAACTTCGGCTGCATTGAGGCTAAATATCGTCTGCAAGTCTTGGTCGGTAAAATAGTGTTCGGCAAGTTTCCGTGCCGCCGAAATAACCAGAAGCAGATTTTTATTAAGGTTCTCATATTCTTCGCGCGAGAGAGTGAAAGGCTCAAGAGAGATAGGGACGCGCATCGTACCCTTAGTTACTGGATACGCTTTAGTGGAGAGCGTGTCCCAGAAGTGAGTGATGATAGTACGCACATCAGCACCTTCTTTTGAAGAAAGCCAAGAGAGTTTTTCCATTTATTTTTTTTCCAGAATGCGCACCACCCCGCTGTCAGCGTCTACCTCCACGAGGTCGCCGTCATGGAGGACTTGTGTCGCGAGCTTCGTCCCCACGACGCACGGCACTTTGAGTTCGCGCGCGACGATGGCCGCGTGCGAGAGCATACCACCGCCATCAGTCACTATGGCCGCCGCCTTCTTCATGAACGGAACAAATCGCGGGTCGGTCATGGTCGCTACAAGCACCTCCCCGTCATCTACTGATGCAGTACGATAGTCTATGACCACACGGCATACGCCCCTTACGATGCCCGGATAAGCACTCGCACCTTTCAAAGTGTCGCCTTCCACGCTCGTCTGCCATGATTTCTGTATGTCGGAGACATCGTCGGCAGATAGCGTATGCTGCCGCCCCTTCTCTAGATAGATGCCCTTTATAGCAGACCGTGCCTCCAACACACTCTCCTCAGGAAGCACGCCAGTCTGACCGTACTCACAGAGCTCATCTACCGACAAGGCACGTATCGATTTCAAACTGTATCCCTTCTCTTTCGCGATGTGCGCGCACAACTCGTTCATGACGTGCGTGGAATTCTTGTAGAACATCTCGGTGTACCGACGCGCCGCCTCAAGCTCCGCAGCGACATCCTCGTGCCCCATCGGCAATAGATTAAAAGCTATTTTCGTACCGATGACGTGCGGGGCGAGGTAAGGGTACCTCTCTTTATATTCAGGGAGACGTTTGAGAAACTCGTCAAACGGCAACTTAACGAACTCAGTAAGAGTGTCAGCGTGAGACTTGTATGCGGCGACCCACTGCTTGAGGAATACAGGATCAAGCATTTTCTGTACCAGATGCGTCCCAAGCTCCTCAGACTCGTTAGTGGGGCTCCAGCAGACCGTCGTGTCCCCGTCAAAGATAAGCATTATGCTGGAGAAGCTTGTCCCACAGACTTTCTCAAATACGCCGAAATACGAATCTATGTCTAAGGACGCCTCAATGGTGCTGTATACGTCTGACCAGTCCTGACGCCAATCAGTGCTTTCTATCTGCTCGATGACAGTGCTATTCGCCGCTTGAGGATTCCACACCAGACTTTTCTTTATCGCCGCATCCCCTGTCCGCTCCAATATACGCACCACACCGTTATTAACGTCCATCTCCACGAAATCGCCATCCTTTAGGATTTTGGTGGCTACCTTGGTCCCTATAATGCATGGTTTATTCATTTCGCGCCCAACAATAGCAGCATGACACGTGACTCCACCCTCATCAGTTATGAAACCAAGAGCATTTCTCATGGCAGGAACATAGTCCGGCGTAGTCATTGTTGCCACCATTATTTCTCCACCCTTGACCTTTGAGCACTCGGCTGGAGACAGCAATACTCTCGCTACAGCACGATATGTCTTCTGGGGGCCGGCACTAGCCACGTTGCCTTTTACCTCGGTATGTTTGAGTTGGGCATCTATCACTTTCTTGAAGAGAGCCTTCTCCTCATCGGAGGCTATCCTTAAGGTGTCCCCATGACTTATGACAATAAAATCATTCTGTATACGCTTATCGGCTTCAATCAGTAGCTCTTTGTGTTTTTCCTTAAGGCCTCTTAATTCGTGGGTGAAAAGATACTTCATCTGCGTAATAGAGGCTCCAAACATTGAGCCTATAGAAGTCAGGACTCTATTGTGATGGTAGAAGAGTTGGAAATCCAACATCTTTCTTTCGTCGGTCCAAGTAGTAATGCGGCGCAAAATATCTATGAGACGTTCGTCGGCTTCTGTGAAGCTCTCCCTTTTTATAATTATTTCTCTTTTGTCTCTAATATCATTTTCAGTACTCTTGATTTCAGCAAGTCTTTTTCTTGTCTCAGACATTTCTTTTCGATGCATCTGTATCTGCTCAATGAAATAATTTTTATCACACACCGTTGGACCGTCATAACCAAAAAGAATCCAATAGAATCGTTTTTCTAACTTCTCAGCTTCTTTTTCAATATCTTTTGAAGTAGCAACAGCCACCTCTAAAACCTCTTGCTCCATTTGAGAGGCAAAGGTTCTTTCTTTGGGAAGAGAGAGTATATCCAAATCTTCTTTTGATAACTTGAGAATTGAATCAATCTTCTGTTTAATTTGATCTCCAGCGACAAACCAAGCGAACACACTGGCAGCATCGTATTCAAAAAACAGGTCCCTAATCGTCTCGACTTTTTTAGTCAGCTCGTCAAAGTTAAGATTCTCTAAATTCTCTTCAGCTATTTCTTTTAAAAAAGACTGAATGTGCTTTTTAGATTCTTCCGTCTTCCGCACAATTTTCTTAAAGTATTCTTCACTATCTACTATTTTGTTTGCTATGAAATCCCCAACCCTATTCCATTCATTCTTTATCATTACCGAGCTCATTCTCCCGTTTGAATGAGTCGTGTATTCGGTACTTAGAACATCACCGTATATCTCTTTTACTTCATCGCTAATCTGAAGGACTTGATTCCAGTACACAGGAGACAACATTGACGGCCGGTCTCTCATAATGAGCAATTCCTTATCTGGGTCGACGAGCACAGCAGGGCTCGACCCTGTGCGCTCCAATATGCGCACCACCCCGCTGTCAGCGTCTACCTCCACAAGGTCACCGTCGCGGAGGACTTGCGTGGCGAACTTCGTACCGATGACACAGGGCTTCCCTAGCTCGCGCGAGACGATGGAGGCGTGGGAGAGCATGCCGCCGATGTCGGTCACAATCGCGACCGACTTCTGCATCAGGATGACGAAGTCGGGCGTCGTCATGGTCGTGACGAGCACATTCCCTTCTACAAACTTGTGAAAATCGTCGGACGCCATGATCACACTTACCCTCCCCTGCACCTTCCCCTTGTTCCCGATCTGTCCGCCGAGCGTATCAGCGCCTTCATCTGCAGTGGGGATCATGAGCGAGCACATCTTCTCCACATCCTCTTTCTCGTCTATGACAATGAGGCTCTCTGTCGCGATATCTCCGTACACGAGCCAGTTATATCCCGCCCTCTTCTCAGCAGTTCGTTTCAGTTCCTCGTGCGATTTCGCACCGCTCAATCCTTGGACAATTTCAGGAGGGACGAGGTTAAGCATTTCCCGATACGTGAGACCAAGCGCCTGCGCAGTTTTCTCAAGATACGAGATGAGCTTGTAGTGGAATATAGAGGAAGTCTCAGCCGCCGCTTGACGTACGAAACCTATGTCTGCCGCAGTCTTGAGCAGGTGCTTGAATTCATCGGAGAGTTTGTACGCGTGAGCGGCGTGCTCGTGCGCCTGTTCTGCCCCCGACGCCGTTTTCAATTGGCCTAAAAGACGTTCCAGCGAAAGAGGCGCCCCTACGAAGTTCAACAGTTCCAGCCAGCCGAACTCTTTCAGATGTTTTTCAAATTCACCCTTGAGCTCTTTATCTGTGTTAATCGCAATAACGAGTTTCTCTGTATCAACGCCGAGTAATGCGTCAAGTGATTTCTTCTTCAGAAGACCGAGTAGCCTTCTCGCATCCGCATGCTGAGTCTCAATCTGTGCAGGGAATTTCGGGATCAGACTGACGACGTCTTCGGCGGGCACGCCTTCCTCAACTGCTTTCTCAGCAATCAGCGGATCAAAGTGAGGGCTTATAAGATTGGCCGTAAGGAAATACAGCATGAAGTCCTGATACGCATCAACGACTTGCTTGAAATTGTTTTGGTCTGGCATACTCTCCGCGAAGGAGTCAGCCTTTTTCAGAAGTTCTGCAAAATCTTTTTCGGCACTGTCTCTGAATCTCTTTGAACGCGTCTCTAAGTGGTCCGCAAGCATTCGCTGCATCTCATCCGAACCCCACTGCACAACCTGCTTGTGATAAAAAGTGTTGCCGCCTTTCAATCCGAGCGAACCCGAAAAAGGTACGGAGAAATCGAGTTTCTTGAGCATCTCCTTCCTAAACCAATAATTCCAAAAATATCCGGTGAACAAATCGCTTTTCCACCGGCCTACGAATTCGTAATCCTGTCGTGGAAAACGCGCGAGCTCTGGGGAGATAAACTCAGCTTCATCTTTTACCGCGAGCGGAGCAAGCGTGGTGATCGGGCGAGACTGGGTGATGAAAAATGTCCCCGCCTCGTACGCCCACTCAATGTCGCATGGGAAGCCGTAGTGGCGTTCAATGCGCAGGATAATCTCGGAGAGCTCAAGCGCCTGCTCGTCGGAGAGTGCGGGCTTCGTGCCCTCTGTCTCGGAGAGAGCACGCCACTCGTTGCCGCCGTTCTCCGCGCGCCAGAGCGCGCGGCTCTGGTACGTGACGTTCTTGTCTATGATACGCCGCGGCTCTTTCTCCACCACGTAGCTGTCAGGCGTGACCGAGCCGGAGACGATAGCCTCGCCGAGGCCGAAGCCCGCTTCAATGATGAGCTGGTTGTAGTCCTCGGTCACCGGATGCACCGAGAAGGCGATGCCGGAAACCTCGCTCTGCACCATCTTCTGCACCACCACCGCGACCGAGATCTTCTGCGTATGGAGCTCTTTCTCAAATCGGTAGAAGATAGCGCGCGGGGTGAAGAGCGAGGCCCAGCAACGCTGCACGTTCGTGAGGAGCGTGTCGTCGGTCGTGTTGAGGAAACTGTCCAGTTGACCCGCCCACGCGGCGCTCGCGGAGTCCTCGGCAGTCGCGCTTGAGCGTACCGCTACATACTCGGCATCTAACTTCGCGAAGAGCTTCTGTATTTCAGTCGCGATGTCCTCCGGCATCTTCGCGCCGAGTATGAGCGCCTGTATCTTCTCCGAAGCATGCTCCACGGTGTGCATCTCGCTTGGAGAGACGGTGTGCAGGGTCGCGTCAATCTCGGCATGTAGGCCGGTCTCTTCAAGGAAATGTTCAAAAGCGCCGGAGAGGATGACGAACCCTGGGGGCACAGGGATCCCCGCCTGCGTCATTTCGCCGAGCGAAGCACCCTTCCCGCCCGCTATAGCGGCGTCGTGCTTGCCGAGCTGACCGAATTCCTTGATGAAATCCATTGTCGCCGGATTATACCATTAGAGGTACGAAAGGGGGTTAAGGTACGCGGTGAGGGTCGCGACCGGCATCGTCGCGTTCGCACAGGAGGTGTTCGTGCTGCGGAACTGCTTCAGCGTCATGATCTGCGTACCCTCGGTCGCGTACACGCCGAAGTGGAGGTGCGGGCCGGTGGCGTAGCCGGTCATGCCAGAGAGGCCCACGAGCTGCTTCGCGCCTACCCACTGCCCCTTCGCGACGTCTATCTCGGAGAGGTGGGAGTAGAGCGTAGAGAGACCGTTGCTGTGGGTGACCATGACCCACTTGCCGAAGGAGTAGCAGCCACGGACGAGGTCGGTGTTCCCTGTCGCGAGTACTGTCCCGCCGAGAGCCGCATAGACGGGGGTGCCGATAGGCGCAGCGATGTCTATAGCGTTGTGTCCGTGGCCGTTATATATCTGCGAATTGGCAGTTGAGAAGGCGGTGTTGCCGAAGTATTGAGAGACGCAGAAGAGATTGCCGAATACTTTCTTCCGTTGGGTGCAGTTGAACATGAACGCATCGCTAAAGGGCCATGCGAGCACACCGGAACCGACTTTCGGCAGGAGGTTAGGGTGCACGACGAGGTTCAGCTGGCCTTGCAGGTTGATAAGCTCTTGCTCAAACGATTTCTCTGCCGCCTGTTTCTGCGCGATGAGCTTCTGATAGTTCGCCTCCTGATTCTTGGTCTGTGCGAGGAGCTGGGTCTGCGCCGCCTTGCTTGCGTCAACCGAGCGCTTCTGGAGCTTTAGGTCTTTCTGGAGTGCGAGCAGGTCTGCCTTAGCGGCGGTCACCTTGTCGCGATCAGCACCGAGTGCGGCGCGGACCGCACGGAGCTCACGTATGTTTGCAGAGAGCGCGTCGTTGAACTCTATGGCTCGGTCGGTCTCCTGCCACGCTTCGCCGAGCGAGTCGGAGGAGATGAGGCGCACGATGAGCGGCTTACCCTCGTTCTCGGTCACGCTTCGCATCTGTTTCGCGATAGCGTTCTGACTCACCGTGATAGAGGCCTCCTTATCGCCGATAGAGAGCGAGAGTTGGCGTATGCGCAAATTTGCCGAAGCGATTCTGCTCTCAGTCACCTTGATCTGCGTCGCAAGCTGTTTCTGCGAGAGCGTCAGTGCGTTGATGGCGGATTGCAGCGTGCTCTTCTTCGCACCGACAGCATCAAGCTCCTTCTGATACGCGGCTATCTCGGCGCGGAGCGCCTCCACTTGCTTGTTGTTCGTATCAATCTGCGCTTGCAGATCTGCTTCTGCGTCAGCGTATACCTGACTGGGGTTCACGAGCGTGCCGCCCGCGGCGGCTATGAGGAAAAAGAGACAGACCCCAAGACGCTTCATTTGTTCAGTATAGCAATAGCTCTCTGCACGCGCGCGATAGACTCCTCTTTGCCGAGTATAGAAATAAGTGTGAACGGGTCTGGCGAACGGTCAGCTCCAGAGAGTGCGTAGCGCAAGGGCCAGAGGACCGCCCCCCGACCACCTTTCCCGCTCGCCTCCTCGGCATCGGCGAGCGGCATAAGGCTGCGCTTTACCTCCTCGGCTGAAACGCCCTCAGGCAGGGCTTCTAGGGCCGCAGAGAGGCTTTCTAGAGCCGTTTTGGTCATGTTGGGGCGGTCAGGAAGCTCCTTGGCAGTCAGGCGCTCGCGTGCAGGATTCGGCGCTTCAAAGAGACACGCCAGCTCGCCAGTAAGCATCCCTCGCGCCTCTGCAAAGGTCTGTGCGCGCTCCTGAAGAAGCGGGACGATCTTGCTGAGTTTCTCCGTGTTGGGTGCAGAGAGATTCCCGCGGGTGACGAAGTCGCTCGTAGACAGTTTGCGCATCCAGTGCTGGTTTACCGAGAGGAGCTTCTCGCGGCTCCATGCAGCACCGCTCTTCTGTACGCCTTCAAGCGTGAAGGCCTCAATAAGTTCGGCCATAGAGAAATCCTCGCGGTCGTCTCGCGGGCTCCAGCCGAGAAGCGCGAGATAGTTCACGAGCGCTTCTGGCAGAAACCCTTCGTCACGATAATCAGACACGCTTACGGCAGTACCGCTTCGCTTGGAGAGTTTCGCGCGCTTCTCGTCAAGGATGAGCGGCAAGTGTACGTACGCGGGGCGCGGCGCACCAAGCGCTTCCTGTATGAGGATCTGCCGCGGCGTGTTGGAGATGTGGTCCTCGCCGCGGATCACGTGGGTCACGCCTGCGTCCATGTCGTCCGCGACGACGGCAAAATGATACAGCGCATCGTTTATGGAGCGTGCGATGACGAAGTCGCCAAGCTCGGCAGTATCAAAGGTGATATCGCCGCGCACCAGATCGGCGAACGTGACGGTCGTCCCCGGATTGCGAAGACGCACGACGTCAACGGTCCGCGTAGCGTCTTCCCTGCTTGGCTCGGTAGAGATATAGGCCTTGTCCTCCTTGATGATTTGTTCCAGAAGTTCGCGGTAGCGCTCGCCGCGTTCGCTCTGTCGCGAGAAGGAGTCCCACGAGATACCGAGCCACGTAAGGCCCTCAAGTATTTCCTCCTCGTGCTCCTTCGTACTGCGTGCACGGTCGGTGTCCTCACTGCGGAACACTATCGTGCCACCGTTGTGCCGAGCAAAGAGGAAATTAAAGAGCGCAGTACGCGCCGTGCCGATATGGAGACGGCCGGTCGGGCTTGGAGGAATGCGGGTAACGACGCTCATGATTCGTGAGAGACAGCGATCGTAAGGGCCTCGTTTGCCAGTATGCGAGCGGCGTCGGGGTCGGTAAATCCTTCGGCCGTCGCAGCCATGCGCTTCCCCAGCTCAGGATCGTTCAGGATGCGCTGTATCTCGGCGACGAAGATGTGTGGCGTGAGATTAGCCTCCTCCAGCACGGTCGCGGCTCCGGTGTGCGCGTAAGCGCGAGCGTTCATGCTCTGGTCGTGGCTCACGACTTCGGGGATCGGTATGAGGATGGCAGGCTTCTTCCACAAACCTATCTCTGCGATGCTGTTTGAACCTGCGCGGGAGATGACGAGGTCAGCGACGCTCGCCGCGCGCTGCATAGACACTTGGTCTAAGTACTGCATGGGGTGATAGCGAGACGCGTTCGGGTTCTTCGCGAGCACCACCTTGCTCACGGCCTCTACATCTTTGATGTTCGTGTGGCCGGTCTGGTGGATAATGTTGGCGAACGACACGAGCTCAGGTAGCGCCGAAAGCACCGTCTCGTTTATCCGGACCGCACCTTGCGAACCGCCGAGTATGAAAATGGTCGGCACACCACTCTCAAGCGAGAGATACTGCCGCGCACCTTCGGCTTCCACACGCATGAGTGCCTTCCTGATCGGCACACCGGTGCGCACGATCTTGCCGCGGACGTTCTTGGGGAAATATTCTGCCGCACTATCAAACGATATGGCGATACGGTCGGCAAATCTCGCTGCAAGCAGGTTGGCGCGCCCTGGCTTCGCGTCGGACTCGTGGATGAGGATCGGTATGCGGAGCAGCCACGCCGCGAGCACGTTGGGCACGCTTGCGTACCCGCCCTTACTCACGAGCACGTCGGGATACAGACGGAAGAGCACGGCGATCGCGGAGACGATGCCGATAGCGGTGACGAACGTGTCGGTCACGTTCTTGAAGGAGGCGTAGCGACGCATCTTCCCTGCGGGGACGTAGATGTACTCTATGCCGTTTTCAAAAAGCGCTTTCTCGTCAAACGGTTTTGGCGCGAGATAGTGGAGCGAAGGCTCTATGAGATGTTTCTCGCGCACGAGGTCCTGTATCGCCTCGGCTATGGCGATAATCGGGTAGAAATGCCCGCCACTGCCGCCGCCGGTAAATGCGATTTTCATACAGGACAGTATACAGTATAGCTTTTCCCTAGGCCCTACGGTGGGCGGCGACGTTGAGGACGAGGCCGCACATGAGGAGTGTCGCAGCGAGCGCGGTGCCGCCGTGCGAGATAAACGGGAGTGGCAGGCCGGTGAGAGGCACGATGCCGAGCATAGCGCTTATGTTGATGAATGCTTGGAAGATGATCAAAAAGGAGAAGCCGAGTGCCACGAGTCCTCCAAAGAGGTCCGTTGAGTTCCCCGCTATTACGATGCCGCGAGCAGAGAGTCCGACGAAGAGCAGTATGAGCAGTATTGCGCCGACGAATCCGGTTTCCTCGGCGAAGACTGCGAAGACCGAGTCGCCGTCCGGTTCGGGCAGATAATTAAACTTCTCTATGCTCTGTCCAAATCCGCGGCCGATAATCCCGCCGCTTCCCACGGCGATAAGAGCTTGTTGGATCTGGTAGCCGCTCCCAAGAGAGTTCGCCGAGGGATGTATGAAGGTCTTCATACGTTCAAGCACATACGGACGTGCGATAACCACAGCGGTGAGTGCGATGATGACGCCTACCACAATGAAGCCGAAGTCTCGCCATGGTGCCCCTGCGACGAAATACATAACTGTGCCGGTCGCGGCGAGGAGCATGACGGTAGAGGTGTTCGGCTGGGCGAGCAGGATCGCGGCGGGTACGGCAAGCAGGAGAACGAACGGTATGAGGCCTTTCTTCGGGTCTGCGAGCTGGCGCGCCCTTGGGGCTAGCCACCACGCAAGCACGAGCACGAAGCCTATTTTCAGGAATTCCGCCGGCTGGACGGTGGTAAAGCCGAGGTTGATCCAGCGTGTTGCACCGCCCGCATGGAAACCGATGCCCGGTACGAAGACGAGAAGCGTGAAGAGGAGTGAGAGCACGTAGAGATACGGCGCGAAGCGCTTTACCTGCAGGAGCGGTACGATGCGCGCGAGGAAGAACGCTAAGAAGCCGAAGCCGAACCCGAAGCCTGTCTGGAGAAGGATGTCCTTTGAGACCGAGCTGCTCTCGCGCGCGAGGAGTCCGAGTGTCGCCGAAGAGAAGATCGCGAGGCCCGCAAGCGCGAGCGTAATCACGAGCATCATGAATACCCGATCGCCGCGAGAAGCTCTCATACCTATTTGAGAAGAGCGAGTGTCATGCCCATGATCGCGCAGACGATAGAGATGATCCAATAGCGCATGGTGACCTTGTATGATGGCCACCCAATCGCCTCAAAGTGATGATGCAGAGGCGCGATGCGGAAGACCTTCCTACCGAAGAACTTCTTTGAAACGACCTGCACGATGTTTGAAAGCACAGTAACGACGAGCGGGAACGCGATGATAGGAAGCGCTGCGACACCGTAGCCGCTTCCCGGCGTGTCGGTCATGAAGGCGATGACGGCGAGTGTCATGGTAAGACCCATCGTGCCGGTCTCGGTCATCCAGAAACGCGCGGGCGGGATGTTGAACCAAAGGAAGGCGAGGATGGCGCCGGTGAGGGTCGCGGAGAAGGCCGCCAAGTTTATCTGATTTTGGAAATACGCGATGCCGGCGTACGCCATGAACGCAGTGCTGAAGACACCGCCGGCGAGTCCGTCTATACCGTCAATGACGCCGCCCGCATACAGCGCAAGGGTAATAAGTACGAAAAGAGGGATGATGAGCGCACCGATGGTAAGCGTGCCGTCTCCAGGGATGCCGATCGCGTCTACGCCGAGCTTCGCGTAGAACCACCACCCGATAAACGCCGATACGAGCGAGACGAACAGGAGTCGCGTGCGGAGCCCTACGCCGCGTTCACCCGACGGGCGGATATCAAGCAGGTCGTTGACGAAGCCCATGAACGCGCCGGCGAGCAAGGCGAAAAGAGGAATCCACGTCTGACTGCGACTGAGGAAGTCTAACTTCTGGAAGAGGGGCATCGGGACGAGGCGGGCGAGACACCAGATACCGACAGTGACTATCGTCACGCTCATCCAGATGAGTATGCCGCCCATGCGCGGCGTCCTCGTCTCGGTGCCTGCGTGTGCTGTGGCACGAAGCCGCGCGAACTCTACAGCGGGCGTGCCGTCAAGTGCGGTCTTCCCTTCCGTCTTTTTCCACACGCGGTATTTGAAGAGGTAGTGCGTGAGGAGCGGTGCGAAGAGTATGCCGACGGCGAATGACGCAGTCGCGGGGATGAAGACCTTGATGATGTCCGAGACGATCATAGCGAAGCTACTCCGGCGAAGTGCGCGAGGGTGCCCGCCACAAGCGCCGCACTGTCGGTGAACCGAGCGTCCTTAGACGAGCCGAGCACAACGATAGCTATCGGGTGCTGGATACCAGCGTCAAAGACGATGGCGAGGTTGCCACCCGCAAGATCGGTGAAGCCGGTCTTGGAGAGGAGGAGGCGCGGTATCGTGCCGACGATAGGGTCGGTATTCTTCACCCTGAAGTGCGTACCGCCGAGAGAGACCGCTTCGGTGTAGCCGACCGTAGTCGCCTCGGCGATGGCTGGTGCGCGAGACGCGAGCGCGCCTGCGAGGCGCGCGAGATCGCGTGCTGAACCATAGCCTCCCGAAACGGTCTTGCTCACATCAAGACCGCTCCCGTTTATAGCGTAGGTTTGCGAGAGTCCCAATCCTGCGGCAGCGCTTGCGAGCATCGCGCTCTCGGTCTCACCTTGCCGCTCGGCAGTAGCGAGTGCGATCGCCGCCGCACCGTCGTTTAAAGAGGCGGTAAGCGTGAGCCGTGCGAGATCGGCGAGAGAAAATGTTTGTCCCACATTGAAGGCGCGCGGCGCCTCAAGCTTCGTCGCCGCTTCGGGCACGGTCACCGGCGTGTCCGGCGAGAGTGTAGACAATGCCGCATAGACAGTAAGCAGCTTCGTCAGCGAAGCAAGCGGGAGTTGGGCGTCGGCGTTTTTCGCATAGAGCGTTTCGCCGGTCACTACATCGTAGACAATCGCCGCCTTCGCATCAGGAGCGATCTTTGCAAATGCGTCAGGTGCAGCGGGCGAAGCGACAGTCGCTGTGTCTTGCGGCCGTTCCCCGTACGAGTGCGGTATGAAAAGGAACAGGGCGAGTATGCCCGAAGCGAGAAGAAGCGCCGTGCCCGCTTCTCTGGTGGAGCGAGTATGCGCGGCGAGCTTCTGTAGTTCAGCGGAATCCATAGTGCTATTCGCTTAGTGCGGAGTCTGCCGCGGCTTTCTCCTCCATGACAGCTTGTGTCCCAGCACGAAGCTCTTCTGCGCGCGGCAAATCGCGAAGGTTCTGCACACCGAGGTGCGCGAGTGCTTCGGTCGTGAGGTTGTAACGGACGCGGCGCTTGTCGGCCGGATCATCTTTCCCGTCTATGAGCCCGCGCATGAGCAGAGTGCGGAGCGACGCTGAGGAGTTAACGCCGCGCACCCAGTCTATCTCACTCCGTGTCGCGCTACTTTGGTACGCGATGACCGCGAGCGTCTCTAGACTTCCCTTCCCTAGGTCGCGCGTGAGCTCGGTCTCGCGGAGCTTCTTTACGATGCCCGCAGCGTCAGCGCTTGTGCGGAGCTCCACCTCGTCTTCCGTCTCTATGACTGACAAGCCGCGACCTGCGAGCTGGTCTCCAAGAGCTGTGAGCGCCACGGCAAGCTCCGGTGGTTTGATACCGAGTAGTGTTGCCAACTGTTTTTTGGAAAGCGGTTCACCGGCTGAGAACAAGACGGCTTCAATGGCGGCAGGAGGCGTAAGCATTGCCTCTATTGTAGCCGCCTGCCCTCTTGAGGGCAATGCACACTCTTGGGGATGCTCGGCTAGATCGCCGCGATTGTCTTGACCACTTTCTCTAAGCCGGACAACACCGTGCCGCCGAAGTAATACACGTAGACCGCACTTCCGTTCGGAAGCGGGACAATGAAATAAAAGGTGGTAGTGTCGCCGTTTTGTCGGTCAAACTCGTATACCGGATATCCTGAGGCGGTGTAATACAAGGGTTGTATCTGCGTGCCGTCTACCGAGGTGAATTGGCGATTCTGGGCGTCATAAGAATAAATGTCCCACGTCGCGCCATAGATAGCTGCCGGCAATGTTATGAAATGATTTTTGAGCTGACTGTTCTGAATTACGGTAGAGCTTGTCTCTGGCATCCACGCATCTTGCAAACTGTCATAGGAGAGGATGTCCCCGTTGCGTGACGAGAGCATTATCTTAGAGAAGTGCTGCCGAGGAGAAACCGTGATCGCCTCACCGCCCTCTGACTCTAGTAGAAAGCGATCTGCGAGTAGCACGGAAGAAGTTTTTCTGACATTCCACCCGTCTGGATACTGGAAGCTGAAATGGTAGAGGTCACTACGATAGGTCTTCCAGTTGTTCGTGTCGCCGGAAATCGGGGTGGGTGGCGTCGTCTCGTTCTCCTTGGGGGCAGGGGCTACTATGGCTGGAAGCGTCGGCGTGTTGAAGGCAAACGACTGCACCACGGCAAACAGTGTTTCGGGCATCGTTTCTCCTACGTCCATAAGGGTGCGCAAGGTCACGGACTGTTCTGGTGCTAGAAAGTAGATGGACAGTATGCGCCCTCGGTATGACTGCGCGGTTGACTGTTCGGCGGTAATCAGTTTCGTATACGGTACTCCGCTCTGGGTCTCTAGGTTTTCGCACGCTACACTGTGGAAGCTATCTACGAGAGAGTTTACGGCTTCATTTCCGGCTGAAGGGCAATTGATATTGAGTGTCGCTCCCTTGGGTACGGAAGAAACGCGGAAGGTAATAGCGTGTTCCCCGCTATCTGCGGCGGGGGTAAGCACCGGCCCATCTCCGGAGTCAGACACTGTCCATGTCGCTGGGTAGGTGAAGCTGATCCCGTATGCGGTGCTTACGTACGTCTTTAGGTTCTGGGTTTGTGGCGCATCGGAAGTTGTTGCAACGGGCTCGCTCCCCTGTTTCGTTTGTGTGTACACGTATGCACCGCCACCGGCAAGCAGAACCGCGATGATGATAAGGAAGAGGGGGACAACAAAACCTTTGGTGGTGTTCATGCGCGTAAGCATATCACCCGTATCGCGGGATAGTGGCAGAGGCAGTGTGGCTGATGCGGATATCGCCGTGCTGCTCGTGCTGCTCGGCGGCGACCGCACCCTGCTTCACGAGTTCAAGAAGCGCGAGGAAGGAGACGATGACCTCCACCTTCTCCTTCTTGTCGCCGGCGAAATCTCTAAAGGAGAGCGTCATCGCGCTCTGTACGCGCCGCGCGAGGTCGTCCATCACTTCTTCTATTGAGATGAGTGGCTTCACCCGCGCTTCGGGGAGCTCCTCTACCGCCTCGCGTGCGGCAAGCACCCGTGCGAGTGCCTCGGCGAGCGCCTCTTGTGTGAGGTCGCGCGAAGGAGCGAAGAACGGTTCGGGTGCACGGAATCCTGCGGGAAGCATCAGCTTCTTCCCAAACACACGCGCAAGTTCGCGGGAGGCTTCACGTACTTTCTCGTACGCCTCAAGTCGGCGCTTCAGGTCGTCTATGTCGGCGTTCTCTTCTTCGGTGAGCGTGAGGTCGGGGATGAGCGACTTGGACTTGATGAGGAGTAGTGTCGCGGCTATCTGGATGAAGTTCGCGGCCTCTTCTACAGGGAAGGTTGTTTGGCCACGCACGTGCTGTATGAAATCTTCTGTTATGTTCGCGAGCGCGAGGTCGTTTACGAGGAGCTTGCGCGCCTCTATGAGGTCAAGCACGAGTTCAAACGGCCCTTGGTAGGAGTCAGTGGTGATGGAAAATCCTGTTCGCGGTGCTACGGTTTCCATTGTTCTATGAAGCGCAGGAGCAGACGCACCGGCGCTCCTGCGGCACCCTTGGCGAGCTCGTCGCCCGTCGTGGTGGTCATGCGAGGGGCGATATCCAGATGTGCCCACGGACATGCGAGTTCCTTGGCGAATTGCCAGAGGAACATACCACCCTCAATCGTCCCGCCGCCACGTCCTGAGCCGCTCGGTGCGGCGTTAGCAATATCGGCGAAGGTTCCCTTCACTCCATCTTCGTACTCGTCCCAGAGCGGAAGACGCCACACATAATCACCCGATGCTTCGCCGTCTCTCAAGATCCTCTCCGCGAGCGCGTCATCGCGTGTGAGTACGGCGCTTGCGTGCATACCGAGCGCCGAGATCGCTGCACCGGTCAGCGTGGCGATGTCTAGCACAACGGCAGGCTTGAAACGCTTCGCGTAGGTAAGCGCGTCGGCGAGTATAAGTCGGCCCTCCGCGTCGGTATTGAGCACCTCAATCGTCTTCCCAGAGAGGGATTTCAGTATGTCCCCCGGACGGTACGCGTTGTTCCCCGGCATGTTCTCCACTGAGGGAAGGAGGCCGACAACCGGCGTTGGGAGTTTGAGCCGAGCGGCGAGCGCCACCGCATGTATAACCGACGCTGCACCCGACATATCCATGTGCATCTCGTAGATACCGCTTGAGGGCTTCAGGTTCAGCCCGCCGCTATCAAAGGTCACCCCTTTGCCAGCGAGTACGATCGGACTTCCCTTCCCCTTACCTTTGTATTCTAGGATGGTGAAGGTCGCCTCTTCGCTTGAACCTTTCGCCACGCCAAGGAGCGCTCCCATGCCAAGCTTGCGCATCTCCTTTTCGCCGAGCACCGTCACTTTTACCGGCAAGCCCTTCACCGCGTCTTTCGCGGCTTTGGCAAGCGTCGTCGGCGTGATATCTCCCCCTGGAGTGTTCGCGAGCGTGCGACACGCGTTCACCGCTCTACCTATCTCCTGACCTTTCTGCACGGCTCGTGCAACCTCCTTGGAGGATTTCCCATAGACGCATATCTCGTCCACACTGTCCCAACCCTCTTTCGGTTTCGTCTTGAAATGATTGAAATCAAAGTTCGCCATCTCAAAGTTTTCTGCGGTCAGCTGTGCGAAGTCTTCGCGCGTATACGCCTTCAGGTTCTTGAAAAGCTTTGGCGTGCGATCAAACTGTAGTGCAAGATAACGAGATTTATTCGCGCGCGCTGCGCGAATGATAGAGCGGCACAGGAGGATAAAGGTGCGGCGATTTAGCTCCTCAAATTTCCCCGCGCCGATCTCAAGGGTGTCAGCGCCGTTCTCCCGCAGCAACCGTTTCGTACCCCGCTTCTCTTCGGTGATGCGTATACGCACGTACCGTTTCGGTGCACTCTCTACATTTCCGCCTTTGGAGACGATCTTCATGCTAATCCTCGCTTGAAGTGCCTGAGGAAAGGAGTGTGTCTATACGGTTGATGTCGCGCGGGAAGAGTGTTGCCTCCTTCACGTTCGCGAGACCGAGCATCTTCTGGGTAAGGCGCTCTAGCCCCATACCCCACCCGCCATGCGGCGGCATACCGTACTTGAAGGCCTGTAGGTAGTACGAGAACTTCTCCGGATCAAGGCCTTTCATCTTGATGCCGGCAACAAGGTTGTCGTAGTCGTGGCGACGCTGACCGCCGGTCGTTATCTCCACGCCGCGGAAAAGAAGGTCAAAGCTCTTGGTGTACCCAGGGTCGTTAGGGTCTTCCATCGTGTACATGGGGCGCTTAGACACCGGATAGTGCGTGACGAATATGAAGTCGCTTCCCTTTTCTCTCGCTGCCCACTCGGAGAGCCATCGCTCATCTTCCGGTTCCAGGTCGGGCTCGCCCCGATTGTCGCGGCCAGTCTCCTTGTAGATGAGCTCAAGCGCTTCGCGGAGCTTCATCTGCGGGAATTTCTCCGGTGCCTTCGGCAGAGTCGCACCGAGGAGTTTGAAGTCGCTCGCGGAGTTCTCGCCGAGCTGCTTGATGAGCGCATGCATGAAGCGCGTCTCAAGCTCCATCAGGTCCTCGTGGCTCTCTATGAATCCCATTTCGGCGTCCATAGAGGTGTACTCGTTCAGGTGGCGAGTCGTGGAGTGCTTCTCGGCACGGTAGACGTTGCCGATAGCGTAGACGCGCTCCAGTACGCCGACCATGATCTGCTTGTAGAACTGAGGCGAGGTGCCCAAGTGCGCGACCTTATCATTGAAATACGGCACGGAGAAGACGTTTGCCCCGCCCTCGGCGTCGTCACCGATAAGCTTCGGCGCTTGGAACTCGGTGAAGCCCTCAATGCCGAGGAAGCCGCGATACGCGTTCGCTATCTCCGCCTGCACGCGGAATATGGCACGCGCACGTTCGCTCCGGAGCGTGAGCGGCAGGTAGTCCAGATACGTATCCAGATTGACTTCGGTATCTTTCTCAAACGGGAGCTCCTGCGCTTTCGCAAGCACGGTGATGTTGGTCGCCTCAAGCTCCACGTTGCCGTTCACCTCTTCGGTGCGCATCTTCTCCGGACGTTCGTTCACAACACCCTCTATGCTCACTACCCATTCGGGCTTCAGCTCCTGTGCCGTGGCGAGCGCCCCTTCGTGGTTGGGTAGGCAGACCACCTGTACCTCCCCTGAGCGGTCACGGATGTCTAGGAAGATGAGTTTCCCGTGGTCGCGCCGCACGTCTACCGAGCCGCAGATTGAGACCGTCTTACCGATGTGACTCCCAAGCATTACCGTGGTTGTTCGTTCCATATACCCTATAAAATAGCACACCCCGCAACAAAAATCGTTGCGAGGTGTGAAGGTGCGGAGTCTCCTATCTCCGCGGTAAAGAACGGTTCAGGAAGCGTTTGAAGTTGACGCCGAGCAAGGTGTGGAGCACGTGCGGGAGGAAGGGTGCAGATTTCAGGCCCCCCAGCGCCTCATGGATGACTTGGAACATCTTTGAGCCATCAAGGATGAGTTCCGGCGGCCGATCGGGAAAGTATTCTCCGAGCGTGCCCGCCGTCGTAAGCATCTTGGTCATGTGCGCATAATGCTCAGACGCCTCCGACATGGTCATGTCCATGTGGTTGCAGTCGGACCCGACCCCGACATACGCTCCGCTACTACCGGACATGAGCATCGCGTGTTCCACATGACGAGCGAAGGCTGCAAAGTAGTCGTCGCCCTTGTGCGCGATGAAGAAAGTGATGCACAGCAGGCCGATGTAGCCCTTGAGGGCAGCGATCAGCCCGATAGAATCATCTTTCAGGTTGCGGCGATGCGGCGCTACGCTGTAGCAGCCGGTGTGCGACGCCATGGGGTGCACCGGCAGACCTTCCTGCAAGATAAATTCCAGCGCCTCATACGCGGTCTGATGATTCGCGTGGGAGACGTCTAGGATCATGTTGCATTCGGCCATCCACTCTATGAGCTTGCGGCCGTACGTGGTCAGTCCGCCGTCGCTCATGAAGCCGTGGCCGTACTCGGTCGGGCCGTTGTAGGCGAGCGCCATGATCTGCAGGTCCGCACTCCTCAACTTCTGCATGCGCAGCCACGTCATGTGTTTCGGCGCGTGTTGCATGCCGAAGACGAGACCCATGCCTTGTCGGTTGAGGTCGTCTTGTATGCGCACTACGTGCACGCCCCGATTCGCCAGAGCCTGTTTACGGAAGATGTTGTGCGCAACGAATGCTGCGTCAAAGCTCTCCATATAGGTGTTCAACGGAGGCACGCTGGTAAGATGCGCGAGTGAGAGCATCGGCCGTTTTGACGGGACGAGGCTGAAGAGCGGGAGCGTCCGGCCTTGGAGGCCGAAGAATGCCATTGAGTCGGCGTAATAGTTTGGAATGTCCAATTCAATCCTCCTCGGTTAGGTTGATTGCCCCAGAATCTGGGCCGTCTATGACGCTATCATTATTTACGTAAAAGTCAAATCACTTATGCCACGCCGATCGCTTTTCGCACGTGCTCCATCTTCGCTTCGCTTATCGCGCGAGCTTCCCGCTTCCCTCTCTCAAGCACGTCCTCCACAACAGAAGAGTCAGCCCGTAGCTCCGCATACCGCAGACGCATGGGCGCGAGGTAGGTATCCAGGTCTTCTATCAGGAGTTCCTTAAGCGCTTTGTAGTTGCCGGCGTTACTACCATATATGGTAGTAAGTTCACTCTCGCTTCGGATGAGCTTGTGTATCTGGTACACGTTCTCAGGGCGGTCGCCAGAGGAGTCGGTAACGATGCTCATGACCGCCTTCACGAGTTCCTCGCGCGAGGCGAAGAGCGGTATGACGTTGCCGTAGCTCTTGCTCATCTTGCGGCCGTCAGTGCCGGGCACGACTGCGACCTCAGGCATGATGTACGGCTCAGGGAGTGTGAAGAGGTCGGTCTTGTAGACACGGTGGAACTTCTCCGCGGTGTCGCGGGCGTATTCTATGTGCTGTTTCTGGTCTGCGCCGACCGGCACGATAGCCGCGTCGTAGAGCAGGATGTCGGCCGCCATGAGCATCGGGTAGTTGAAGGTCCCGACACTTATCTCCTTGTTCTTCGCCTCAGCGTCCTTGTACGCGTGAGCGCGCATGAGGTACGGCATGGTGGTGATAGTGTCAAATATCCAACAGAGCTCGGTGTGTGCGGGTACGTCGGACTGTTTGAAGAAGACCACCTTTTCCGGATCAAGACCGATAACGAGGTACGCCATCACGAGCTCGCGAGTACGGCGCCGCATCTCCTCCGCATCCTGCATAGTGTTGAGTGCGTGGTAGTCGGCCACGAAGATGAAGGGCTGGTACTTCCCGCTCTGGACGAGCTCTACAAACTGGCGCATCGCGCCGAAATAGTTGCCGATATGCAGGTCGCCGGTCGGCTTCACGCCGGAGACGAGTACTGGTTTTGCTTCAGACATATGTTGTACGATACCACACCTTGACGCTCCTTATGAGGGCGCTATCGTTGGGGTAGAAAGGAGGGATCAGCTATGAATGCGAACCCTTTGTTGAAAGCGATTGAAGCCGCAATCGCTGCGAATGTTTTCATCGGCATCAATACGGCAGTTTGGTGGGCGTGGTGGCTTCCGAATCTGAAGTACCCCGCTCCCGCTCAGACAGTCGCCGATCCCGAATAATCGTGAGCTATCGCTCACTTACGAGCCCCGACAAGGGCTCACCTTTTTGCATACGCTTCGCAGATCTTCTGCATAAGCCCTGGCCCTTCAAATATCATGCCAGAGACGAGCTGGATAAGATCAGCACCTGCGTCAAACTTCGCCATCGCGTCCTCTGCGGAGAATATGCCCCCCGTGCCGATAATCGTGAAGCGCTTGCCATATGCCTCGCGTGTCTTCCTGATCAGCTCGTTACTGAGCTTGAAGGTCGGCGAGCCGGAGAGTCCGCCGCGGAACTCCTTCGGTGCATCTTCGGGGTGGTTGAGGTGGCTGTAGTTCTTATTCAAATTGCCTATGATGACCCCCTCCACCCCGTTCGTGTCGGCGATATCAAGCAGAGCGTCAAACTGCTCCCACGGTATGTTGATAGGCATTTTGATATACACCGGCACGGTATGCGGGATTTCCATAAGACGCGGCATGAGCCGTGCGAAGAGCGTCGGCTCTATGAACGTCTCTCCCGTATAGGAATTGGGGCATGAGATGTTGATGGTGTAGTAGTCGCCCACGCCCGCTTCAGCCAACTTCTTGAACGATTCTGCGTAGTCACGGATACCAGCCTCTACACTGGTAGAAGCTTCGGGCTCGTTGGTAAAGGCTATTGAGATACCGAGCACGTAGCCGGGCGTGCGGGGGGTGCGCTTCAGTTTGCGGATGAGCGCGTCAACGCCCTTGTTGCGCAGACCTTTGTAGACGACGAGGCTCTTGTTGCGGATGAGCCGAGTGAGACGCGGCCGCGGGTTGCCCGCGCAGGGGTGCGCGGTGGTAGAACCTATCTCCTCTCCACCGAAGGAGAGTGAGGGGAGAATGCGCGTAAGCTGACCGTCGGGGTCAAAGCCTGCTGAGAGCAGGATGGGCGTGCGGTAGGTTATACCGTCAACCGTTTTGCTGATATCGGGACCGCGATAGTTGTAGATGAGCGCGAAGAGCTTGCGCAGTATCCAGAACCGGCCGGAGAACTCGCCGACAGCGACGAAGAGGTCGTGCATCGTCTCAGGGTTGCACTTGAAGAGCATGGGCTTAAGCGCGCGCTGATAGAGGAGATCCATGACGTTCATAGTTATACAGTACCATGCGTTGACTACCCTCCTGAGCACAGTACCCTTGAGGGCAGAAGCTCGGTCAACCGTGCAAGAGGAGGGTTCACCATGGTACATCAGCATAACGATGGTATGCCGAGTGTGAACCTCGGCAAAGTGAGCGGGATACTGCTTATCGTCATCTTCGGCGCAGCAATCATGGCGACAGTGGCGTTCGCTGCGCTAGTGCTGGTCTAGCCGGCTCTCGTCCGCAATACAAAAAATCCCCGCCGGTGCGGGGATTTTGCTTTGTGTCTTAAAATTAGTTATAATTGTTCGGTCGCGTCGGTGGTAGAGTGGTCAATTACAACAGGCTGTAAACCTGTCGGCTTCGGCCTACGAAGGTTCGAATCCTTCCCGGCGCACCAGTTTATTTCAAAACAAGCACGAGGACGCCCTGCTTGCCCTTACGTACGAGCGCATAGCCACCTGAGAGATAAGCCGCGTGGAGCTCTTGGCTTGGATCAGTTATCGGGAAGCCGGAGAGCGTAATCCCCTTCCCTTCAATCAGGCGACGCGCGTCACTCTTACTTGAGGCGAGTCCGCCCGTTACCAGCACTTCTGCAAACGAGAGCCCGCCCACAAGGTCTTTCTTCTCAAGTATCACCGACGGCGCTTCGGCGAGCGCTACTTGGCGCGCCTCACGTGAGAGCTCGCTAAACGGCGTATCGCCGAAGAGCGCGTCAGAGGCAGCCGCAGACTGCGCTGTGGCTGCAGGGCCGTGCACGATCTCGGTCACGAGTCGTGCAAGCGTTTCCTGTGCTTGGCGCTCTTGAGGATTGCGCGTATGCAGCTCCATAAGTGCGTCTATCTCGTTTAGCGGGAGAAAGGTGTAGACGCGGAGATACTTCTCAAGTCCTGCATCTGGCAGGTTGATCCAGAATTGGTAGAACTTAAAGGGCGAGGTCTTCTTCGGGTCAAGCCAGATCGCATTCCCTTCGCTTTTGCCGAATTTCTTGCCGGAGGCGTCGCTCGTAAGCGGGAAACCGAGTGCGTACACCTCCTTCCCCAGACGTTTATGGACGAGGTCCACGCCAGAGAGGACGTTCGTCCATTGGTCGCTGCCTCCTATCTGTAGGTCAACACCGTACTTCTGATGGAGTGTGAAGTAATCAAGGCCCTGTAGGAGCGCGTAGGTGAACTCGGTGTAGGAGATGCTCTCGTCTGGCGTATCAAGACGCTTCTTGATAATCTCGCGTTTTATCAAATCGTTCACGGTGAAGTACTTCCCCACGTCGCGAAGGAACGGGATGAGCTTCTCGCCAAGAAGCCAGTCGGCGTTGTCTACCATCTTGAACGAGAGGTTGCCGAGGATCTGTTTCAGCTGCGTCTTCAGTGCGCGCGTGTTCGCGGCGACAACCTTCTCTGTGAGCATAGGACGCTCGCCCTTCTCCTTCGGGTCGCCGATCATGCCGGTGCCGCCGCCCACGAGGAAGACGAGCTTGTGACCTGCGTCACCGAGCCGCTTCATAAGCAAGAGCCACGTGAGATGCCCCACGTGGAGCGAGTCGGCGGTCGGGTCGGTGCCGACGTAGACCGTGCGCGATTTTGACAAGATCTCCTCCGGCGAAGCAGAGGAGAGCTCTATGAGCCCGCGCGCCTTAAGCTCATCAGCAATATTTGAGAACGGCTTTGAGAAGAATGCCATATGCGGGAATCATATCACAGCATTTGGCGGCGAAACCCCCAAGTTACTTGGGGGTTTCGCCGCCAAATAACTCAGCGAGCGAGGAAGAAGAGGCCGATGGCCGGAGCGGAGAACCACCAGAAGAAGTATGCCTTGGGTGCGAAGAGCACGTCTATCGCCGGAGTGAAGTTGTATACGGCCGCCACAGGGAACACGTGATACGCAAGCGCAAGCAAGAAGGTCGCTCCGAGCAAGGAGAGTATGAGCGTGCCGAATATGCCGACGTAGAGGAAGTCAGACACGACGACACGGCGCAGGACGATATAGAAAAGAAGCGTGATGCCGGCATACAGGATGATGTTTGCGCCAAGCGCGGTCAGGGCTGGTGCGGTGGGCAAGAGCGACGCGTACGGGAAGGCTACGTAGATAGCGTATGCGGCGTAGAGCGCAAGCAATACCGAGACGAGTGTCGCTCGCCCTATGTACCACGCGAAGAGGAAGAAGACCGCGAACAGTACGAGCACGATGAGAAAGTCGCTCGCGAAGTTCCACACGGTGTGCGAATACTGTGTCGCGAGTGTGCTGACCTGAGCGATACCTTCGGTGGCGGACATATGGGAATAGTATACACCCGCCGAAACCAGCCTAGCGTGTAATCAACACGGCTATTTTCTCTGCAATCTCAGACGGGCTCAGATCGCCGGTCTCTATAGTTGTGAAGTCGCTGAAATCTTTTGCATGAACAATGGCGTGCACTTCTGCGAATCGCGCCTCATCTGTTGCGTTTCCCTTTGATGCGTCGCGAGAGCGCACACGGTCTAGCTGTGTTTCGTAGGAGGCCTTGAGTAAGAATTTATAAATCTTGGAATCTTTCTCTGCGGCAAGCGCCTCTAGCCTCGAAACACGTTCGTTGGTGAGACCGCAATCAATGATGAGGTTCATACCTTTATCTAAATACTTGCTGCCCTTTTCCATCACATTCTCAAACGCCTCTTTATTGCGCTCTGCGCGCGGCCTATCTTGATCGGCGAGCGAGCGTCGTTCGTCGTCGAGACTGAGGAACACTGCATCCTTGAGCCGTTCCACGAGGGTCTTCCCGACCGTCGTCTTCCCTGCCCCCTTAGAACCGTCGAGTAAGATAATCATGTTAGACATTCAGTTTGTGCAATTCTTCGATAATCTTCCCATGCAACTCCCTATTCGCCGAGGCAACATAGCTCCTCATGAGGTGTACGGAATCTTTCTTGTAGTCTATCGGTTGTCCGTCTAGGTCAGTCACTACCCCTCCGGCCTCTTCGAGTATTATTTGAGACGCCGCAATATCCCATTTACATGCTCTGAAATTGGTATTTACATGCGCCTCTGCGTCCCCTCTTGCTATCATGCAGACCTTCGCTCCGCTTATTCCTTCCATTCTTTCCACAAAAGGCAGCCGGTCGAGTTTTTCTTCGATAGGACGAATCTCTCCGCTCGGCTCGCGTGTAATCAAACGCGACTTTTCTATATCAGACGTTGAAGATGCGCGCATTCTCTCAAATACCTCTCCGACTTTTTCGAAGGCCCCCTTGTTCTTCTCGGCATAAAAACCCCTACCTTGCGCCGGCACAGTCACGCAACCCAAGACGGGGACGCCGCCCTCCACGAGGCCGATGGCGACACCAAAAGTATCAGACCCCTTCACGAAGGATTTTGTCCCGTTCAAGGGATCAATCATCCACACCCTGCTGGTATATTCATGAGGAAGGACGTCATTTTCTTCAGACAGAATAAGATCATCTGGGAACAAAGTGTGAAGTTGTTCTCGTATAAAGTCGTCGGATTCTCGGTCAGCGGCGGTGACGGGATCGAATTCGTCCAGCTTGTACTCTATCTTCTGAATCGTTCTGAAATGTTTCAATAGGATTGCGCCAGCTCGATCTGCAATATCTAGAATCTTCTGTGCCAGCTGCGAAGATTCATTTAGCATGATCAAAGAGTTTAGAGTCCCTCGGTTTTCAAGTCTTCCACAATTTTCTTCGCTTTGCCGGAGAGCTTGTGCGGGAGCGCTACCTCAAGGCGGATGATGAGATCGCCGCGGCGGCTGCCGCCCTCAGGGATGCCCTTGCCCGCTACGCGGAGGAGCTCTTCGGCGCGCTTCATTGCGGGTATCTTCACCTCCAGTATCTTCCCTTCCAGTGTTTCCACCGAAGCGACGGTGCCGAGCAGCGCGTCCGTGAGCTTGACCGGCAAGTGCATGATGAGGTTTGAGCCGTCACGACGGAAGGTCGCGTGCGGCTTCACGTGCACCTTCACGTAGAGGTCGCCGGCCGTGCCGGTCTTCACCGCCTCACCTTGTTCTGGGAGACGTATCATCTCGCCGTTATCTATACCAGCGGGGATGGCGATCTTCAGCTCCACTTCGCGGCGCAGGACGCCGTGACCCTTGCAGGTGGCACACTTCTCTTTCGGTATTTTGCCTACCCCCTCGCACGCAGCGCACATGCGCGAGCTCGCCATCTGCCCGAAGACGGTGTTGCGCACCTCGTGCACGCTGCCGGTGCCGTTGCAGGTCTTGCAGGTCTCAAGTTCCGTACCCGCCTTCGCGCCGTTGCCCTTGCACGTATCGCAGGTGGAGACCTTGCCTATGAGGACTGTGCGGTCAGTGCCGAAGACCGCGTCCTTGAACGGGATCTCTAAGTCTATGGAGATGTCGCGACCGCGTGGCGCGCGGGCGCGCCCTCCCCGTCCACCTTGGAACATATCGCCGAAGATGTCACCGAAATCAAACTCTACACCGCCCTGCCCGAAGCCCTGCTGGAACTGGGAGAAATCAAATCCGCCGAACGGGTTGCCTCCGCCGTGCGGTGCACCGCCGGGGAATGATTGCCCGTACGCGTCGTACTCGCGGCGCTTCTTCTCGTCGGAAAGGACGGAGTATGCCTCGGTGATCTCCTTGAACTTAGACTCGTCGGTACCGCCCTTGTCGGGGTGGTATTTGTGCGCGAGCTTACGGAACGCCTTCTTGATATCGTCCTGAGTCGCTTTCTTATCTACGCCGAGCACGTTGTAATAATCCTTTGCCATATGTACTCAAATATACGCTGTTGTGATTTTGTATGCAAAAAAGAGTGCGGGTGACATGGTTAGTCACCCGCGGTTTGGCCGTCTGGCCGGTCGGTGTCAGGCTGCCTTGGCGAGTTGCGCCATACAGGCGAACCAGAACATCTTCTTGATGATGCGCACCAACACCGCATCGGGAACTGCTGCTGTGATTTTGAGTTGCTTGTACAAAGCACCCAACTCGCAGAGCGAGTCCGCATGCCGGATGTCGTGCGCGAGTCCGGACCTTAGTCCGATCGGCACGACTTTCCCATGGTCGGGGTTTCCCCACGACCGCGATGCGTCAACGGTGCGAGCCACTGTGAGAACCTTGCGGCGTTCTTCTCCAGTGCGCTGGCGAACTTCGTCAATATAGTCCTCGTAACGAGGCGTTTCAGCGAACATGATACTTCTCCTGTGGTTGAACAGGAGTACGATACTATGTATGCCACAATACGTCAAGCCCCGTGACGCTGAAAGCGTCACGGGGCTGTGCGTTACTTAGCTCTAAGCCTATTCCTTCTCTTTAAACTCGGCGTCAGTCGGACCCTTAGACGCGTCATCAGACCCTGACGCGTCGGGCGAACCGCCCTCGGCGGTTTTAGCCTGCTCCGCGGCCTTCATCATCGCCTCCCCTATCTTGGAGAGCGTCGTGGAGAGTGCGTCGGTCGCCGACTTGATAGTGTCTACATCTTCGCTCTCGCGAGCGACCTTGAGCGCATCTATCTTGTCCTGCACCTCCTTCACCACATCGGCACCAGCCTTCTCGCCGTTGTCCTTGATAGCTTTCTCAGCGGCGTAGACCGCTTGGTCGGCGATGTTGCGTGCCTCCACGAGCAGCTTGCGCTTCTCGTCGTCGGCCGCGTGTGCCTCAGCATCTTTCTGCATCTTTTCTATGTCCTCCTTAGAGAGGCCGGTTGAACCTTCAATGCGGATGCTCTGCTCCTTGCCGGTCGTTTTCTCCTTAGCCTTCACCGTCAGTATGCCGTTTGCGTCTACGTCAAAGGTGACTTCCACTTGCGGCATGCCGCGCGGTGCTGGCGGGATACCGTCCAGCATGAACTTGCCCAAGGACTTGTTGTCGGCGCTCATCGCGCGCTCTCCCTGCGTGATATGTATCTCTACCGATGCCTGATTGTCAGACGCCGTGGAGAAGGTCTGCGAACGGCTGGTCGGGATGGCAGTATTGCGCTCCACGAGCTTGGTCGCGACGCCACCCATGGTCTCTATGGAGAGCGAGAGCGGGATCACGTCTACGAGGAGGATATCCTTCACGTCGCCCTGCAATATGCCGGCCTGTATAGCCGCACCGATAGCCACCACCTCATCTGGGTTCACGCTCATGTTCGGCTTCTTGCCGAAGAACTGCTCCACCGCCGCTTGGAGCGCCGGCATACGCGTCTGCCCACCCACGAGGATCACCTCGTTGATGTCGGCAATCTTAAAGGGCGAGGCTTCCATCGCGCGCTTGGTGATAGCGATCGCGCGCTCTATGAACTCGCTTGAGAGCTCCTCAAGCTTCGCGCGGGTCATCTTGATAAGCAGATGGCGCGGGCCAGAAGCGTCTGAGGTGAGGAACGGGATATTGATTTCTGTCTCCATCGCGCTTGAAAGCTCTATCTTCGCTTTCTCCGCCGCTTCGTCTAGGCGCTGGCGTGCGAGCGCGTCGGTGCGCACGTCTATGCCGCTCTCTTTCTTAAACTCATCGGCGAGCCAGTTGATGATCTTCTGGTCTATATCCTTGCCGCCCAAGTGCGCGTCGCCGTCGGTACTCTTGACCTCTATCACGTCGCCGCCCACCTCAAGTACGGAGATATCAAACGTGCCGCCGCCGAAGTCAAAGACCGCTATCTTCTCGTCCTTCTTCTTATTAAATCCGTAGGCGAGTGCCGCGGCCGTCGGCTCGTTGATGATGCGGAGCACCTCTAGACCGGCGATCTGCCCTGCGGCCTTCGTCGCGCTGCGCTGGTCGTCGTTGAAGTATGCGGGGACTGTGATAACCGCTTGGGTGATCTTCTCGCCAAGCTTCGTTTCTGCGTCGGCCTTGAGCTTGCCGAGTATCATCGCCGAAACCTCTTCTGGGCGATACCACTTGTCGTTCATCTTCACTTCTATACTGCCGCTGTCGGTCTTGCGCATCTCAAACGGGACAGAGGCCTTGTCCTTCTGTACCGCCGGCTCGTCAAAGCTGTGGCCGATGAAGCGCTTGATCTGGAAGATCGTGTTGAGCGGGTTGGTCACCGACTGCCGCTTGGCGAGCGTACCCACGATGCGCTCACCGGTCTTCCCCACTGCCACGATGCTAGGTGTGGTGCGTGCACCCTCGGCGTTCTCCAGAACGCGCGGCTCGCCGCCCTCCACGATAGCCATCGCCGAGTTCGTTGTCCCTAAATCTATACCGAGAATTTTTGCCATAATGAAATTATTATTACGCGTATAACGATTCTACAAAAAGCCCTTGTATAAATGCAATTATGCGCCCCAGTGTCCCACGCGCACCTTCGCCGGCCGTATCACGGTGTCGCCCACCCGCCACCCCTTTTCAAGGATTGCTGTGATTATATCATCTTCCCCTGCTGACTCAACCGCGTCTTGCCCTAGGGCTTCGTGATACGCGGGGTCAAACCTCTCCCCGACCTTGCCCGTCTCTGCGAGGCCGAGCGCAGCGAAGGCGCTCTCTAGCTGGCGGGCGATAGCGGTGAAGCCCTCCGGCAAATCTCCATGCTCCTTAGAGCGCTCAAGCGCGTCAAAGGCTGGGAGCAGTGTCTCCACAGCGCCCACCCTGCCTTTCAACTCCGCCGACTTGGTCTCGGTTTCAAACCGCTTCAAGAGGTTCACGTAGTCGGCCTTCGCTCTCTGCCAGCCGTCCATGTATTCCTGCTTGTCTTTGCGGCAGGCAGAGAGCTCTTCGCGGACCTTCGCGATTTTATCTTCAGGCCGCACCTCGCCAGCCTCTTCGCCCACCTCTGGCTCAATCACCACATCCTCCGGCGCAATATCGTCTCCATGCCATTCTTTCATCCCTCCACTATGCCCGAAATGGTGAGAGGAGTCAAAAAGAAGACGCCGGTCAAAGCGTCTTTCAATAACTGGTATACGCGAAGTCAGAGATGAACAGCGGGTCGCTGTTGAGCTCGGCGAGCACCGCGAAGATTGGGTAGCGCGTTTCTGCTCGCCCTTCCTGCAATCTCCAGTAGACCTCCCAGATCATCTGTGCGTTCATCTTGCGGATGTTCTCGGAGCGTTCGGGGTTGAGGAGTTGGATCAGCTCCTCAATGACCTCCGCGGCCCGCTTCCCAAAGCCTCGGTTCAGCAGGTCCTCTGGGATGGTGTGTCTCCGCAAGAGCTGCTTCCGAGCGACGATAAGGTCCTTCAAGCTCGTCTCAAGCGACAGGATCGCGGGTCCGCAGTCTCTGCTTCTGAATACATCGGGTTCTCTGAAGTCGTCTGACATGGAGCACCTCCACTACTTATCGGGAACAGTCCCGTCCTTCCCGTACCTTACTGCTAAAGGGATGAATGTCAAAAAGCTCGCACACTGTCACTGTGCGAGCTCTTGATAATGCTAGTGCGTCAGGAAGGAAAGGGCGACTATTGTGGCGGCTAGAGCTGCCAAGACTCCTTCCAGATACCTCCGTGCCCTATGCTCCGCGAGCCAGTTGGCGAAGGCGATTTTCCAGCCCTGCCATTCGCTGTCACCGCGGAAGTGCGGCAGACCCTGATACTGCTTGGCCACGAGGATCACCGTCGCCATGACCACAGAGAGGACCAGAAGGGTCGCCGACAGCACTTCCAAGACTACGATTGCGGTTTGCATCTGATATTCCTCCTTGTTAACAACAGGTTAAAAGAAAATTGAAATCAGAGAAGTATGCACCGTACCGAGCGGGTCCTTATCGCTTCTGCGAGGACCTCGTCCACGGTGCTCTTAGTCCGTAACGCCTTAGCGGCGAGGAATCTGAGCATGATAGCCTCGTCGCTGTCGCTGGTAACGACTGAGCCCATCTCAATGTGGGCATGCAGCACCTCCATTTCCAGAGGCGGCAGAACTTCCAAAATGCTTCTCCACATCGCCAGAGCCTCAGGCTCACGCTTCCTCACCGTTTCTTCAATGCAGAGGATGCAGGCGATTGAACCGTCGGAGAACCTGTGGTGGGTCCTATAATGTTTGTAACAGAAACTCCATGATTCCGGTGTAGCGTCCATCGCACTTGCTCCTCGTGTCTAGTTTAAGAAGACCAACCTGCTCGCAATAATACCCTTATTTCATAAAATGTCCAGCCCACTCACTTGGAAGCGAAACTCCCAAGTAAGTGCGGTAAAATGGATTTATGAAAGAAGGAACTCCTGCAGAAGAACATGTTCCTCGTATTCGTATTGAACGCGCTACGGGTGCTGACGCCATGGGTCTCCGAGAAGTTCAGCGTGAGACTTGGCTCAATACATACGTAAACGAACGTTCCGGCATAACGCCGAACGATATCGGGTGGTATTTTGATTCGTTCAAGAAAGCTTTCTCTGCAGAATCGCTCAAGAGGACGGCCGCAGAACTGCAGGAACAAAAATCCGGCGAAGCGGCATTCGTAGCAAAAGAGCACGGGGAAATCATCGGATATGCATGGGCGATGACGTCTCCGATACAAAACGAGCTTGGGGCGCTCTATGTACTACCCTCGTATCAGGGGCGGCACGTGGGAACAGATCTGTGGAATCAAGCACGCTCCATCTTCAACCCAGCACTGTCCACGGTGCTGACGGTCAACAGGGATAATGCTCCGGCCATCGCTTTCTATGAGCGCCTCGGCTTCAAGCCTACAGATGAAGAAGTGGCATCGGGCCTCACTTTCCCAAGTGGAGCGATATTTAGAGAAATGAGAATGGTGCGACCACCAGAGGTTGAAGAGGTCAAAGAATAACGCCGACTATCCCCATCCACTCAGTTACTTGGAGGTTCGGCCTCCAAGTGAAATATCCTTATCTTTGGACGGTCGTCCAGTCATAAGGATATTCTGGGACTCACTTGGAAGCGAAGCTTCCAAGTGAGCGGGGCTCAATGCTGCAGTTAGTATCTGTAGGGATTCGCACGACCAGCCTTGCCGGTGTAGGGGTTGTAGTTCCCTCTCGTGGAGTAGTTGTCCATGCGCGTGTTGTTCGGAGAGGTGCGGTGCGAGGGCTGTACGTATGCACCAGTGGAGGGTTTGTAGTAGCCACGGACGTTTACGGTCTTCGCTTCAACTGAACCGGCAGAAACAAACAGGAAGAACACGAGAGCAACACCAGCAATAAGTTTTTTCATATGCCGAATGGTACGCCTCTGGGTAGGAAGTGCAATGTTAGAGCGAGATTCAATCTTGTAAAGCCCAGTGGCTATACTTTCCTTACTAGAAACCTAATTGCCCTAGATGTTCTTTTCACTTTTGCGTCAGTATAATTAATATCGGGAGTCGCAAGTCCTTGAATATGGAGTTTATTTCTTTCTTCTCTAATCCAATCCAATGTCTTATATTGCCTTGAATTTATAACTCCTTGATGCTGTAAAAAAAGATTGTAACGTCCGAATGTTGCTCCATCATCATTTATTTTTCTATCGATCTTTTTTTTGTGACATAAAAGAACATCCCAAGTAGTGGCAAGGACGGATGAGTTGATTCTGTGAAGATCCGTGTACTCAGATATTTTTTCAAAAACATGATCAGGGGGAGTCGTATTTTTCTTTACGACTTCATATACTAAACCTTCAACGATGCTGTATAAAATTATTAAGATGGAGCGGTAGTATGAAGATTTCTCCTTTGTACTTAGACCTCTGATGCTTCTAACATGGTTCGTTAGACATTTCACCGCATCTAATCTGCGCAAAATATTCGCCCAAATCATCATATTTCTTAATTAGCCTCACTCCTCTTTATGGCGTATTTAATTACATCACTCAAATCAGTAAAACCTTCTTTCTCAAAGAATTTACCACTCTCAGCTGAACGAGCCAAAAGAGCATTTAGGTCGCTGTCCTTTTTCATGGTCCTTATTGCCATGTTCTTAGTCTATCACAATAGTCGTGAATGGTACTCCGAAAGTGTATAATGTAGTCCTTTATCAAGGATTACTCTTGCAGGGGCTTAAAAACACTAACGACGCCTTACTCCCTTAGATTTTTTCAATTTCTTAGTTCTGACAACCTTGGATGTAAGTTCGGCCTTGCTTTCAAGAGAATCATCTACTGACTCCGTAAGAACTACTACGCCGACTTTCGGAAGGACTACATCGATATAGTGTGACGGTATCTCGGTATTTTTCTTATTCGCAAAATGGATTAGCTTTTTCATTTCAGAAAGATATCCAAGTGATTTAGCAGAGGCATCGAGTTTTAAACCCATTTTTGTACAGGCATCGGCATCAAAACAATGCCCGTGAGAATAAATATTGCGAGCTAACTTCCATGCAATGTCTGTGGCCTGTTCTGGAGAATAGCCCGCGGATTTTAAAAGGTCTTCAGCATAACTTCGTGCTTCATAATTCAGAGTCTCCATTTCCCGATAATGAATAAGATCAAGACGATCTATCATCTGATGCCATGGCACCGGAACCTCATCAGGAACAAGTTTTTTAAATTTACGTTCCATGTCTGCAACTTTCTCTATAACGCCATAACTGGAGACCCACTCACCTTTATATCTCACCTGTGGATCAATAGGAGTTAGATAGCCCAGATCGCCCAAGGTAATAGCATTTGCTGCCAAAGACATAATTGTAGCTCCGCTCGCGGCTTCATAAGGAACAAACACATGTAAGGTCTTGAATCTCTTTCTTAGAAAACGAGCGATGTTGTAGGATGAGGAGAAATTTCCACCCGGTGAGTGCAGTAGAAGTAGGGCCTTATCGGGAACGGCGCTGTCTCCAAGTGCCTCTTCTAGACGGTAAACATCGTTTGTTGATATTGAAGTGGAGCTGTAGCTAGAAGGGGTAACTCGAATTGATCGATCGGGAGCTATAAAGGTTACAACAGCCGCACTCTCTGAGTTGGCTATTTTCTTCAGAGGTTCTAGTTCTGTTTCCAAAAACATACCCAAAACTATACACCCCTAGAACAGAAGGTGCTAATTATTATAATCAGGAAGAATTAGATAGCTGACGCTTCGATCACTGCTTGGCCCCCAGACACTCGCGGACGAGTGACGGAGCATGCTTGCTTCGAAAAGCTAGTCCGAGGATACAAAAAGAAAACCGCTCGATTATCGAGCGGTTTTCTTGTTTCTTTAGCGCTTGCTCCACTGCTTTGCCTTGCGGGCTTTGACAAGCCCCGGCTTCTTGCGCTCCTTGGCACGCGGGTCGCGCTTCATAAGGCCGGCCGCCTTAAGCACAGTGCGTGTCTTCGGCTCTACCTTGGTGATAGCGCGCGAGATAGCGTGGCGGAGCGCATCAGCTTGGCCAGCGATGCCGCCACCCTCCACGTGCGCAGTGACTGCGTAGTGCTCGGCGCTGTCGGCTATCGTGAGCGCCTCCTCGGCGACCTTGGTGCGGAGGTCAGTCTTGAAATACTCCTTGGCAGTCTTGCCGTTGACCACGAGGCTAGACTTCGCTGCAGGGGTGATGCGTACCGTCGCGATAGCGGTCTTGCGGCGTCCGACGGCGTTGGTAAAGGTGGAAGTGGCCATAATTATATGTTTACGATGAGGTTCTTCATGCGGGGTGCGCGCAGGCGGTTGCGAGGGATCATACCGTCCACCGTCTTCTTGATCACGTCTGCGATGCCCTTCTTCTCTATCATCACGTCCATGCGCACTTCGCGCAGACCCGCTGGGTAGCCGGTGTAGTGTGTGTAGACCTTGCCCTGCGTGCGGCGGCTCGGCAAGTGGAGCTTGCTGGCGTTCTCTATAGTGACCGTCACCGGCAGCGCCTGATTCTTGGCGAAGTGCACCGAACGCTTGCCGAGGAGTGCGTGCGCAGCTTCGCTGCAGACGCGGCCGAGCGTACGATCGGTTGCGTCAATCGTGTAGGTCGTTGGGGCTGGCTTAGTGTTACTGGTCATAGTGAATGCTTATTTAATTACACAAAAGCGATATACGCAAGCTTGCGAGCATCGTTGGCACCGCGCACGGTACGCTTCACCACGCGGGTGTAGCCGCCGGCGCGTTCCGCGTAGCGCGGAGCGATAGACTCAAAGAGCTTCTTCACCGCCTCGTCGTCGCCAAGCGTCGCCTTAGTGAGGCGGCGGCTTGCAAGAGTGTTTTTCTTGGCATAGGTCACCAAGCGTTCCACAAACGGGCGCAGGCTCTTCGCCTTCGCTTCGGTGGTGGAAATGCGCTCCTCAAGGACGAGCGAGCGCGCGAGTGAACGCATAAGCGCTCTGCGCTGGTTGCTCGGTCGGCCGAAGGTTCGTGCTTTTTTAGTGAATGCCATACAAGTAGTTATTATTCGCTCTTGAGTGTGAGTCCTAGGCCAGCGAGCGCGCCAGAGATCTCCTCAATCGCCTTCTCGCCAATACCGTCAAGCTCCAAGAGCGTGCTTGCGGTCTTCCGTGCGAGACCCGCGGCGCTCTTGATGCCCGCCTCTTCAAGCGCGCTTGTGATGCGTGCCGAGAGCCCTAGGTCGGCGATCTTCACCTTAGCAACATCAATCGCTCCCTCCTCCTTCTTGGAAGATGATTCGCTTGCAGCCGGTGCGCTCTCTTGGAAGCCGATCACGGCCTTGAGCTGGTGGATCATCGTCTCTATAGACTGCTCCAGCGCTTCGCGCGGCGTGATAGTGCCGTTGGTCTCAATCAGGATGCGCAGGCGGTTGAAGTCGGTACGGTCGCCGACGCGCATGTTCTCCACCTCGTAGTTCACGCGGCGGATAGGAGTGAAGGTCGCATCAAGCGCGATCGTGCCGATATCTACCTTCTCCTTGGTGAGCGCCTCGCGCGGCACGTAGCCGAGTCCGCGCTCAATCGTAGCCTCAATCTCAAGCGACGCCTTACCGGAGAGGTCAGCGATGTGTTGTTCCGGATTCTTGATCTCTACTTGGCTGGGGAGCTTGAAATCCTTTGCGGTGACTTCGCCTGAACCCTTCGCTGAAAGCGAGATGGTCTGCGATTCTGCACCGTGCAGCACGAAGTGGACACGCTTGAGGTTAAGGATAATCTCCATGACCGTCTCGCGCGCACCGTCCACGGTAGCGAACTCGTGTGGTACACCGTCTATCTTGACCTGTGTGACAGTCGCCCCTGGGAGCGAGGAGAGCACGATACGGCGAAGCGAGTTGCCGAGTGTGTGGCCGTACCCTGGGTACAGCGAATCTATTTCATAAACGCCCTGCATTCCCTCTTCAGAGACGACACGGGGCTTACTTGGAAGTGTGATGTGGTATTCCATAACGCAATCGTAATTACCAATTAATAACTAAAAATTATCTCGTGTAGAACGAGAGCACCGACACGAGGTCGCCTGCCACGTCTGCCGAGGCCGACGTCGGCCGCTCCAGCACGCTGCCGTCCATGGACTTCGGGTTCCACGAGAGCCACGACGGGAGCTTGCGGTCCGCGAAGCGGTCTGCGAACCCGACGAGCGTCCCGTGCTCCTTAGAGCCCTCGCGCACGCTTATCACGTCGCCCACCGAAAGCGCGTACGACGGGATACGCGTCTTCTTGCCCGCCACCAGAACGTGACCGTGCGAGACCATCTGGCGAGCGGCGCGACGCGTCGCCACGAGGCCGAGGCGCCAGATGACATTGTCCAAGCGGAGCTCAAGGAGCTCGTGGAGGCGGTCAGACGGCTTTGACGAGTGGGCGGCAAGGGCCTTCTTCACGTAGTTGCGGAACTGCTTCTCGGTGAGGCCGTAGGTCACGCGCACCTTCTGCTTCTCCAGCATCTGCTTGCCGTACTCGCTTTGGCGCCCGCGGCTGCGCTTCTTGTTCTTCGCGGAGCGCTCAGCAGAAATAGCAAACTTCTGCGTTTGCGCTTTCTCAAAGACGGTCGCGCCGAGGCGCTTCGCTATTTTGTATCGTGGTCCAGTTTTCATATATGGAAATATTAGATGCGACGAGGCTTCGGCGGGCGCGGACCGTTGTGCGGCACCGGAGTAACGTCCTTAATGGACTTTATCTGTATGCCCTTGCCGGAGAAGGCGCGGAGCACCGACTCGCGACCGGCACCGACACCGCGGATCACCACCGAGGCTTCCTTGAGACCGATCATGATACCCTTCTCGCCGAGGAACTCGCCCACCTTAGCCGCTGCATACGGTGTGGACTTGCGAGCACCGGCGAAACCGAGCGCGCCAGCCGAAGAGGAGATCACTGCGTTGCCCTTCTCGTCGGTAACGACAGCCTTGGTGTTGTTGAAGGTAGCTTCAATGTGAAGCACGCCCTTCTCCAGGTGACGCTTGGTGGCCTTACCCAGAGCACGCTCCTTGCGGCCCTGATCCATGCCTTTCCCGCTCTTCTTGATGATTCGTTTCTTTCCCATAGTAAATAAAAGTGATCAGTTGATTACGTCTTCTCAAGCGTACGGCGACCAGAGGTCATCGTCTTGCGCACGTTCCCGCGACGCGTGCGCGAGTTCGTAGAGGTGCGCTGGCCGCGCACGGGGAGACCGCGCGAGTGGCGCTCGCCGCGATACGAACGGATGTCCTTCAGACGCTTGATGTTCTGACCGATCTCGCGGCGCAGCTCGCCTTCTATGAGGTACGCCTCTGAGAGCGAGCGGATCTTCTGCTCCTCTTCGGCAGTAAGCTCGCCCCCCTTCTTGTTCTCCGGAATACCCGCAGCCTTCAAGATATCTTTCGCGCGCGTCGGACCAATACCGAAGATGATCGGTAGCGAGTACGCGAGCTGCTTGTTATCTGGGATGGTGACTCCGGCGATACGCATATGATTCAGAATTAAGAGTTTAGAATTAAGAATTATGAAAATACTGACTACCCTTGGCGCGCCTTACGACGCGGGTTCTTCTTGTTGATACGATACAGCCGTCCACCTCGGCGTACGAGCTGGTCTCCTGTCTGCTGAACTCTGATGGAGGCACGGACTTTCATCGTAGATATCTCTAAGTGTTTATTACGTTAATCGACGCACGATTCTTGCGCGCCCGCCGTACGGGTCTAGCACCATGTCTACCTGATCGCCGACGAGGACGCGGATTCGGTGCAAACGCATTTTCCCTGCGAGGTAAGCGAGAATAAGTTCTCCCTCACTCCCGTCCTCCTTGGCAGGAAGCCGAACGCGAAAAAGCGAATTTGGCAATACTTCTTCGACGGACCCAGCCGTCGTCGTCTTGGTATCTTCGCCTTCGCTCATTTATGAATCGCCATGCAGGTACTCCTATAATCTAGCAGGTGTCGCTAAAACCGTCAAATATATGCTAGGGATTGCTCACCACGATGTCTATGGTGGACGGATCCTGAGGGAAAGCCTGCCTCCAGAACGGCCGCAGGATGATGATCGCCCTCTTGACTTCAGGGTAATTTGTCAGTGCAACTTCTGCTGCGGAACGAGTCTTCCCCGCCACGGCGGCGGCAATCCGCGTAGGATCTATCGTGTAGGAGAGCGCGGCTGTGCCAGCGAGGGTAAAGGCAAACGACTTCGCGTCAGGCTCAGGGAGACTCGTCGCCGAGAGCTTCAGGTTGGTCGCCGGTAGGAGTGTCATAGGCTCGCCTTGGTAGCTCAGCCCAGCTACAGAGGCGGCGACTGCCTTGGCGAGCGCCGTCTTGGGGAAGACGACCGCAGTGATAGTGCCCTGCTCTTTCACGTCTACCATGCCGGTAGTCTCAGACGGCGCGGAAGCGAGTTCTTGGAAAGTCGTCGTAGCCGCTCCGGAGAGTAGCACGTAGCCCTCTGGGATCTGGCTTTCAAGGCTTGCGGAGAGCTCTGGAGCGAGTGCGTTCGCGAGCGAGGTGCGCGCCTGATTCTCGGCAGACGCGTCTACTACCGGCACCGTGCCCGATGCTCCGCCAGTCATGGCCTTAGAGGAGCGCGCGTACACCTGCGAGGCCTGCGGCGTACCCGCGAAACCAGGGATAGTGAACGAGGTCGGGCCGACATTGTAAGTGTCGCCCACCTTGTCTGCGTAGACCTTCGCGGTCACGCTCCCCGGCTTCGCCGAGCTTCCTGCAGGGATGCTAACCGCCTCGTGGATACGGAAGATAAGCCCCGCTGTGGTAGCGAAACGGGTATTGTTGATGAGCTTCTGCGTCTTCGCCTGCGTGTTGTAGATAGTGATAGTACCGCTCGCAGAAGAGCTGACAGTCTTCGTGCCGGTGCTCTTGACGCTTTGCGAGGCTATCTTCTGCGCCGTGATAAGTTCGTACGGCAGGTCGCCGGTGCTCTGGTTCGCAGTAAACGAGTTCTGCACCGCGGCAGAGACCGTGTTCGGGATAACCTCTATCTTGGCGCTTGAGAAATAGTAGAGCGCCCCGACCGAGGCAGCGATGACAAGCACGATAGTAATGAGCGTCCCGTAAGGGAACTTGGACGACCTCCCGTGCGAAGGCGTGTGATGTGCTGACTCGCTACGAGCTGGTTCCGTATCTTTCCGACGGGACGGCGGCATGATGTCTTGTATGGTGCGCATATGGGGGTAGTATACACCCCCTGCTCCAAGCACGAGTGGGCGCCCGTGTGTATTACAGAGAGATGCCCGTACCGCGGTGTCCGAGGTAGAGCGCCATAAACAATATGGAAATATCAGCCTCGTGCGCCTCTCGGTGGCGTACTGCCCCGCCGATATTGCTCCGTGTCACCAGTACTATCTTCGGCGTATCCTTCGTCGGTCGGGAGACTCCGAGGCGAGCAGTCTCAAGTGCACGCCGCAGCTCCGGAGCAGCTGGTTCGCGAGCAAGCAGGAACACCATACTCGGTAGCGCATAGTGCTTAGACATCTCCGCGAGCTCTCCTTGCAGCGCAGTAAGCCACCCGGAAACATCGTCGGGCACCGACACTTGCAGTAGCGCAGCGAGCACGCCCTTGCGCATAAGACCTACAGACGTGAGCGAGCTCGCGGTCGCGTCTACGATGAGCGCGTCGCGTTCGTGCGGGAAGAGTCGGCTCATGACCTGATACCGCAGCGAACTGCCCGATATGAGCTCCACGTCTTTCGTGTGATACAGACCCTCAAGAAGCGTCGTGATGCTCTCCGCGATGTCTCGGATAACGAGCGAGGAGAGTACGGTGAGCGAGGCGCGGCTCGCCTTCTTGTCATAAGGCTCGCGCGTCTCGTAGCCGTTTAACACCGCACCCACGATGCTCTGGTCGGTGAGCGTCATGTCTAGCATCTCACCCACCGCCTCCCGCATGTCTCCCAGCCTCCTCTCCGCAAGCTCGCGGGTGCAGACAAACGGTCCGCTGTCCTCAAAGTGCTCCGTGCGTATAGTGGACTCCTGCCACGGCGCGTCTACCGAGACGAGCACCCGCGAGATAGCCCCGCTCCCTGTGGCACGAGCGAGCGCAGGCGCGCCTTCGCGCACCAACCGGTCTCCAAGCGCCCTGAGTGCACGAAGCATAGCGATATCAAGCGACTCTAACTGCCTGCGCCTGATCGGGACGCTGCGCGTGTAGACGATAACCGGCGTCTTGCCGCGTTCGCACCGAGCATACGCACCCGCGACGGACTCTTCGCCGACGTCAATCAGCACGACCGATTCCGCTACTTTCTTTGTAGGAAAAAAGTTTTCAAGAAAACTCATCCTTTTTATTTTAACATCATCAAAAGCAAAAACGCGCGCTCATGTCTACCAACGACAAGTGCGCGCGCCTTCTTTTATTCCTCCCCTCCTTTCAGATAAGCCCCACGACGTGGGCGGTCGCGACGGCAAGCCCGAGTTGCGGCACCGCCAAGATGAGAAAGAGTGGTATGGGGACTTTCCCCCGTTTGACCCACAAGCTCTTGTTGAACGCATCCGCAAGGACCAGTCCCCACAGGAAAACGGTCGCCACCCAGAAGTAGGCTTGCGGCGTATGGCCTGAACCATACGCGGTTTGGTATGCCACGTAGCCTAGTGTCAAAACCATCATACCGCGCCAGAAGCCTTCGTCTTTCTCATTCTGCGGTGGCATCACCATAAGTCGCGCCATGACGCCGACTAGCATGACAATGACGAGCATCCTCCCTGTGTCCTGAACCTGATTGAGGACGGTATTGAGGACGGTGAGAAGTCCCGCCACCATTGCCTGCGCCATGATGGCGAAAAGGCTGTGTTCAGTTACGACTTTTCGTATATTTTCCACCTCGAACCCCCTTTGGTCTGATTGAATTGCCAGTGAACCCCGCTGTGAATATACAACAAGTAAGCCTTACTGCAATATTGCCTTAATGCGACGGACGCCAGCGGAGGAGGCTTCCTCTTTCAGTATCTTAAATGTGCCTGCAAGCTCGCGTGTGTTGGACACGTGCGGGCCGCCACAGAACTCTATGGAGAATGCTTCGGCAAACTTCGGGTCCTCCTGAGTCGCGTCTTTGGGTCCTACCGAGTACACGCTTACCTGCTCCGGATAGTTCGCGCCGAACTCGCGCTCCGCGCCAAGCTTCTCTGCCTCCGCCTTATCCATCACCGAGCGCGTGACCGGCAGCTCCTCTTGTATCTTCTCGTTCACGATTCTCTCAACCTCTGCCTTCTGTTCGTCAGTCATCTTGGCTCCGTAGGAGAAGTCTATACGCAGACGCTCGCTTGTGATGTTGCTCCCTCGCTGGTGCACGTCTGGCCCAAGCACTTTCTGGAGCGCCTTGAGGAGGAGGTGGTGCGCCGTGTGATAGCGCACGGTCTGCTCGGCCTGATCGGCGAGCCCTCCGGCGAACTTCTGTGCAGCGCCCGCGCGTGAGAGCGCCTGATGCTCCTCCATTTTTGCTTTCACCGCCTCCATATCAAGCGTGATGCCGCGTTCCTTCGCGATTTCCTCGGTGAGCTCTACTGGGAAGCCGTACGTAGTGAAGAGCATGAAGGCATCCACATCATTCCCCATCTTCTCCAACTCCTTCATACCGTGTGAAAGGGTCTTCCTAAATTGCGCCTCTTCTTTCTCTAGCTCTTCGCGAATGGTCTGTGCAGCGTTTTGCACAAACGGATACGCGCCCGCGTATGCCGCGCCGAATCCTTCGGCAACCTCCGCGAGCACTGCCTCCCTGATGCCGAGCTTGTCCGCTTCGCGGATAGCACGGCGGATAAGACGGCGGAGCACGTACCCCTGTTCGGAGTTCGCGGGGCGTATGCCGCTTGCGAGCATGAAGGAAGCCGCGCGCATATGGTCCAGAACGATGCGGAACGAGCGCGTCGCCGCAGCGTCGCTGTAGGATTTTCCTGAACGCTTCTCAAGAACGATGCGCGCAGCATCAAAAATATCAATCATGAAAATGTCAGGAGTCCCGATAGTCGGGCCGGCAAGGCGCTCCAACCCGCCGCCGAAGTCCACGTTGCGCTTCGGCAATTCCTTGAAGGTGCCGTCCTCCTGCTTGATGAACTGCATGAAGACCGAGTTCCCTATCTCTATGAAGCGCCCGCAGTCGCAGTTGGGGTGACACTCAGGGCCGAAGGCGGTGTTGTGCGGCAGGCCGAAGTCGTAGAAGACCTCTGAGTCTGGCCCGCCTATCTCTCCCGCAGGCATCTTGGTAGGCACGCCAGCGCGGCTCCACCAATTCTTTCGTGCACCAAACGAGAAGATCCGGCCACCCTGCATGCCGAGCTCGTTGCCCCGCTCCTCGGTGCCGAGTGCTACGAATTTCGCCTCCATACCCTTCTCGCTGAAAAGCTTTTTCCAGATCTCAACCGACTCATTGTCGGCCTCCATACCGCTCTCTTCGTCGCCGCCGAAGACGGTCACGTAGAGGTTCTGCGGATTGAGGCCGAGACCCTCTTCCGTGCTCGTGAGGAACTCAAACACCCACGGGAGCTGTTCCTGCTTGAAATAATCGCCAAGCGACCAGTTGCCAAGCATCTCAAAGAATGTCGTGTGGCGGTTGTCGCCGACCTCTTCTATGTCTTCGGCGCGGAAGCTCATCTGCGAGTCGGCAAGCCGCGCGCCCTCTGGGTGCGGCTGACCAAGCAGATACGGCACCAAGGGCTGCATACCGCTGCTGGTGAAAAGCGTGGTCGGGTCGTTCTCCGGCACGATAGCCGCGGAGGGGATAATCGCGTGCCCGCGCTTCGCGAAGAAATCTAAGTAACGCCTGCGTACTTCAGATACAGTCATATGGGAAAAAGATAGCACGAGACAAGAGATTCATATACTATTGCCTCATGAAGAAAAACGGATGGGGATTTGATGTGCGCGATATAGATGCGAAGGTGCGGCCGCAGGACGATTTCTATCGTCATGTAAACGGAGGGTGGCTCGCGAAGAATCCTATCCCTCCGCACGAGTCGCACTGGGGCGCATTTCTCATGCTCCGTTATGACACTGAGAAGAAACTCCGCGCCATAGTGACCAAACTCGCGAAGCAGAAACGCCTTGCGCACGGCAGCCCCGAACAGAAGGTACGCGACTTCTACCTTTCAGGACTCAACATGAAGCAACGCAACGCGCTTGGTGCAAAACCGCTTGCGCCGTGGCTCGCACGCATTGAGAAGGTCCGAGACCTGCGCTCGCTCGTCGCGGCATTCGCGCAGTTTGAACGTATCGGAGGCGGCGGCCCATGGGGCGTCATGATTGACCAAGACATGAAGAACAGCGAGAAGTACGTGCTCTACCTGCACCAGAGCGGGCTCGGTATGCCCGACCGCGATTACTACCTGAAAAACGATGCTGAGTCGGTACGCGTCCGCACCGCGTACGCGAAGCATGTGAAGGCGATCTTTGAGCTCCTCGGTAAGACGACAGCCGAAGCGAAGCGTGCGAGCGGAACAGTCATGCGCATAGAAACCGCCATCGCAAAGGTGTCTATGACGAAGGAGGATTTGCGGGACGTAGACAAGACCTACCACCCCATGCAGGTCTCGGCGCTTGCGAAGCTTATGCCGCACGTGGACTGGAAGTCTTTCTTCAAGACGATCGGTGCCGGCGGCACACGTACTGTTGTCGTCATGCAGCCAGCGTTCTTCAAGGCACTCAATACTCTACTCACGAAAGAACCTGTTGAGGATTGGAAGACCTACCTCACGTGGCATCTGGCGGGCGGCGCCGCAAGCCACCTGACAGCGAAGTTTGAGAAGCAGAGCTTCGCCTTCTACGGCACGGTGCTGTCGGGAGTACAGACTATGAAGCCGGCGTGGCGCAGAGCGCTCCGGTCGGTAAACGGCAATCTGAGCGAGCTCCTCGGTAAACTCTACGTGCAGGAGTACTTCGGCCCTGCAGCGAAGCGGAAGATAGTCGTACTGGTGGAGGATCTCTTTGAAGCGTACGCCGCCAGGATCAAGCACTTGGATTGGATGACTCCTGCCACGAAGAAGAAGGCTCTGCAGAAACTCCACGCGATCAATCGCAAGCTCGGCTACCCCGACAAGTGGAAGAGCTACGCGAGCCTAGAGATACTGCCCGACGACTACTTCGGCAACGCGATACGCGCATCACTCTTTGAACACTCGCGCGCGATGCGCCGCCTCAAGAAGCCGGTAGACCGCAAGGAATGGTTCATGAGCCCGCAGACCGTCAACGCGTACTACAGCTTCGGTTTGAACGACATCGTCTTCCCTGCTGCGATCCTGCAACCCCCGTTCTTCTCTGCCGACTCAGACGACGCGGTGAATTATGGTGCGATGGGCTCAGTCATCGGGCATGAGATTACCCACGGCTTTGACGATCAGGGCTCCAAGTTTGACGGCAAGGGCAACAGAAAGACATGGTGGCAGACACAGGACCGAGCCCGTTTTGAGAAGAAGTCGCGCGTGCTCGTGAAGCAGTTCAATGCCTACACCGTTGCCGACGGTCTTACGGTGAACGGTCAGCTCACACTTGGCGAAAACATCGCCGATCTCGGCGGCGCGTCTATAGCCTACGACGCCTACCAACTCCGCCTATTGAAGTCGGGC